>JAFSOU010000117.1 GCA_017443265.1 Bacteroidales bacterium | reverse complement strand
GCAATCTTTCGTTTGCCGACCCCAACTGCTTTTATAATTACTAATTGCTAATTAGCGGTTCTGTCCCCTGACAACCAATTACTTAATCTCCTTCGCGCCTTCGACATCCTTGGCGTTGAGTTTCACGTCGTACTTGCTGTCGTACTTGCCATCTTTAAGGGTGTTCAAATCGATGGACTTGATCGAGAGCTGCTCCTGAGGCACCTGCACTTTTTCCAAAAGGAAATGCCCCACTTGCCGGTTGCGCATCTCCATAAGCCGCAGGACATGCGCGTCAATGGTGTCGGCGGGGAAGCGATCGGCGATGCCCTGCTCCAGCGAGGCGCCCAGACGGTTTTCGGCAAAAGCGCGAAAATCCTTGTCCTTGTCCTTGATATCCACAATGCTGGCAACATCGAGGCTCGACAAGGGTTTGCCCTGCTTTTGAGGATTTAGCGACAGATAATACTCCCGTTTTAGCTCAAAAATCGGGAGGTCTTTCAGAGCACTCTGGTAATCAACGCTTTGTTCGAGGGTCAGTGTCATGTCGGGGTCGGACTTCACCACATCGGCGAGGCGCGACAGTTTTTCGTACTGTTCGGAGGTGAGGTCGCGCTGGAACAGGCTGAAATCCACGTGCGAGAGTTCGTCCTTCGTAAAGCCGAGGCCGTTGGCCACAAAATTCAGCGGCGACAGAGCCACCTTCACCAATAGGTTGCCCAAAGTCTTGAAAATAATCTTGGTGTACGAAAATTCGGGCGAGTTGATGTTGCCCTTGATGGGCAGGTCTATCTGTATCTTGTCGTCCTTGTCCTTGAGAATGTAGAGGGCGGTGCGCAAAGGTATATTGTATTCGGGTTTCAGGTCGCGGCGTTTTTTCTCCACATTGAGGTTATAGATGTCTATCTTGTTTTTCCCGTTCAGCTGCGAGCTGCGTAGGGTGTTCTCGCTGGTGAACGAGAGCACGCCTTCCTTTACGGGATACGCGAGGTAATGAAGGACGTAGGGCGAGAAGTTTTTCAGGGTAACGTTTTTCAGCGACAGGTACAGATATTGGTCCTCGTTGAGCGACATGCCACCTTTCCAGCGCGCCATAAGGCTTCCGGCGTTGGGCAGCTGGGCAAGTAGCATCAGTGCCTTTTCCTTGTCGCCAAGCACAAAATTGTCGGTTTTCATCCTTATGTTGGTGACGGGATACGAGAACGGCTCGGCCATAGTGAAATCGTTGAAGGTGAAATTGACGCCCTCGATATCGAGTTGTCCCACTTTCAGCAGCAATGCCGGTGCTGCGGCGGGAGATACAGTCTGCGCTGTATCGTTCTTGGGTTCCTCCTTGTAAGCGGTATCGGCGGGTTGCGACTCGCCGGTGCTCTTGGTGAGGTTGGAGAAATTGGTAGTGCCGTCGGCGTACATATCGAAATGCGTCTCGAGACCTTTGAGGTTGACGGTCGAAAAATCGTAAACATTATTATAGGGGTTGATACGGTTCACCGACACTGCGAGGCTTTTTAACGATGCCAGACGGCCTTTCTGCATATCCACCGCTACGTTGTTCAAACTAAGATTTCCGAAAATATCTATATCGGTAACATTTTCGAGACTTCCGTTGATTTTCAGGTGTCCCGTCAGCGTTCCAGCCAACGACGAGAGTCCGTTCAAGAAGTCCTTGGCGAAAGGTTCGGCGTTGCGCAATGCCACTTTGTCGAGTTTCAGGTCGAGGCCGTATTTGTCGTTGTCGGCATCGTAGGTGGCATCGGTGGTGAGGGTGCCGCCGTCGGCCAGCTGCAGCGATATGCCGGCATTGGTCTCCTGACCGCCGAAATAAAGTCCGGGAATGGCAACTTTAATATTTTTCAAAGCCCAGCTGCTGTTCATCCCCTTGTCGGTGTAGGTGAATCGTCCGTCGTGCAGGTTTATATTGTAGATGCCTATCGCCCATTCCGACGGCGTAGTGTCCACGGTTTCGGTGGTGTCGCCAAGTTCCAAGAGGTCGGAAAAATTGAACCGCTCGCCCATATTTATTATTTTAATGTCGGGGCCGGCAAGGGTTATATATCTGATGTTCACCTCTTTGGAAATCAGCTTAAAGGGATTTATGGCGACTTTAAGTGTGTCGAAAGTAACGAAATCGGTTTTCAGGTCCTGCTCGGTGATGTGGCAGCCCTCAATTTTCACCGAAGCGTTGAACAGATTTACACGCAGTTTGTCCATAGTAATCTGTCGGCCAATAAGTTCCACGCTATGTTTCTCGATATAGCTTTTGGCTATTGGCGAAACAAGCACAGCAAGAAGAAGGAACAAGCCGACAAGTATTCCCAGCACTATAAGAATGATTTTCAGTGCTTTATTTTTGATTTTGGGTAATTTCATATTGTTAAAAATTTTACTGCAAAGTTACACAAAAAAAACGGCTTTTGCAAAAGTTTTTTACTAAACAAAACCGCATCAGCCTACCGCAAGAACCTCGACACTTCCATCCTGTTGCCGTTCAGCGCAATAGTGGTTTTCCAGTTGCTTACGCCGTAAGTTTTCATCTCCTTGGCCTTTGCAGGATATTTGGAGAGGTAGTTTGTGGTGTCGCCATCGGGATAATGGTACAGTCCTTCGCCATTGCCCTGCAAGTCGCAAGTGTAGTACCACTGTCCATCCACCACGCCGTATTTGTCGCCGTTCATAAAATAGGCGTATTGCCTTGGCTGACGCAGCAAATCCACTCCGAAAGTGCTGTTGTTGTAGCTCATCTGCAAAACGCCCATAAGTACCGGAAACACATCTATTTGCGAAGCCACGCTATCGTAAACCCTCGGTTCGATAAGTGAAGGACAATAAATAATCAGCGGCACATGCACAAAGTCGAGCGAAATGGGATACGGCGAGTCGGAGGCTTTGCCGTGGTCGCCGAGAAAGACGAAAATGGTGCTGTCGTACCACGGCTTGGTGGCGGCTTGTGCCAAAAAACGCCCTATGCAGAAATCGGCGTACTCTATTTCTTTTTCCTCGTCGGAATAGTCGGGATGGCGTGGAGTGTAAATCTTTTTGTCGGGCAGCACAAAAGGCAGGTGGTTGCTCACAGTGAGCAAGGTGGCAAAAAACGGACGGCCTTTAGCGTCGAGTGCGTCGAGCAGGGCAATGGAGTGGTCGAAAAGCAGATGGTCGGGGATGCCCCAAGTGTTGGCCACTTCGCCTTTTGGGTAGTCCTCGAGCGCCAGCACGGTGTCCACACCGTTGGCCAAGCAGAAACCGTAGATATTGTCGTAATACCGCTCGTGAGGAATAACCGCCCCTGTGGAGTATCCGTTTTGCGAAAGCACCGAAGGCAAACTTTCATATTTCCGTAAAGGAGTGGCATACAGCGGGTTGCCCGGCCACATGGCGGGATACGACACCAAAGTGCTGAAAATGCCGTAGCAGGTGCGGGTGTTTTGCGAATAGAAATTGTTGAAAAACAGCGATTTGTCGCACAGCGAATCCAGCACCGGAGTAATGCCCCGACCGTTGCCGAAATGGCCTAGGTTGCTGGCTTTCATGCTCTCCATCAGCACCACCACGACGTTAAATTTGCGGGGTTCGCCGTCGTACTCGATTTTCCGGCTTAGCGGAAAGTCCTCGCCGTTGTCGGCAATTCCAAGCTGCCGCCTCACTTCGGCAAGAGCCTGTTTTTCATCCACATCGGAGAAATAATCGTTGTTCAGTTTTTCGCCGGCACTGCGTATAAGCACATAGTTGGGGTTGAGTCCGAGCTGGTTGAGGAAATGGTTGCGGCAGAAAAAAGCATCGTTGAGGATAAGCGGCCTGCGGGCGAAATCGATTCTTCCGCGCATACCGAAAAATATCAGCACAACAAGTATTACGGCAGAGAGTGCCTTTTGCCAATACTTGCCTTTCTCAAACACAAGGTTTTTGTTCAAAATTTTGGTCAAAAGCCAGATGAAAAGGGCTGTAAGCACTATCACCGGAATAATGTACAATATCAGCCGCGGCTCGGTGAAAATCATTTTCAGCACGTTGCCGGTGTTGCCGTTGCCGAACTCGTTGAACGCCGCCACGTTGAAACGTGTTACAAATTCGCTGTAATAAGGTATGTCGGCTCCACATACGAGAAACGCCGCCGTAGCTACAACCGAAAGGAACACTATAAGTATCCGGCGCAGGCAATTGGGCATTTTGCCGAAAAAATCGGCCACAATGAGCGCCAGCACCGGAAATGCCATTATAAAACAGACCACGTTGGTGTCGAATTTCCAACCGATAAGGAACGCCGTGCAAACCTCGCCGAAGGTGGCGCCGTCGAGCCGGCCGAAGTTGACAAACAGCAGCAGCAGCCTGAACACGAAAAACACTGCCAAAAACAGCAGATATATCTTGGCGGAAATTTTCAGGCTTTTCATCGAAAATGTTTTTTCGCAATTACGAAATTACATGGCCGCCACCCTATCCATCATATTTACAATGGTTTGACGCATCTGCGGATGGTAGTCGCTTAGGAACTTGCCGGTGGGACGGTTGGCTATAATCAGGCAAATTGTCAAAGCATTGTGTCCCAACAGTTTGGAAAGGCCATAGATAGCCGAAGTCTCCATCTCGAAATTGGTTATGCGGTGACCGTTGTAGTTGAAGGTGGAGAGTATGTGGTTGATGTCGTCGATAGCGGTGCGGAGTCGCAGCTGACGTCCTTGAGGACCGTAAAAACCGCAGGCTGTGGCGGTTATGCCTTTCACACAGTCGAAAGCCAGAGCTTTGAGCAGTTCGGGACTACCTTTGGCAAGGTAGGTTTTCTGAATCTGCGGCGGCAGGTTGGCATGGCGTGCAAAAGCGTCGTTCATATCTTTCTCGAACAGAGCCTCGTCGTGGGCGTAGAAATTGAGAAGCCCGTCGAGGCCGAGGGCGTACTCCGAAGCCACCAGCGAGCCGCATTCGATGTCGGGGTGCAGGGCTCCCGAAGTGCCTATGCGTATGAGGTTCAGCGTGCGGTGGGTGGTTTTGGGCCGACGTGTTGCGAGGTCGATATTCACTGCAGCATCGAGCTCGTTCACCACAATGTCGATATTGTCGGTGCCCATGCCAGTGGAAAGGGCGGTGATACGTTTGCCCTTATAAACACCTGTAACAGAGCAAATTTCGCGGTTCTGCGTCTTATACTCCACTCTTTCGAAAAGTTCTTCGAACATTGCCACACGGCCGGGGTCGCCCACCAGAAAAACGGTGTCGGCGATATGTTCGTCGGTTAGGTGTATGTGATAAAGGCTGCCGTCGCCAGCAAGCACAAGTTCCGAGGATTTCAAGTTGTTTTCCATTGTTATTTGATTTATATGACAAGTGCAAAAATACATTTTTTTTCGCAAATATGATGCATCAAAAATTGGCATGGCGAAAAGTTTTTACTACAAACATCTAAAGACCAATTGATTACACAAAAACAACGAACAACAAAACACATATTTTTTGTAAAAAACAAAATATTTTGTACCTTTGCAAAGAAATTTTAAAACCTTATTCTAGATGAAAAAAGTAATTTTTGTTTTAACGTTCTTGTTTTTGGCAAGCACGGTTAGTTTTGCCGACTCGTCGGTACAATTTTTCAGAAAATCGCAGGCCACCCGTGTGGTGAACTACCTCAACCAGCATCCCGAAATGCTGTTCTACTGCGGCTGTTACCCCGATTTCCAGACTTCGTACGTCTATGCCCTCGACGTGTGGATGGAACGCTACAGCCTCACCTACTACGAAGTGTGGGTTTACGGTTTCGACGTTAAAACCAACGAGGAAATATTCACTCCCCTCGACCTAAACTGCGTGTGGGTGGAAGGTGCCAACGGCTATCCCGCCAACGTAGCACAGATACTTGGTTTCAAACACCGCGTGTGCGAAGCCACCTTCCGCTGGCGTATCCCCATTTACAACGCACGTCCAAGAGTGGTACACCCTGCCACATATCAACACAACTACTTTGCGCAGCCCAACGTAAAACCGCGCAAACCGAAGCCCGCTCCCAAACCCACTTACAACGGTAAGCCACAGCACAACAACGGTCCCGCCACCAACAACTCAAACCGCACTACAACCACACAACCCAAACCTCAACCCAACAACGGCAACGGCAACCGCGGTTACAACAACCCCAAACCCAACACACAAAACACCGCCACACAACCTAAAAACAGCAACTCTTCAAACAACTCGAACAGCCGCAACAGCAACTCGCGTCGATAAGTGCTTATAAAGCAATAAAATACATGAGTCGGAGGTGCAACGCCTCCGACTTTTTTTAAAGACAACAAACAATGAACATAGCCGCACTTGTTTCGGGAGGCGTTGACAGCTCCGTGGTGGTGCCCCTGCTCAAAGATCAGGGCTACGACCCGCATATCTTCTACATCAAAATAGGCATGAACGACAACGACGAGGAATGGGACTGCCCATCGGAAGAGGATGTGGAGATAACCACATGGATAGCAAAGAAATACGGCTGCAAGTTCGACATAGTGGACCTACAGCAGGAATATTTCGACCGTGTGGGACGCTACACCATGGACACCGTGGCCAAAGGCCTCACCCCCAACCCCGACGTGATGTGCAACAGCCTTATAAAATTCGGCGCCTTCGAGGAGAATGCCGGCTACCAGTTCGACCGCATCGCCACAGGACATTACGCCCGACAGTGGCAGGACGAGCAGGGCATCTGCTGGCTGGGCACCGCCAACGACCCGGTGAAAGACCAGACCGATTTCCTCGGACGCCTCAACTACCACCAGCTGAGTAAGGCCATGTTCCCGATAGGGCATCTGCCAAAATCGGAGGTGCGGCTGCTGGCCGAAAAGATGAGCCTGCCAAGCGCCACACGCCACGACAGCCAAGGCATTTGTTTCCTCGGCAAGATAAACTACAACGACTACATCCGCAAATACTTGGGCGAGCGCGAAGGCGACATAATAGAGCTGGAGACCGGACGGAAACTCGGCAAACACAAGGGTTTCTGGTTCCACACCATTGGTCAGCGCAAAGGACTGGGGCTCGGCGAAGGGCCGTGGTTTGTCATCCGCAAGGACGTGGAAAACAACATAATATACGTCTCCAAAGGCTACGACCCCGAAGCCCAGTACGTGGAGGTGATTCACCTTGCAGACATGATGACGATGAACCCCGCCATCACCTTCACCGACGGAGAACGTATCCGTTTCAAAATCAGGCACACACCCGATTTCAACACCGGAACGCTGAAACTCACGCCACAAGGCGCCGACATCGTTTCCGACAAAGCAATTTCGGGCGTTGCCGCCGGACAGTTCGGCATCATCTACCACCCCACCGACCCCGTGGTGCTTGGCAGCGGTGTGATATGTTAGGAGTTGGGAGTTGGGAGTTGGGAGTTAGGAGTTAGGAGTTAGGTGTTAGGAGTTAGGAGTTAGGTGTTAGGAGTTGAGGAAAAGATTTTAACTCCTAACTCCTCACTT
>JAFSOU010000116.1 GCA_017443265.1 Bacteroidales bacterium | reverse complement strand
AGGTGGGCGGCAGCCCGGCACAACGCATAGTGCTGGCAGTGCGAGAGTGATTTCAGACAAAAAAAGTGCCGAGGTTTCCTCGGCACTTTTTTATTAGCAATTTGGCTACGGCTATTGAAAGTTTTTCATTTCACTCCCGAAAACGACTCCACTATCTTTACCGTAAATCGGGGAAAGAGTTTACCACTTTCAGCACTTTGCCGTTGCAACGGCGGTCCTGCCATCAACACCGTGCGGCAGATGTTTGGCAACGAGGCTGCCGAGACGTTGTCCCGGCGGTTTCTCTTCGACACGCAGGAGTGACAAAAACGCCGCCATCGCCAAAAGCCGGGAATGTTTATAAAAAATCCGTCAAGACGGGAAAAAGTAACGAGTTTTTTCGTAACTTTGCAGATTGAAAAAAAGAGACGATACATTATTTCAAAACATGCAATAACATGAACAGACTAACACTCTTTTTCGCAACGATAGCCATTGGCATCGCCTCCGCAAAGGCGCAATGCGACATGAGCATATTGTACGAAAACAAGTTGCAGGAAGTTGCTCACGCTAGCTTGCGCATGACGCTCCCCGACGGCGAAAATGTGTTATTGCTTGACGACACCGCAGAATACAAATACGCATCCTTCCATTTGGAACAAAAGGGAGAATACCGAATAATGGCATTTTTTTCGGGAAACGAATCAGGCAAAGACTCTCTGGAAAAAAGTTTCATACTGACAGGCGACGAATATTCGATAGAGACAAATCTTCAGTTCGAACTTAAGAAAAACGACTTTCCAAACAGCCGAAACGAAGAATCCTTTGTCGAGTGTTGGTTTACCTTCAAGCTATTTTCAAAGCCTTCACCCGATGTCCACATTCGATTCAAATATTATTCAAACGATGAAATCCCCGGACCTTTTTTCGAGGTCATTAACAATAGCAACGACACTCTTTACGGAGAATGGCTACCCGGATTTTTCTGGGGCACGGTTTCCTTTTGGGATGGCAGCGCATATTTCGGCAATTTAGGAGGAAGAATCGATTTGAATTTCGAGGGACTATCGCCGTTATTGCCAAACGACACCACTCATGCTTGGGTTGGCAGTTTCGGCAGAAGCCTACGCACAGGAAAATATAGGTTCAATGTGTATTATTCGACAGAAGACAAACGAATGCACTCCGCTGCTGTTGAGAGAGAAAACATGAAATTTCGTTGGTATACCAACGTCAGTAAATGGCATCTGCTAACAAATGAATTTGAAATTAAATAACCCTTATGACCCGCAAAGAGACAATCATCAACACCTTACTGCTGGATTATCTTCGCCAATTGGGGATGATTTTAAACAAAACCAAGATATAACCTTATAACAACCATTATGTTACGAAAAACACGAATAGCCCTCGCCATTGCGATGATAACGCTGGTAACGCTTCTTTTCCTTGGCGTCAGCTGGAGGCTTAACCTCTGGATAAACTGGGTGGCTAAGATACAGCTGCTGCCCGCCGTTTTGGCAATGAATTTCATCGTCATCGCCGCTTTGATAGTCCTAACCCTCGTCTTTGGCAGGATATACTGCAGCGTCATCTGCCCGCTGGGCGTGATGCAGGACTTCTTTTCGTGGATTGGCGGCAAGATATGGAAAAACCGCTTTCGCCACACCAAGGAACACAAATGGCTGCGCTACAGTCTGTTGGGCATCTTCGTAGTATGCCTGATAATAGGTTTTGCGCCCGTAACCACGCTTTTGGCGCCCTACAGTGCCTACGGACGTATTGTCAACAGTCTGTTCCGTCCGCTGTACGACATGCTTATAAACACCCTTGCAGGTATGGAGACGGACACCTACTATTTCTCCGAAGTGGAGATATGGATGCGCAGCGTAAGCACTTTCGCTGTGGCGATAATAACGCTGGTGGTGCTGGCTCTGCTGGCACTGCGCTGGGGACGTGCCTACTGCAACAGCATATGCCCCGTGGGCACCACCCTCAGTTTCTTTGCCCGTTTCTCGTTTTTCAAGGTGCGTTTCAGCAACGACAAATGCAAACACTGCGGCTTGTGCGAGAAAAACTGCAAGGCTTCAGCCATCGATTTCAAAAACGGCACCGTGGACTACAGCCGTTGCGTGGTGTGCGGCGACTGTCTGGCCAAATGCAAGTTCGACGCCCTGCACTTCTCTCTGCCCAAGGCCCGGAAAGCCGAAACGGCCGATAACACCCCCTCCCCCTCCGACCCCTCGCGCCGCACTTTCCTTGCCGCAGCGGGGATGCTCACCGCCACGGCGGCCATGGCGCAAACGCAGATGAAAGTGGACGGCGGCTTGGCGGTTATCGAGGACAAGCAGCAACCCGAGCGCAAGACACGCATCACCCCTCCGGGCTCCATCTCGCACCGAAATATGAACCGCCACTGCACCGCCTGTCAGCTGTGTGTGTCGGCCTGCCCCAACGACGTGCTGCGTCCCAGCACAGAGTTTTCCACCTTTATGCAGCCTGTGATGTCGTTCGAGCGGGGCTACTGCCGTCCCGAATGCAGCCGCTGCAGCGAGGTGTGTCCCACGGGAGCCATTCGCAAGATAACGCCCGCCGACAAAACGGCCGTACACGCAGGACATGCCGTGTGGATAGCCAAAAACTGCGTTCCCCTCACCGACGGCGTGAGCTGCGGCAACTGTGCCCGACACTGTCCCACCGGCGCCATTCAGATGGTGGACTACGAAGGCGTTCAGGTGCCCGCCGTGGATACCAACAAATGCATTGGCTGCGGCGCCTGCGAGAACCTCTGCCCAGCTCGGCCTTTCAGCGCCATCTATGTGGAAGGAAATGAACAACAGGTTATTAATTAGGTGTTAGGAGGTAGGAGTTAGGAGTTGGGAGTTGGGAGTTGGAAATAATACCAAATCAAAAATACTTTAAATAAATGAAAAGCAGTATCATCGAACGAAAAAGCAAAGATTTTGCTCTCAATGTGATCAACACATACAAATTTTTATACGAAGAAAAACATGAATTCGTTATGTCGAAACAATTGCTGCGCTGTGGAACAAGTATAGGTGCTAATGTGGCCGAAGCTATTAACGCCCAATCGGAAGCGGATTTCATATCAAAGATGTACATTTCATTGAAGGAAGCTGGCGAAACGTCATATTGGCTTGACTTGCTTTTCGAATCCAAATATATCGAAAAAGAAACCTACAATATATTATCGACCGATTGCGACGAAATAATCAGAATTCTTAGGTCAATAACAAAAACAATGAAAGATAAACAGAAATCAAAAAAAGATATTTCCAATCAATTGTCTAACAATATAAAAAGCACTCCTAATTCCTAACTCCTAATTCCTAACTTAAATATGAAGCGACGAGATTTTTTACAGACATTGGGCGGCGCTGCGGTGGCTTCATCGGCACTGCTGGCGGCCTGCAAAAACGATAACAACAACACCACTGTTTCGAGCGAGAACGTCACCGACGGAAACGGAGAGATGACCTACCGCACCAACCCCAACACCGGCGACCGCGTGTCGCTGCTGGGCTACGGCATGATGCGTCTGCCCGTGGAGGCCGGCGGCTCGGCACGCGAAAACCCCGACTCCCCCATCGACCAAGATATGGTAAACCAACAGGTGGACTACGCTCTGGAACACGGAGTCAACTATTTCGACACATCGCCGGCATACTGCAAGGGGCAGTCGGAACACAGCACCGGTATAGCCCTTGCCCGACACCCGCGCGACAAATATTTCATTGCCACCAAACTGTCGAATTTCGACCCTCGCACATGGAGCCGCACAGCATCGCAACAGATGTTCGAAAACTCGCTTAAGGAGCTGCAGACCAGCTATGTGGACTACCTGCTGCTGCACAGCATCGGCGGCAGCTCGGAGGAGAAGGACGCCATTCAGACTTTCAACGGACGATATATGGACAACGGCATCCTCGACTGGCTGGTGGAGCAGAAAACGAAAGGCCGCATCCGCAACCTCGGCTTCTCGTACCACGGCGACATCAAGATTTTCGACATGCTTCTGCAATGGCACGACGAAGGACGCTACCACTGGGATTTTGTGCAGATAGAGCTCAACTACCTCGACTGGGACTTTGCCGACGAGATAAACCCGCGCAACACCGACGCCTCGTACCTCTACGAGGAGCTGCGCAAACGCGGCATCCCCGCCGTGATAATGGAACCGCTTCTCGGCGGACGGCTGGCCAACCTGCCCGACTACATTGTAAAACAGATGCAGCAACGCGAGCCACAGTCGCCCGTGGCACGATGGGCTTTCCGCTATGCAGGCACCCCCGAAGGCGTGTTGTGCGTACTCAGCGGCATGACCTACATGGAACACCTGAAAGAAAACCTCGCCACCTACTCGCCGCTGCGCCCCATCACCGACGAGGAGAACGCTTTTCTGATGGACATAGCCCGACAGGTGTACGATCTGAAAAACGTGCCCTGCACCGCCTGCAACTACTGCATGCCGTGTCCCTACGGGATAAACATCCCCGCCATTTTCTCGCACTACAACAAATGCATTGCCGAAGGCAACCACCCGCACCCCGACGACCGCGACGAAAACTACTCCCGCCAGCGACGCGCTTTCCTCGTGGGCTACGACCGCAGCGTGCCAAAACTGCGGCAAGCTAGCCACTGCATAGGATGCGGACAATGCGCACCACACTGCCCACAACAAATTGATATTCCCACCGAAATGAGGATGATAGACGATTACGTGGAGAAATTGAAAACCAATGGTTAAACTGTAGAGACATGGCGTGCCGTATCTAATTGAGAATACGTACTATGGCGCGAATATCTGCCGATTATTAATATTGGCAGAGCTTTTTCACAATTTTTATGGCATTTCGAAAAAATTCGAAAAAAATCGTATATTTGCAGGACACAAAACCTGTATAAGATAGATGAATAACCTACGTAACTTATTGAAAATTACCCCCACCACCACTGCATCCAAACTATTTCAGGATGTGATTTGTAGCGACGAAAGTTTGCATACGACGTCGTTTCAAAACAAACACTTTTTATATTTCCGACCATTCCCCTGTTATCAAAAAACGTAGGGAACATTCTTTTTTTTACACTGTAAATCAAATTATTAATAACCAAAACAATATCCATCATGAAAAAAGCATTTTTAACTATTGCAGCCATAGCTTGCATTGCAATTATGGCAATGGCGTCCTGCGACAAGAAAACCAGCGACTCCGGGAACAATTCTACCACCGGCACCGAACAGCCTGCTGACGGAAACGAGAGTCTCATTTCGCGTTTCAATTTCCAAACGGACTACGCCCAAGGTCCCGTGTACGCAGTATTTTTCACATCCACCAACGGCACGCATTCGCCAGTTTTGGTCGACGATGTGTGGTTGCGCCGCATTGAAGTTTTGCCCAACGGCGACGAAACCGAACCTCAGGACTGGCTTGGCAAATTCACCTACACCGGTACAGCCACCCAAGGCAGCGGCGAAATGACCTTGAAAGAACAGGGCAACGGACAAGATGCCGGCAAAGCCACCTTCAGCATCAACGGTAACATACTGAACCTTAGCTACAACGGCGAAACCAGCGTGCTAAAAAAAATAAACTAAATCACCACCATTAAAGTAGAACGGCCCGCTCACTGAATCCACTTTACCATACTAAAAATCAGAATATTACCCACAATAAGCCACGACAGGGGAACGTCTCCCGTCGTGGCTTTATTATCAATGTATTTTCACCGAGCGAAAAGTTCGGAACTCCACATTGGCTACGCCGAGCTAAAGGTTCCGAATTCCGGATTAAACCTACCCCGCCACGTAGAACTCCACCTGTCTGATTTTCCGCGTTTTGGATTCCTTAACAGAAAGTCCGTACTGCTTGCGCAATGCCTTTATAACATCCTTCTTGGTGGGTTTGGTGTCCACAGTGGCTGTCGGGTCGTAAACCATTCTCAAAAGCGACGGGCGTTTATGAATATTGAGTTCCCAATCGTACTCGGCAGGAGTCTCCGCGTCGGTGTTGGGAGATACTACCAAAGGCAAAGCGTAACAGGCACTTACGTAATCGAGAAAATCCTCCAAAGTCCAATCATCTTGGTAGTCCGTGGTGTCCTGCTGTAATGATTCCACCGAAAACGGGTCTCCCTTCTTAAAGTCAAGCAACGATGGGTCAGACAATTTGGATTTGTACAAAGCCTTGTCGGCGATGGAGACCTCCAGTACAGGAACAATGGTTGTGTCGGATTTCAAACGGCCGGTTTTAATAAGGGCGTTAACGATGTCGTCAGGATCGCAAGTGCCAGTATCTACCTGAATATCAAGAACACATCTTGTCCAAAGGTAAGAATTGTCGGCATAGAAAATCTGCAGTTCGCCATCGGAAGGCCTTGTATAACTGTAGCTACAATTATATATATTATTCACAATTTCAGGCAGTTCGCCGTAAAAAGTAGTCGTGGTCGAATCTTCCGACCAATCTTCGTACATCAACTCTGCGGCCTCGTACAGCTTCATGTAGCGCAGTTCCCCTTTGAAATTGTCGCCCGAAACAGCCTCGGAGCCCATAAAGAACAACGGCAGAAGCAACGCAAAAGAGTTGTTAAGCACATGAATAACAATGCCATAGATAAAACGGTGGTTTATCACCACATAGCACATCACCAGCGCCATACCGAAAATCTGCAAAATGCCCAGCACCGAAGCTATCGAAAACGAGGAATAGCCCGAAAGGTGCATGGACGCGAACAATACCGAGGTGGTGATGATGGACACCTGACGTTTGCGGTGCTGGTCGCGGACGACGAAAAACAGCACAATGCACAGGGCGGCAAGGGTTATAAACCAGATATTTAGCGTAAGGTACACAAAGTTGGCCATCACCGCCGCACACACTATGTAGGCGTAGAGTTTGCCCTTGCCCCAATAGCGGAACGCAAATTCCTCCATAACAGGCTGTAACACGCCTATCCACAGGAAAACAACCACCATCGTGGCAACAGGAAAGTACGGCACCAAGCTGTCTATCAGTCTCTTTAATGTGCCCATCAGCTCGTCCTGCCCGCTGCGCACCGTATCGGACGTGCCGAACAACCAACAGCCTACCATTATTCCAATCCATAAGGCCAGACCTGTGAACAATGCCCAGCGGAATTCGCGTTTTTTACCTTTTATGCACATAAGTATTTCGTTTTTAATTGTTTCAGTAAATTTATATTTATAGATTTATTGCCTTTTCGCCTTTGGCGAAAGAAATCTTTTAAATCTTGTAAATTGTATCCGCTTACAGCGGATAATTGTATAGATTCCCAAGATTTGTTCTCATTAATGATTTATTTCATAGGTGTTCACGATTGCTTCGCAATTCAGCCGCTTGCGGCTAGGAGCATTTCAACTTTTGCAGATTCGTGTTCAAAAATATCTTTTTTCGTGTTTTTATATGTTTATATTTTTTTCAGGAATTCGCGGGCGGAGGCCAGCACCTCGCTGTCGAAATCGAGAATCTCGGCAATACGCAGAGCCTCCTGCGGCACATCGCCGGCCACGTCCTCCACCAGCGAGTAATCGATATAGTTGTTGATGTTTTGGGGCGTGATACGCACCTCTCTGTCCAAATCTTGTCGTAATCCCTTAACCCTCAATCGCTTGCAGTTGCTTTTCAGACCACTGTAATGGGTAGTAACAAGGGTGAAGGAATTCAGTGCGTTGAGGTGCTGCACAATGGCATCCACAATGGCCATGCCCTCCACGGGATTGGTGGTGCGGGCAGGCTCGTCGATAAGCACCAGCAGCCGCTCCGACTTGGCGCGTTTCAATATTTCGTTGATTTTCAACATCTCCGAAGCAAACGATGAAAGTCCGTTCATTTCGTCCTGTTCGTCGCCGAGGCAGAGCATCACATCTTCCACGGGTGCCACAAACGCCTGACGTGCAGGCACATAAAAACCAAACTGAGCCATCAGCAGGGCGATACCCACCGATTTTAGAAGGACAGTCTTTCCTGCCATATTGGCGCCGGTTACCACACACACACCCTTGCCGAAAGCAATATCCACAGGCTGGCAGCGGCTATCCTTGGCGGAAAGTATGTCATCGAGACGCAGGTTTACAAGTCCCGCAAAACGCATATCGCTGGCTATCTGTGGTTTGCAAAGACGGTAACGTAGTGCTAACTTGCTTTTGGCAAGGAGTATGTCCAAACGGCCTATATCGTGCATTGCTTTAAGCATAATCCCCGCATAACCAGAGAGTTGCGACGAAAGTTTGCGTCTTACCTCGTCCTCGATGGCGGCATTTTGTTGCCATAATTCAGCAATGCGCTGTTCCTCAGCAGGTTGCAACTCAGCTTTAGCCTGAAGGGCACGTAGCTCTTTACGGATAGAGGGTAGTTGAGGGTGGTAGCTGTCGTAGATATAGAAATGGGGCACGCCGCTGCGGTCGGGGTCGAGCATAGCCACCACCTCCGACAAATCGGGCAACGGGACGAGTTTTTCCACACCCAAGGCAGACACCTGTTTGGCAATCAGGTTGTTGAGCATGGCAAAGTTCTTGATTTCGAAGAGCTGCACATCGTCCAAAGTTACGGAGCGTTGGCAGTTGATGAAAGTGGTGGTGATGTCGCGCACCTGCATCAGCGCGTGGCCGAGGTCGGTAAGGGTCTGGTTTCCAGCGGTGTTTTCCGAACGTTTCGGCATTTCGTCGCAGCAACAACCATCGACAATCGGCTGGCTATCAGCATTTTCGCCAATAGCGTTCAGCATCAGCTCCAGCTCGTCCCACTGACGCTGCAGAGCCTCGTGGTCGTAGCAGAACTCGGCAGAAAGCAACTGTTGCCGCGACACGCCGGAAAGCAGCTCCAGCTGTTCCACCACATAGCGGAAACCTGGGTTTTGGTTTATGTAGTCCTTCAAAATCATATCGTTACACTTGTTTATAGCCAATGTAATGCTTCATCCTTCATTTTCTCATACCATTCTACTTCATCATGTGCCATTCTTGCATTTTTTATGGAAGCATCAAAGAACGCTTTTACATGACTCGGGTCAGGTACGTAGTTTACTTTGTATGAATCTTCAATCATTTTTTGAAAAATATCTAACGGAAGAGGCACTATAACAGACTTGCCCCCATACAAAGTCAGATTAAGATGATGCAATGTGTAAAAATGAACAACACAAGCTTCGTTAATTGATGGGGCCACAAATAAACAATAGCAGGGTTTGTTTGTATTAATCTTCATCTTGCCTAAATGACGCATAACTGGTTCTCCTTCCATTTCATATTGTCTCTGGCCTGTAGACATTGTAACTTCAACACAAACATAAAAAGCTCCATAATCGCACACAATATCCGCCAAATTACCTGCTGCAGTGGAAAGGGGTTTGCCATAATCGTCAAAATTCAGATTCGCTTTTATTTTACCACCATCAAGCATTGTCATAGCACGCCAAGTATTCCATTCGAGCATAAGAGGGGTGTCATACAACTCATTGTTTTTAATTTGCTCAAAGGTTTTTTGGATGTCATCGTATAAATCATAATTTTTCAACGCTGTTATTTGAGCTGCAATGCTTTCTTCTTTTCGTTGGTCAAGCAAACTAAAAAATAAATTTTTTAATTCAGGTATTTTTATTTTTGCAGGAATTTGAATATTGGGGAACTCTGTTTTTATTTTTCTGGACAACAACATCTTGTTATCCGTTAGCAATTTAGGTGTTGTATCTTTACCAAGATAAGTCGCATATTCAACCTCTGTAGCGAACACCGATGGTTCACGACGCACATTTTTTAAAATGTAATCCACATCTTTCTCACGTGCTTTTACTATAGACAGTGATTTCCCAACTTGCGAAACAGCGACCAATCCTGTAGCACGAAGATAGCGGAAACACGAATCAGCATAGTCACGCATATTACTTGCTTGAGTGTCCAAAAATTTTTTCAACGACTTGTCATTGCTCTCTCTTGTTTTGATTTCTCCTTTCGCAATTCTCTTTTGATAAATCGTTGTTAGTTCACGACGCAAGAAATCAGCCTTAAACAAACGATAATTTCCTTTGTTTTCTGCTTTTTCAATGCGGAATTCATTTATTTTTTTTACAATTTGGTCAAATTCATGATAATCCGTCAATTGCATTCCGAAAATTTGCAGTTCATCGAATTTCAGCGTTCCCATCGTGCGAACCAAACGCAACATTTCAAGGTATGGTTTTACACAAAAAGCAGCAGCCATTTCAGTCGGTTTATGGTAAGGTGATGGCAATTGGAATTTAAGCATTTGACGCAAAAACACCTCATCTTTCCTTTTAGAAGTCAGTAGTTGCTCACCTGCTGGAGTAAGACGAATGGTCGGTTGAAGGGTTATGAATCCCAGCGATTTTGGTGCCCTATTTATTCTATCTCTTGCGCTGAAAGCAGGATCATTCGTTCCAGTTCCATGATAAAAATTTTCTTCTCTCAATGCTTCCATAAAAGCCATCTGGGTTTCTTTATCCCACTTTTTTCCATCAAACTTATTTATCAAAAGTTCAATTTCCGGTATCATCTTCTCTGGAGTTCGAGGAGAAGTCGTTAAAAATAATAATTGACTACTTATGCTTGCCATATTCTGCTTTATTTTCAAATGCCATCAATTGCGCAACTTCTGGAACACTATTGTACTCAACTGGTTGCACATAGTAGAAATCACGCTTATAATTAGCAACAATAATATGTGTTGCGCTTGATTTGAATCTGTTTCGAATGTTTACTGCATAATTTTTTTCATATTCTGTTTGAATAAAACCTTGATATAATTCGATAGTTAGAGGGGTCTTACCTATAACCATTAGTGTTTTACAAGGTAAATTTTTAAAATCTTGTGCTAATCTTCGATGTTCATCTTCATTAAAACCATCATCACGATATGTCATATTACCATAATCAGAAAACACACAATCATAGGGTGGATCAAGAAACATAAAATCTTCACTGTTGGCCATATTAAACACCTCGCCATAGTCAGTGTTTAGCAACTCGGCACGTTGTAGCAACTTACTATGCGACAATGAAACACTTCTCGTATTAAGACTTTTGTACCTTCCAAATGGCACATTAAATTCTCCCCGAGCATTATAACGAATCATACCTGAATACGCTGTTTTATTAATATAAAAATAAAGCAACGCATCTGAATAAGTCTTCGTTTCCAAAGCATTGAATTGATTTCTCAGGTGATAATATAGTTCTTCATTTTTATCTTCAACCCTATCATTCGGGTGTTGTTTCTTTAACTCATCAAATTCAGAGCGGTTTCGGGCATAAATCCGTTCAATGTTGTCCAGTTCTATCCTTAAGATAGGGTAATTGTCCCGCACTCCCTTGTAAAATAGCATCAAACTCTTATTGATGTCGTTTATAATAGCTTCGCGAGGCTCAAGATGGAAAAACAAAGCTCCTCCACCAAAAAACGGCTCAATATACCGCCCTTTGAAACGGGGTATTTGCCATTCCAATGCGGGTATTTCTTTGGATTTTCCACCCCTATATTTTATCATCGGTTTTAAACTCATAACACTAAACTATCATTCAAATATAAAAGCATTTAATCACTATAGATTTTTCATCTGCAACCATTTTAAACTTTGCAAATATATGTTTTTTTCATATTTTTACAAAACTTTTTATCAACAGCACAACCTAAATATCTCATTTTTATTGCTTCATTACGTCGTAAACGGGTATGTGCAGTCTGTCTTCGAGGGCGTGGCAGATGTCGTCGGAGTGGAGCCGGTAGCCCTGCGGCGAGGTGGGGTTCACCGTAACGGCGATAAGCCTCGAGTGTTGCAACACCTCCACCCTGCCCCCTCGCTTGCAGAAAGCGCGGTAGGTTTCGGGGGTGACGAAAATTTTGGTGAAGTCTTTCACCACCAATGCCACGTCGGTCTTGCCCTGCGTCATCAAGTATTTGAGAAACACATCGTTGAGCACTCCCGCCACGAAAATGCGGCCGCAGTCGCGCAGAAAACTGCCATCTACACCTGCAATCATCAGTGCCGAGGAGAGTCCGAGGTCGTGCGACTGGCCGGCGGTGTCGGAATACCAAACACCCGTCTCCTTGCCTTCGAACAGGGTTTTAGACTCCGCATCGGTTTCGGGCAGACTTATAAGGTCGAAAACAAAAGCCGTTTTCTGCACAAGTTGCTGAATGTTAGGCGAAACCGCCGCTCCTGTGGCCAATATCATGGCTTCGGTGACGGTGGGCGAAGCCAAGCTCATCCGCGACAGCGCCCCGTCGACGATGGTGAGGTCGGTGGTAGGCGCAAGGTGAGCTATCTGGCGGCGTAGCTTGTCGGTGGTGGCGGCGCCGGAGAGGAGTATCTTGCCTTGACACAGCACCTTGGCTGTAACAAGGCGTCCGAGCGAGGTGCGGTAGGTGTCTATCTCCTCAATCTCCGAAAGTAGCTGACGCACAAGGTAATGCTTTTCGGAAGTGATGAACCGCATACCTTCGTAGAGGATGATTTCGGGCTTGGCGCTGCCGTACACTTGGTCGGTGCGCTCGCCGTCGATGCCGATGGAGGTAACGGCCACGCTGGCCCCCTCTTGGTGGAGACGGCGCAATATGTAGTTGAGACACACGGTCTTGCCGGTGTTCTTCTCCATCCCCACAATGGACAGGCTGCGGTGTTTCAGTATCTCGTTTACAAAAGGCATAACATAATTTAACGGCAAAAGGCCAGTTTTGTTGTGCAAAATAACATTTTACCATCTTTTATTGCCAAAAACGCAATTTCCACCCATTTTGCCACAAAAAAGTTCCAAATTCGAATTAAAAAAAAATTCGTATATTTGCAGATTGAACGTTTTTTCCATCTTTTCGGAAAAGACATAATATAAATTTGAAATACAGACAATTATGACCCTCAAAGAATTTCAAGACGAACTGCGGCAGGGCATACTATCGATATAAACAACAAAAAACATGGGGATCACTTTTGACAATGAGCTACAGCGGTTTGTGTTCGATTTTGAGCACGACGGCAAAGAGGATATGGTAAGTCTTACAGGCACCGGCTATCAGGTGGAGGCATTCGGAAAATGTTTCTACTACGGCTATGAATTTGCCGAACAGACCGAGAGCCGCCTCCGTAGCGCATTTATCAAATATGTAAAATTCTCCGAACCCATTCAGGACCATCCCGAACTCACCACTTTCATAAAAAACGCTGTGGACAACCTCAGCCACAAAATCAACCTTTACGACTACAACCTTGTGATAATGCCCGAATCGTCGAGCAAAGTCAACCAATATATGCTCCGCTATATCTACCGTTTCGCACAACCCACACTGCACCACATGGAGCTTGTGAAAAACCTTCCCGCCAACATTTCCTTCGACATCGACGCATACAAAAAACAGTATCTCGACGATGTTTTGGAAAACGGCCGTCCGCGCTACACCGAGGCTCAGAAAGAAGAAGTTAAGAGTTCTATAAATCAGATGCTTGAGCTGATACACAACAAAGACTATTTCACCATTGCCAAAGATGTGAAAAAAAGCCGTCTGCGTCCTTATATCATGCACTTTCTTAAATTTGCCAACAAAGAGGACGAACTTCTCTGCGCCAGCATACGCCAGCAGAATGTGCTAGTGATAGACGACGTTACCACAAGCGGCTCCACTCTCAACGAGATACTTCGCACTCTGCGCATCCTCAACGAAGACAACGAAATAACCATATTCAGCCTGATAGGCCGCAACGACCTTATGGCTGATGCCATATAAGTCAAGTAATTAAAAACAAAATAATTATGACCCTCAAAGAATTTCAAGACGAACTGCGGCAGGGCATACCCTCCGAGCTGCCCCAGCCACAACCCTACGACACAACCGTGAACCACGCTCCCAAGCGCAAGGACATACTCACCCCGGCCGAGAAAAAGCTGGCCATCCGCAACGCCCTGCGCTATTTCGAGCCCCGCCACCACGCAGTGCTGGCCAAGGAGTTTGCCGAAGAGCTTAAGAAATACGGACGCATTTACATGTACCGTCTGCGTCCCACCTACCCCATGTACGCCCGTCCTATCGACGAATATCCCGCCCGCTGCCGACAGGCCGCGGCCATTATGCTGATGATCCAGAACAACCTCGACCCCGCCGTGGCTCAGCACCCGCACGAGCTTATCACCTACGGCGGCAACGGCGCAGTGTTCCAAAACTGGGCACAGTACCGTCTGGTGATGAAATACCTCAGCGAGATGACCGACGAGCAGACCCTCGTGATGTACAGCGGCCATCCCATGGGACTCTATCCCAGCCACAAAGACGCCCCGCGCGTGGTTGTAACCAACGGCATGATGATTCCCAACTACAGCAAACCCGACGACTGGGAACGCTACAACGCCCTCGGCGTAACGCAATACGGCCAGATGACCGCCGGCAGCTACATGTACATAGGCCCGCAGGGAATAGTGCACGGCACCACCATCACAGTGCTTAACGCAGCACGTAAGCTCGGTGGCGGAACGGCAGGCAAGCTGTTCATCACCGCAGGACTTGGCGGCATGAGCGGCGCACAGCCCAAAGCCGGCGACATAGCAGGTGTGGTGTCCATCACCGCCGAAATAAACCCCGCCGCCACGCAGAAACGCTACTCGCAAGGCTGGGTGGACGAAGTGCACGCCGACCTCGACGAGCTTTTCACCGCAGTGAACAAAGCCCGCGCCGAGAAGATAGCCCGCAGTTTCGCCTATCAGGGCAACGTGGTGGACCTTTGGGAATACTGCGCCGAAAAAGGCATACAGGTGGACCTCGGCTCCGACCAGACCTCGCTGCACAACCCGTGGGCAGGCGGTTACTACCCCGTGGGAGTGTCGTTCGAGGACGCCAAAGTGATGATGGCCGAGAAACCGGAACTTTTCAAGGAGAAAGTGCAGGAGTCGTTGCGCCGCCACGTGGCAGCCATCAACAAACTCACCGCCAAAGGGATGTATTTCTTCGACTACGGCAACGCCTTCCTGCTGGAAAGCAGCCGCGCCGGTGCCGACATCTGGAACGCCGACCACACAGCTTTCCGCTATCCCTCTTACGTTCAGGATATTATGGGACCCATGTGTTTCGACTACGGTTTCGGACCTTTCCGTTGGGTATGCACCAGCGGCAAGTCCGAAGACCTCGACAAGAGCGACCACATAGCCATGGAAGTGCTGGCCGAAATAGCAGCCACGGCTCCCGCTGAAATTCAGCAGCAGATGCACGACAACATACAGTGGATAAAGGGTGCCAAGGAGAACCACCTCGTGGTTGGTTCGCAGGCACGTATCCTCTACGCCGACTGCGAAGGCCGCACTAAGATAGCAGCCCGTTTCAACGAAGCCATCAAGAAAGGCGAGATCTCCGCTCCTATCGTCCTTGGCCGCGACCACCACGATGTTTCGGGCACCGACAGCCCGTTCCGTGAGACCTCCAATATCTACGACGGCAGCAACCGCTGTGCCGATATGGCTGTTCAGAACGTCATCGGCGACAGTTTCCGCGGCGCCACGTGGGTAAGCATCCACAACGGCGGCGGCGTAGGCTGGGGCGAGGTCATCAACGGTGGCTTCGGCATGGTGCTCGACGGCAGCGAAGCCTGCGACCGTCGTCTGCGCATGATGCTCCACTGGGACGTGAATAACGGCATAAGCCGCCGCTCATGGGCCCGCAACGAAGGCGCCATGTTCGCCATCAAGCGCGCCATGGACATCTGCCCCGAACTGAAAGTTACCATGCCCAACCTTGTGGACGACTCCCTCCTCGAAGGGCTGTTCTAAACAACCTATAGGGCTTATATGACTAATAAGTCTTATTAGCCCTATAGGTTCTTATTAACATAATACCAACTATAATAGTCATAAAAACCATGCCCACCGACAAAACCTTCATCCCTTTGCGTGGCAACTATCGGTCGCTGATAGTATACCAAAAGGCGGAGTGCATATATGATGTCACATTCTTCTTTGCGCACCGATTTTTGGCTAAGGGCGACCGTACCATCGACCAGATGATACAGGCTGCTCGGTCAGGCAAGCAGAACATAGCCGAGGGCAGTGCCGCAAGTACCACCTCGCGCGAGACCGAGCTTAAACTTGTTAACGTAGCAAAGGCCAGTCTGCAGGAGTTGCTGATTGACTACGAGGACTATCTAAGGGTAAGGGATTTGGAACAATGGGCACCTGGCGACGAACGCTACCAACGAACACGCCGCGTTGTGGCCAGTCACAACGACTCAGCGTACTACCGTGAAGCCATAAAGGTGCGTTCTGATGAAGCAGTGGCCAATATTGCCATCACGCTAATTCATCAAACCGACACCATGTTGGGAAGGCTTATCGAGCGTCTGAAAGAGCAGTTTGTCCAGCAAGGCGGCATCCGCGAAGAGATGTCCCGCGCCCGCAGCGCCTACCGCAACAACCACAAAGACCACAAAGACCAATAGAGCCAGTACAAAAAGTGCGTCCGCACTTTTTGATTGATAAAATGTAGAGCCGCAAAATTTGCGGCTCTAATTAATATGAAAGGCATTCGCTCTCCGGCATGCTAAAGTCTTTTCTATATTATTTGACCATGCCGTTGTCGCAGCCACCGTTATGGAGAATCTTCTCGCCTTTGCAGTACTGGCAGTATAAGTCCATTTGCCAAGTTAGACCGAGAACGAGCATGTTGCCGTTTTTGGCAGTCCAGTTGGTGTGGCTGTAGGGATGCACGGCGCTGAGAGCGAGGCGAAGGAATTACCACAAGGGAAGTGATAGAACAGCATCACAGATAGCGATGGGCGAGGCCGGATGGCCTCGCCCATCTTTTATAAGGCTATAATGTCGGGGCGCTGACGCCTTCGCGGGCGCGGCTTTGGAGTTCCATCTTGCCGATGCGCCAGGTGATGCCGAAGGTGACGGCACGGCTGTCCCAAGTGTAACTGTAGTTGGACTGGTAGTAGGGGTTGAGACCGACATTGCCGCTCTTTGCGGTGGCGAGGATGTCTTGCCAGTTGAGGAAGAGCGAGAGGCGTCCTTCGAGGAGGTCGGCACTCGTTCCGAGGTCGAGCTGGAACGAGGGCTGACTCTTGCTCATCAGCGACAGGGCAGCGGTAGAATAGCGGGCGTTGGCGTAGATTTGCAGCACTTTCCACAGCTTGCCCGTCACGTTGAGCCGTCCGCTGAAGGTGGGCAGGTGCCGCTCGTCCCATTCGCCGGGACGAAATTCCATATTGTAGTAATAGTCCCAGACGTTGGCGTAGAAACGAATGTTCATAAAGGGTTTGGGCCGCCACGTGACGTTTGTCTCGGCACCGATGGTGCGGCTATCGCCGATGTTGGCCCACTGGCTGAAGCTGACGATGCGTCCGTAGTAGGGATGGTAGGCTACGTCGCTGAGGATGCTTATCTCGTCGGTGTTGGCGCGGAGATAGCCCGTCAGCCCCACGCTACCCCAGTTCTTGTACATCGTCCAACCGCCCTCAAGGTTGTGGGTGTGGCTGAAACGCAGGTCGGGGTTGCCCAACTCGTAGTTCTCTTCACCAAGCCATGTGTATGTACTCCACAGTTTGCTGCCGGGCGACATGAAACGGCGCGTGTAGGAGAGGGTGAAATTGTGGCCGCTCTAGGTGCTGTAACTGGCGTGGAGCGAAGGGATCCAGTCCCAGAAGGCCTTGTCCACGTCATATTGCGTGGTCTCCGCAGGCAGGTCGGTGAAGTAAGCCTGCTTCCATTTGCGATACACCCGGGCACCGCCCTTGAGGGTGAGACGACCAACCTTCTGTTGCAAGGTGAGGTACGCGTTCAACTCGTTGTCGCGGATGCGCTCGGTGCAGGAGCGGTTGGCGTCGCGGAGGTACTGGCCAGTGGCAAAGTCGAGGGTGTCCCACAAGCCCTCTTCGGGGTTGCGCCCCAGCACAAGGCTTGTGCCCGCCTCCATCGTGGTGTTCTTGCCGAAGGGCTTGGTGTAATCAAGGTCGAAATTGGTCCACCAGCTGCGCATATAGCGGTTGCGCAGGTAGTGCATATCGTATTGCGACATCACAGTGTATATTCGCTCGCGGTCGCGTTCCTGCCGCTGGTTATTGTAGTTGCTGTTGATGCTGAAGGAAATCTGCTGTCCGAGGGTGTCAAGCTGGTGCCTCAAGTAAAGACCGCCAAAGGCTCCTCCCCACGGCAGACGGGTAATGTAATTAGCGTGGTAGCTGTAGTCTCCGGGATTGAATAAGTACTCCTGCCGGGCGATGTCGTAGTGGCTTTCCTGCGTGTTGTAGCCTCCGAAGCCTCCGCCCCATGCCTGCAGGCTGGTTGCATCGTCTATCTGCCACGTCACATGCACACCGGCCATGCCTTGGTTGTTAAGTTGCTCTTCCCTGTTGTCGTAGGTATTTTCTGTTGAAAGACGGCCAATGGAATCGTAGAGCCGCTGATTGTTGTGATACTTTGTGTCGAATCTGATGAAGTTGCCGTTGGCCCACGCCGTGATACTCACCTTCTCGTTCGACCACACATAGCTCAGCCATGGCTGCAGGTAGGGCGTGGTGCTGGCGTTAAGGCCAACGCTCAACAGGTGGTTGAGCGTAACCTTCTGGTCGGTGATGATGTTGATGATGGCGCCGCTCTCGCTGCCGTAACGTGCCGATGGGTTGTTTAGCACCTCGATGCGCTTCACGCTGCTGGCGGGCAGTGTCTTGATGTACTGCTTCAAGGCCTCCTCGCTGAGGTTCGACGGGCGGTCGTTGAGCCAGATGGTGACGTTCTTGCTGCCGCGCAGGGTGATGTTTCCCTCGGGGTCAACCTCCACACCCGGCGCGTTCTGCAACGCGTCGGCCATCGTGCCTGTCTGCACGCTCGGGTCGTCCTCCACGTGGTAGAACGTCTTTTCGCCGTCGGCGGAGTAGAGCGGACGCTGGGCAGTGACGCTCACTGTCTGCAACGTGGTGCTGCTTTGGAAGATTTCAATCACGCCCAATGCCGTGTCGGGCGGCACGTTGAGGCGTTGCCAATAGGTCTCGTAGCCAATGGTCGAGATGCGCAGCAGGTACTCGCCAGTATCAACCATTGCAAAGCGCATCACGCCTCGGTCGCTGGTGGTCGTTCCGTAAGCGAAGGTGCTGTCGGTGTGCAGCAGCACACAATTGGTGAAAGCCATCGGCTCGCCGCTCTTCGCGTCGCGCAGCGTGGCGGTGACGGAATTGGTTTGTGCGTGGCCAAGAGTAGCCAGCAAAAACATCGTTACTGCAATTTTTGTTCTTTTCATTTTTTACTTATTTGCGCGCTTGCCACCGTTCCCACCATCATTACGACGTCCACAGACAAAAAAGAAGGCGAGCAATCTCGTCTCCTGTCTGCGGTCGTCGAAATAAACCTTAGGGAAAAGACAAAATGCTCGCTTTTCAACGAGCATCTTCATATTATCTTTTTTCCCTAAGACCTTTTTTTGAAGTTTTCGACATTTCAGACAGGCCGGAGCAATAGCAAACGCATGTTAATACTTAGTTCGTTAAATATCAGTTCGTTTATGTCATAATAATCAGTTTAAAACACAAATGCAAAGATACGGAAATTTTTCCAAACTGATGTATTTTTTTTCTTTCGGCCTAATGCCGTAGCGTTTTTATAGCCAAATGCCGTAGTTTTCAAAAAAAAGTGTATATTTGCAGTTGAAAAAAGGCTAACAATTGAACAAATTACACAATAAAAAAGTGTCTTTTGAGTTAATTTAAAAAATAAAAATCATGGCATCTGACAAAGCACAATATGTGGTGGCTCTTATTGCCGAGTTTGCGGAGCATTACGGTCTCACCACCACACAAGCGGTGGAGTACCTGAGCAAGTATAAAGCTTTGGAACTTTACGACCGACAGTATGGCTATTTGCACACGCAATCGTTCGCATCGAACGTGCGCGACATATCCGCATATTGCCGTAGAATGGGAGGTGCGCTATGATTCTTTACCACGGCTCCAATTTCCAAATAGAAAGAATTGACCTTGCCAAATGCAACCCATACAAAGATTTTGGCCAAGCATTCTATCTCACTTCCGAAAAAGGCCAAGCTTTGGACATTGCCCTTGCACGTGTGGACATTTTCGGTGGAAAACCCGTAATAAATGCTTTCATTTTCAACGAACAACTACTATCTGACGGAACTCTTTCTTATAAATCATTTGATGGATACACGGAACAATGGGCTGACTTCATTTATCAAAACCGCGATGAAACGAATCTGCCTCCATTCAAGCACTCTTATGATGTGGTTTATGGTCCGATAGCCAACGACAGAGTAGGTCTTCAAATTCGAAACTATCGTTTAGGCAACATTGACAAAAAGGAGTTCTTGCTCCGTTTGAAATATATGAAAGGCATCACCTTCCAGTATGCTTTCTGCACTACAAGTGCCATCGAAAAATTACAGCCTTATGAATGTGAGTGAACAAGAATTCAAGTTTATGGTTGAAGGCATCACCTCCGACCTTATTCAGCTGCTGATGGACAGGAATCAATACTCGTTGCCGAAAGCAGTGGAGACGGTGTACGGCTCCAATATTTACAGTGCCTTGCTGCGTCCCACTTCGGGGTTGTACGCCCAAAGTTCGGGATATGTTTTCTCGTTGCTCGAAAACGAATTAAAAAACATTTAACCTTTAACTCAATCCACTGATACTATATCAAGAAAATACTGAATAAGTAGCCATGGGGTCAGTATTCAGTGGGCAGTAGTGACGCACTACGTGCGTCCGCACTTTTTGATTGATAAAATGTAGAGCCGCAAAATTTGCTGCTCTTTTTTGCCAAATGCGGTAGTTCCAAAATGACAACTCCTATAATTGACAAAAAAAATGTACCTTTGCAAAAGATTTTTTACGCAGACAAAACATTGTAACACATTATAGAACAATAAGAAAGATTAAATAATCATGAGCATAATCAACACAAAAAACCTAAAAGGAGACATTTTTGGCGGTATCACCGCGGGAGTGGTGGCGTTGCCATTGGCTTTGGCCTTCGGCATACAGGCTTTCGGCGGCATCAACGACCCCGCGGCCAACTCGATAGGCGCTTTGGCGGGACTTGTAGGTGCCACCATGCTGGGGTTCTTCGCTGCCATTTTCGGCGGCACCCACTCGCAGATTAGCGGTCCCACCGGCCCGATGACGGTAATCACCGCCGGCCTCACCGCCGGAGCGTGGGCCTCGATGGCCAACCCGTCGTTTTCGCAGGTGCTGCTAACAATGTCGCTGGCAGGGGTTTTCTGCGGACTGTTCCAGATACTGTTCGGCATAATAAAAATAGGCAAATACGTGCGCTACATCCCCTACCCCGTACTTTCGGGATTTATGAGCGGCATCGGCATCATCATCATACTACAACAGATTTACCCGCTGATAGGCCTTAAATCGCCGGTGCTTGTGGTGGAGATGATAACAGAATTCCCCGCACGTGTGGCAGACGGCATAAGCTTGGTCGCCCTTCTCATCGGCCTTGGCACCATTGCCATTATATCACTTTTTCCGCTGATTACCAAGAAAATACCCGCCACCCTTGTGGCCCTTGTGGTGATGACGGTGGTTTCGCTGTTCATCGACTATCCCGAAAAGCTCACCATTGGCGAGATTCCAGCCGGATTCCCCATGCCTTTTTTCGCCAAGGAGGGCATGTCGTTGGCCGGTATCGACTGGCTGACGATGATCAAGATGGCCATAATCCCGGGGCTCACCCTTGCGGGACTTGGCTCCATCGACACGCTGCTCACCTCCGTGGTGGCCGACAACATCACCAAGACGCACCACAACAGCAACCGCGAACTTATAGGCCAAGGCATAGGCAACCTTGTGTCGGGACTTTTCTGCGGCATATCGGGCGCCGGAGCCACCATGCGTACCGTGGTTAATGTGAAAAGCGGCGGCCGCACACAGCTTTCGGGAGTGGTGCACTCGCTGTTTCTGCTGGCCGTTCTGCTGGGTCTGGGCAGTTTGGTGAAATACGTGCCGCTTAGCGTGCTGGCCGGCATACTTATCTCCGTGGGCTGGGGCATAATCGATTTCAAAGGACTGAAAGACCTGCTCAAGATACCGCGTGCCGACGCCTTTGTGCTGGTTGTAGTGCTGCTGCTCACCGTGTTTGTGGACCTGCTCACAGCAGTGGGCATTGGCATGATAATAGCCTGCGTGCTGTTTATGAAACGGGCAGGCGACCTTGTGGAAGGCAGCTATCAGGCAGGCGAGATAAGCAATTTCGACAAGGAGTCGCCGTGGGCCGACGAGGGCGGCGTGCCTGAAGAGATAAAGCACAAAATCTACATCCAACGCCTGAACGGACCCATTTTCTTCGGCTCCATCACTCGTTTTCAGGAAGTTATGCACGACATTCCCAACGATGTGAAACTGGTGATAATACGTATGAAACTGGTGTCGTTTATGGACCAGTCGGGACTGTACGCCATGGAGACAGCCATCAAAGACCTTCAGGCTCAAGGCATTACAGTGTATATGACCATAATCCAGCCACAACCGATGTACATGCTCAAGACTATGAACCTGATACCCAACGTGGTACCGGAAGAAAACACCTTCAAGACCTTCGAGGACTGCACCGAGCGGCTGCGCAACATAGCGGCAACGCTTTAGACCACATACTTTTTTTTACAAAATACAAACACCCCTATGGACTGCGCCAGAAGTACAAGCCTCCGCTTATTGCCACAAATACTACCATTTGTATGTTTTTTGGCACTGCTATTTGGCAATACGTGCGTTGCACAAAACGCCGGATGTGTCATCGACGGCAAAACCAAGGAGCCCATGCCGTTTGTCAACGTGTCGTACCACACCAAGGGACGGCTCAACGGCACTACCACCGACGCCAACGGCAACTACGTGCTCGGACTGCTCTCGCAAATCGACGACAGCGTTGTGTTCCAATGCGTTGGCTACACCACCGTTACAAAACATAAATCGGAACTTAATGGCTCCGACATTATTGTAACCATGCAACAGAAGTCGTTCGAACTCGACGAATTCACCGTAAAGGCCCGTCGCGAGCACTACCGCCGCAAGAACAATCCCGCCGTGGAGCTGATGCGCAGGGTTATCGCCAACAAGCAACGCAACAGCATCGAAAACGCCGACGCCTACAGCTACCGCAAGCACGAAAAGATGGAAGTGTCGCTGTCCAATCTCAACGAAAGCATGCGCTACAAGGCGCCGTTCAAAAAGATTGGGTTCATTTTCGACAACATGCAGGAGTCGGAGCTGAACGGCAAAAAATACGTGCCACTGTATTTTATGGAAAACCTTTCGGAGACCTATTTCGACAGGTCGTCGTCCGGCACGCCACGCACCATTACCACCGCCAACCGCGACGTGGAGGTGGACAAGTTTCTCGACCAATACAGTCTCGAGCTGGCTATGGACGAGGTTTTCGGCGACATCGACATCTACGACGAGCGCATACCGCTTTTGAGCAACGAGTTCATCTCGCCCCTTTCGCAATACGGCATTCTGTTCTATCATTACCACATAGCCGACACCTTTTATTTCGACGGCGACACCTGCATAAGCCTTCTGTTTTCGCCCGCCAACCAGCAGGATTTCGGCTTTTACGGCAAAATGGCCGTTACCAAGGACAGTCTGTGCGCCGTGCGCAAGGTGCAGCTCAACCTGCCCTACAGCAATTCGGTGAATTTTGTTGAACAGATACGTTTCGAGCAAGAGTACCAACGTCGCGACGGCCGTCTGCTGGTGGCGTTGAAAAATATCGTTGTAGATTTTCATGTGCCCGGCGTGTCGGCCCACGGCCGAAAACGCACCATATACGACGACTATGTGTTCGACAGCGTCATCGTTGCCAAAAGCCGCAAACTCCCCGACCATGTGCCCAACTACAACAAACGCGACGACGAGTATTGGAACAAGCACCGCATAGAGCCCCTCACGCCCAACGAGCAGCGCATCTACGACGATGCCGCCCGTCTCAAAGATGTAACTCCCTATCGTATTCTGGTAAAGACCATTATGGCAATAGCCGGAGGATACGTGGATTTGGGCAAAGTGGACTGGGGGCCGGTGGAGAACACCATCAGCTGGAACTCCGTGGAAGGCTTGCGGCTGCGCTTGGGCGGAAAGACCAATATGAAGTTCAACGAACACCTTTTCTTTTCGGGATTTGTGGCCTACGGCCTCAACGACTACCGTTTCAAATACAACATCAAAGCCATGTACTCCTTTGCGGAGAAGAAATACCACCAGTACGAGTTTCCGCACAACCTGCTTTCGCTCGCCTACGAGGAGAACACCTACATCCCAGGGCAGGAGTTTTCGATGGGCACCTCGGACAGGCTTTTCCAGTCGTTCAGCCACACGGGCATCGACAAAATGACTTTCGACCGCAAACTCACCCTGCAGTACGACTACGAAACGCCACGGCATTTCTCGATAAAGACCAAGGTGGAGCATCTGGAGCAGGAGCCCCTCGCCAACCTCGATTTCACCAGTGTGGACGGCAAAACAGAGTACAACCCGTTGCGCTCCGACATTTTCGAGCTGCAGCTGCGCTTCGCCCCGCGCGAACGTTTCTACCAAAGTTACGAGTACCGTATGCCCATCAACAACACCTCGCCGGTTTACACCCTCACCTACACATACGGCACACGTCTGTTCGGCGCCGATTTCGAGTATCACAAGCTTATAGCCCGACTGCAGAAACGCTGGTTTGTGCTTTCCATAGGTTTTCTCGACGTGAGCGTGGAGGCGGGGAAAATATTCGGCCAAGTGCCTCACCTGCTGCTTTTTGTACATCACGCCAACCAAGGCTACACCTATCGGGACGAAGTGTTCAACCTGATGAACTATTTCGAGTTTGCCAGCGATCAGTACGTGCAGATGATGGCCAACTACAGTTTCAACGGTTTCATTTTCAATCGCATACCGCTGATAAAGAAACTCAAGTGGCGCGAGGTGTGTTCCGCCAAAGCCGTGTGGGGCGATGTTACCAATCGCAATATGCCATCCTCCGACAACCCCAACCTGATACCCTTCCCCACCAACGCCGACGGGGAACCGGAGACTTCCACCCTTGCCAAAATGCCATACGTGGAGGTGAGCGCGGGCATCGACAACATTTTCAAACTGCTGTGTCTGGAATACGTGTGGCGGTTAACCTACCTTGACAACCCCAACACCATACCCCACGGCCTGAGGTTCAGGGTACACATTGCGTTTTAGTTCGGAACTCGGAATTCGGAGTTCGGAACTAATATTTCGGATTTATGGACTGTTAAAAAAGCTGTCCTTTCCTAAAAAAGGTTGACTCTTTTGGTTGGTTTTGACTGTTTTTTGTTTACTCTATTTTATCCCAAAAACGGATATTGGTTTTACTTTATTGTACTAAGACTGATTTTCGTTTACTTTCTTGCTTTTGATTTGTT
>JAFSOU010000115.1 GCA_017443265.1 Bacteroidales bacterium | reverse complement strand
CTATCATATTATATCTTATTATTATTCAATAAATTACACTTTAACAACCAATTAAGGTCATTTTGTTTTCAAACTTGCAAAAATACCATTTTTTATCGGTTTTTGCAAAAAAAAGTGGCGGGACTACTTTCGCAACCCCACCACCCTACTTGTATCATTCCGCCGAAGCGGACTTATCTCTCTCAAAATCAGAAAACATCGACGATAGTTTGTTTCACACCGTTGAAGACGAAACTTTCGCCTTTCTTTTTGCCTTTCATCACCTGAAACACTGGCACGTTGGCGGAAATACCGAAATAATTATCGCTGCCGGAGACGAATTTTCCCATTCCCACCGATATAAAAAGCCGTTGTTTGTCGGTAACCACAATTGAGCCGTAGTCCACGGCGGTAGTGGGTTCCGAGCCTTCGAGCTCCTGCAGGTGGCGTATGCTCTCCACGGCGTTGGAATACTGTTTTGCAAACATGTCGCGCGAACGCAGGATTTTGGTACGGAACGAGTCGTAGCGGTCCTTGTTGGGACCGTAGTCGTTGGCCTGCTGCTGGGCGGCGTCCATCTCGGCTTTGGCAGTGTCGGCCACATGCCGCTGGTGCGCTATGCAGTCGGCGATAACCGTCTGTCGAAGTGTTTCCCGTGTCATAAACTATGTGTTTTCATAAAAAACAAGGCGGGGCATCGCAAAACGCCCCAACCTTGTAAATATTTAACTTATAGAAAGTTATTTTAATCTACCGGGATAAACTTTCAGAGCTTCCTCAAGGCATTTGATAGCTTTCTTGAGGTCTTCGATGCAGATGCAATAAGTGATACGTGCCTGATGGCGACCACGTTCGGGATCAACATAGAAACCTGTTGCAGGAGCCAGCATCACTGTTTCGCCGTTGTAGTTGAAATCGGTGAGCAGCCACTGACAGAAACGGTCGCTGTCGTCGATAGGCAGGTCGATAACGGTGTAGAAAGCGCCTTTGGGCATCGGGCAGAAACATCCGGGTATCTTGTTGATGCCTTCCACCACCACATTACGACGGGCTATGTATTCAGCCTGTACTTTGTCGAAATATTCCTGAGGTGTGTCGATGGCGGCCTCGCCAAAAATCTGACCGAAACTCGGGGGACTCAGACGTGCCTGTGCCAGACGCATTGCAATGGCATACACTTCGCTGTTGCGGGTAATCATACATCCCACACGTGCACCGCATGCGCTGTAGCGTTTTGAAACGGAGTCGAACAGGATGGTGTTGCGTTCCAGACCTTCGAGCTGCATCACGCTGAAATGTTCGTGGCCGTCGTAGCAGAATTCGCGATAAACCTCGTCGGCGAAGAGATAGAGGTCGTATTTCTTAACCAAACCGGCAACTTTCAACAATTCCTCGCGGGTGTAGAGATAACCTGTGGGGTTGTTGGGGTTGCATATCATAATGGCCTTGGTGCGCGGAGTGATGGCTTTTTCGAAATCCTCGATGGGAGGCAGTGCAAAACCAGTCTTGATGTCGCTGGGGATGGTAACTATCTTGGCGTCGCACAGTTTGGCGAAAGTGTTGTAGTTAGTGTAGTAAGGTTCGGGGATGATGATTTCGTCGCCCGGGTTGAGACAAACGGTGAAAGCCATCTGCAGAGCTTCGCTACCGCCGGTGGTAACGATAATCTGGTTGGGGGTAATCTCTATGTTGTGGCGGTGGTAGTACCCACAAAGTTTTTTGCGGTACGACATGATACCTGCCGAGTGGCTGTATTCCAACACTTTAATCTTGGTGTTGGCCAAAGCCTGCAAAGCTCCCTGCGGGGTTTCGATGTCGGGCTGGCCGATGTTGAGGTGATATATCTTTACTCCTCGTTCTTTGGCTGCGTCGGCAAAAGGCACAAGCTTACGTATTGCCGATTGCGGCAGTTCCATTCCTTTGTTTGAAATCTTTGGCATGTGTGTTTGTTTTAAATAAATGAAGAAAGTATTTTCGCTTTGACGAAAATACTTCCCAAATTATAAACCTTTAAAATAATGTTTTCAAAACGTTTACTGCTTTACAGTTCCTTTGATGGTAAGTGTAACTGTGGGGGTAACGGTGGAGTTGGAGTTTACAGTAACTCGTTTGCTGAAACCACCGATATTGTTGGTGTTGTACCTAACTTTGATGACGCCAGTTTTGCCGGGCATAACGGGGGCTTTTGTCCAGCTGGGAGTGGTGCATCCGCACGATGCTCTTACGTTGGAGAGAATCAGCGGCTCGTTGCCGGTGTTGGTGAATGTGAACTCGCAGTTGCCGTCGCCGCCTTTCTTGATTTCACCGTAGTCGTGGGTGGTGCTTGCAAACTCGATTTTAGGACCGTTCTGATTGTCGGTCTGTGCGTTCTTGTCATTGTTTTGAGCGCTGGCTATTCCAATTGTGAAGAATGCCAATAAACTTGCTAAAAGTATTTTTTTCATGACTTATTATGTAATTAATTTTTATTTTCGTACTCTAATTTGTAACAAATTGGGTTGCAAAATTACTATTTTTTATTGTAAAAATTGCTTTTTTTTTCGATTATTTTTTCAAAATTACACATTGCACTATATTTCAACAACTTACTACAAAGTATATGCTTCGCGGAACGAAGGTATTTCCACCTCGTTGAATCCATTTTTATGCAAAGTGTCGCGGAAATTAACCTGTGTTTCCTCTTCGCCATGCACAAGGAATATCTTTTTCAGTTTTTTCTTATTCTGACAGCTGATATATCGAATCATCTCCTCGTAGTCGGCGTGTGCCGAATAGGCGTCGATGCGGCGCAGGTCGGCACGCACGGTGTACTGATGTCCAAAAATCGACACATGCTCATCGCCGCGCATTATACGCGCACCCAGGGTTGTCGGCGAACAATAGCCAACGCATAATATTGTGGTACGGGGATTTTCTATGTTGTTGGCCAGATGGTGTTTCACTCGTCCTGCCTCCATCATGCCCGAAGCAGAGATGATTACACAAGTTTTGTTTCTCACATTCAATGCTTTGGAAGCCTCCACCGACTGTATGTACTGCAGTTTGTCAAAACCAAAGGGGTCGGGGTCTTTTTTCATGCGTTCGATGATGACATCGTTGAAACACTCGGTGTGCAGACGCATTATATTTGTAGCCGAAACGCTGAGAGGACTATCGACAAACACATCGATATCAGGCAGTAATCCCTTGCCTTTCAGTTGGTTGAGGGTATAGATAATCTCCTGTGCCCTGCCTATTGCGAATGATGGTATTATCAGCTTGCCTCGTTTTTTGGTGCAGGTGTCCAATACCGCTTGCAGAAGGTCCTGTTCGGCGTTGTCGAAACTTTTGTGCTTGCGGTCGCCGTAGGTCGATTCCATTATCAGATAATCCACTTGCGGGAAAGGCTCGGGGTCGCGGAGAATCTGGGTGTTGTAACGGCCGATGTCGCCGGTGAAACAGATACGTATCTTTTTGCGTCCCTCTTTCACTTCGAGAAGTATCGCCGAACTGCCGAGTATATGTCCGGTGTCGTAGAATTCCACCGTAACCTCACCTTCTATGTTGAATTTTTTGTGGTAAGGCACGCTGATGAAGCACTGCATGCAGGCCTGCGCGTCAGCGAGGGTGTAGATAGGTTCGACTTCCTCTTTGCCCTGCTCTCGCATTTTTTTGTTAAAAGTGTGGGTATCAGCCTCTTGAATACGTCCTGCATCGGCAAGGAGTATGGAGCAGAGGTCGCGTGTGGCAGGCGAACAAAGCACCGTGCCGGTGAATCCCATCTTATAGATATATGGTATCAATCCCGAATGGTCGATATGTGCGTGCGAAAGTATCAGATAATCAATCTCCTGCGGGTCGAAACCGAGGTTTCGGTTCATGCTGTCGGTTTCGAGGCCCTTGCCTTGGTACATACCGCAGTCGAGGAGTATTTTCAGTCCGCTTTTGGTAGTTATAAGGTGCTTGCTTCCAGTAACTTCCTTGGCGGCACCCATAAATTTTATCTGCATAGAATTGTTTTTTTTTGTTTACGTATGTGAAAACGCAACAGATGGTATTTTATTTTGTGTGGGTTTAAAAAAAAAGCATTTATCCATATACCAACGCAATTATATCTTTTATAATGGCATCGGTGTCGTTGTCGGAAGCGGGAATTTGCGGCGGTTGGCTCAGCGACGCCCCTTGCAGCAGCTGCCGCGCCTGTTCCACGGCGGCAAGACTGAGACAGTCGGTGGCTATGTCCACGCGACTTATGGTGTGGGTGGTTTCGTCGGTCTCCAGAGCAATCTCCACCTCGCCCCAAGGGTAAGAGCCGTTGCACCGAGTGCGGAAATTGCGCCATTTGGCGAACAAGAAATCGTCGGAAGCAAGACTGCGGCTGTGTGCCATAACTTCCTTGGTGCAAACGGCCTCAAAAGGCACCTCTTCGGCTTTGCCGCCGTAAACGCTGCAAAAAGCTTCAACCAAAGGAGTTACAATATTTTCGGAGGTGATGTCGGCGAGCTCGGAAAGATTCACAACACGGCTCTTAACCGACGCCACGCCGTGTTTCTGCAACTTGGTGGGTTTCACCTTGAGGAAACGTTGTATGTCGGCGGTGTTGGTCTTTATCAAAATGGTGCCGTGGTGCAGGTTGTTGTCGCGACCTTTGGAGAAAGCGTTGCCGGAGAACTTGCGGCCTTGGCACAAAAGGTCGTTGCGGCCCGAAATCTCGGCCTCCAGACCGAATTTCTCCACAGCTTTCTGAATTACGGCGAACTGCCGACGCACGTCGTACAGCTCTTTAGGCACCACAAACGAGAAATTGATGTTGCCCGTGTCGTGATACACGGCGCCACCGCCAGTCATACGACGCATAAGGTGGCCGCCGTCGGCAAGGAGGGTTTCAACATCGCACTCGGCAAAAGGGTTCTGGTTGAGCCCGATAACCACGGTGCGATTGTTTTTCCAGAGGTACATCACAATTGTGTCCGACGGATTTTCGGCCACAAGGTGCTGCTCCACAGCAATATTTACAAAGGGATTGGTTTGGTTGCTGACGATGATTTTGAGTTTCATAAAATGAACTTTTTAGTTTATGGCATAACGCCGAAAACGGTAAAAAAGTATGTGACATATCCCCGAAAAAGTGTCAATTTTTGCATTTTGTTTCCTCGAAAAAGTGTCAATTTTATCTAAAATCCCCCCCGAAAAAGTGTCAATTTCACAAAACGTTCCCCCGAAAAAGTGTCGTTTTTGTATAAAAATGCACACAGCAAATCTCTTTCAACTTTTGTGCATAGCGCATAGCGAATTTGCCGACAAAAAACTCAAAGCCCTCCGTATCTCGATGAAACCCTGCATAGACCAAGGATGGATGGAAAACATCCCCCTCTATGCCACCGAGGAGTTTGTAAAGAAGGACGCCGGGGAATGAAGTTATGTAAAGATAATTGTATTAATTCTCAGCACATTTGCCAATTTTTGACATAAAAAAAGTGAGTCTTGGACTCACTTTTTTTATGCACTGCGGTTTTGTTAATATCTAAAATAAGGTAATTCGCAATCAAAATAACTCTTCCACTGAGGGATCCAGTAACGTTTATATTGACGACTGTCATTGCAAGCTTTAAATAATGGATTTCTAGACACTGGACAATATTCTTGACCACCCCAATGGTCATCATAGGATGGTCCCGCATAGTATTCTCTACCTCCATTAACTACATGATAGTATAAGTAAATGGTAAAACTCTCTCCCTTCTCACTGAGACCCGGTACAGGATGAAATTTTTTAAAATATTCTTCATCCCCAATATTGGTCTTTAGTACATTGTCGCTTTTCATGATAAAACTGGACAATGTAATTGATGCAATAAAAAATGCTGCTAAAATCATCAATATTTTTTTCATTTCGTTTCTACCGGTTATATACCATCGGTCCCTCGGTTTTTAATTTTTTTGTTTTGATTTTACTTTTTTCGAGTTGCAAAATTACAAACTTCTACTAAAACACACGCAAAAATGGCGCACAAGCAAATGTGCATTATGCACAAGTATTTGGGCATTACTTTAAGTCTTTAAAAATCAAAATATTAGCAAGGTAAAGAAAGTAGTTATCGGCTGTTTTTTCGACAAAAACCATATTTTTTCGGGCAAGTATTAGCTCTAAAAAATGGGCAAAAAAGTGTTTAACGGATAAAAAAAACGAAAAATCAATGCTATTTTGTTTCTTTTTCATTTTTACCACGAAATTGTTCCGAGAAATCGGCAAAGAAATCGTGTTTCAGCACCTGTGAGAGTTTCATCAAAGTCTGGGTGTCTATCCAATTGCGGTCGAAGATATTATATATGGTATTGCGGTGGCAGTGCAGCTGTTTGCTAAGCCATCCGATGCGTATGCCGTTTTCCTCCACATACTGTTTTATCAGCCGTCCTATATGAAAATCCTCGCCCATAGAGTTTTTATTTGCGGCTCCAACACTACGGCAACAAAAAAGGCGTTCACCTTGCGTTGCTTATGAAATTTTGTGGTGTCCGCTAAGACCAAAATCACACATAAGTACGTATAAGGTTCACGCCCGAAGGCATGAACTTTAATGCTTCTTATTCGTGTGATTATATTTGAAGGTTAGCGGACTTCCAAAATTTCAAGAATAAGAGCCTAAGCTCATTTTGTCTATTAATATTCTATATATTAGTAAATATCAATCATTTGTTAAATAAATTTATTTGTCATTTGCTTCTTATTGAATTAATGTAACGAGCTTTGACACTTTTTATTGTGATAACAAACTATTTTACATTATGTTTCACCAAACAGCCACTTTCGACGGGCCGCTGCCGCATTCGTGCATATAGGCGAGGTGACCGTTGCGGTAGCAGTGTATGTCGCCGTTGCTGACAAAGCCGTGCGAGTCGGTGAGGTACACATTGCCGTTGCCTGGGTTCAAGGCTATGCCGTAGGGTATTTCGATTTTTTGAGACACCGATATATGCGACCCCTCAGCCCGGTAGTCGCCAAGGTTCACGGAGAAAAAAATCGGGGTGTTGTTCGCATAATCGTAGTCGTAGCAATAGGCAAAACCGCAGTTTATCACAAAGTTGGTGCATTTGTGGGGAATGCGTATAACGGTGTCGTCGCTGAGGCGGAACACGGCCATCGACGAGGGTATGCTGCCATAGTTGCCGTTGCACACCATCAAAAGACGGTTGTCGTCTATTTTGGCCAATTTGGTGGGATTTATGCCAACTGTCACTTTGCGTGTTTCAGCAAAAGTGCTCAAATCCACAACGGAGAGCGTGGTGTCGTAGTTGGGGTTGTCCAGTCCGCCGGAATTGACCACGTACAGATTGCTGCCTGCCACGGCCAGCATTTCGGGGTCGCGCCCCACGGCGCAACTGCCTACCACACTGAAAGTTGCAGTATCTATTTTAAGTACTTCGTCGCTGTAGCAGCTCACATATACGTATCCCTCGTGCCCCACAATGTAGCGCGGCTGTTTGCCGGCAAGCTGTATCTGCCGTACGGAACGGGCGGTTTCGGGGTCCAACACCTCCACTATGTTAGAGTTGTTCACCACAATGTACATCTTGGAGCCGTAAATTTGTATGTCGTTGGCCACGTCGCCAAGTCCGCGACCGTTCTGTTTGGCAAAAACATCGCTATGGTACTCTCCTGAGGCTACCTCGATGCGGTCGAGCGAGGCATCGTTGCCGCCCCACACACCCTCGTTGAGTATGTATATGTACTTGCCGTCGGTACCGGCTTCGGCCTCGACGATGTCCTTGGCAAGCGAGTTTTGCACAGTGGTTTCGTTGTTGTCCTTTTTGCACGACACCACCACTGCAAACATGATGGCGGACATGCCTATAATCAAAGCTATTCTTTTCATTTTCAGAAATTTATTAAAATTCGTAAATCAGTTTCGCTTTATAATTTCGTCCCATCATGGGATAATTCTTTACCACCTCGTACTGTACATCGAAAATGTTCAGAACCTGTGCCTGAAGTTTCAACGCACCATAGCGCAAAGGTATTTTCTTTGCCAACGTAAGGCTTTGGTCCACATACCCTTCCACAAGATTGTCGGCGGCGTTTTGTGCCAAGCGGTAACGGTCGCCTACAAAAATCAGGTTGTAGCCCACATCCACTATCGGGTTGGTGAAGAATGCCGAAGCCGAAAGCGAGTGCTCGGGAGTGTAGGGTATCTGGTTGCGGTAAGTCTTTGAGCTATTGTCGGTTAAATCCAACGCCCGCTGAAAGGTGTAGGTGGCGTCGAGCGAGAGGCCGATTTTTTCGGCAATAGCCAACTCCGCGGCCACTTTGCTGTCCACGCCTGTTATGGATACCAGCCCGATGTTCATCATGGACCACATATAAAGGCTGTGGCTGGGAAATGCCACTATTTTGTCGCTAACGCGGTTGTAGTAGCCATCAACGAGCAAGGTGATGTTTTTCAACGTTTTATCCTTGAAGTTTTTTTCGTAAGTTATGCCAAGGTTGTTCTGCAACGCCCGTTCGGGACGCAAGTCGCGCGACATATATGCGTAATAGCATTCGTTAAAATTGGGCAGACGGTAGTTCTGCTTGATAAAATAACGCAACCGCAACCCGCTGTTATTGAATGGTTTGTACACAATTCCAAAGTATGGCGTGAAATGCCGGTACTCTTTGGCAAATTCGCCCAGAATGCTTTCGCTGTGCAAGGAATAAAGTGCTGTGGCTGTGATATTTACCTTGTTCAGATAAGCCTTGGCGGAGATAGCGTTGAGCCACGAATGGCGACCTACTTCGGCACAGCTTTCCACATTGCAATTCAGTCCATTGAACAGATAATCCATTGAATACGAAAATTTTACAAAATCGCTCAGACGGTACATCAAAGCGCCGGTTAGGTAGTATTCGCTTTGGCGGTAGTCGTTGTGCAAAATGCCGGTGGAGCCTTGGTAGGCGGAGTCGTCGTAAATGTTGCGCACGGCGTACATTTTGCCGTCGAGGCGCAGGCTCCAGCGTGGCGAGATGTGGTTGGTATAGTGCAACTGAACGAATCCCGACTGGTCGGCGGAGCTTTCGCTGCCGGGCGTTTCACGGTAGTAGATCACAGGTCCGGGCAACTGCTGGAAAGCGTTGTAATAGTGCATCTTGGCAGTAAGTTTCTGTGTGGCGCTGATATTGTAGAAAAGGTTGGCTTCGAGGTTGGCCATGCGCACGGCCGAGTGTGTGCGCCGTTCGCGCGAGCTGCTGTCGGCCTTGCTTTGGGTGTAGTAAACGGTGAACGGATAATCGCCATTGCTATGTACGTAAGTGCCTTGCAGCGAAAGCGAAAGCCTTTCTCCCAGACGCTGTTCGTACTTGAGGCTCGGATGCATGAGTCCGAAGGAACCCGCCTCGAAACCGAGTTTTAGGTTGGTGTTTTTGCCGTTGAACACTGGCTTGGCAGTCTGCATGTTCAAAACGTTGCCCGAAGCCAGCACCCGCGCGGGTTGAAGTATATCGTCGGGCTGACCGTTGGCAAAACTCAGGTTGTCGAGCTCCGACACAATGAAACGTCCCAAGTCGGGCTGGCCATTCTGGCAGTCGCCCACGGCCACTCCGTCGATGGCGAGGGTGCTGAACTGGCTGCCCAAGCCGCGCGCCGAGACGGTCTTGATGCCCCCTACCCCACCGTAGTCTTTAAGCACCACGCCGGCCATCTGTTTCACCGCGTCGGACAGCTGCAAGGCGTTGATACGCTCCAACTTAACTCGTGTCATTATCTGCACTGGGGCCGTGGCCGTGGCTTCTTTGGGCGTGGCCTTGGCGGTGACGGTGACGTTGTGCAAATTGCGTTGCCGCACGGTATCCTGCGCATAAACAGCTCCAAAGCAGCATGTTACACACACTGCCAAAATCAGGGCTGTTTTTCTTGCGGACAACATTTTTTGTTACCTTTCTATCAGTTTAAAACAAATGTGCTTGGGAGAAAAAGCCATTTTCCCGCGGAAGGGGAGTTTTTAGGTCTTTTCCTCGAAAGCCTTTAAAACACAAGCATTTGGCAGGTCTTCTGACTTGTTCCACCGTTTCCGGCCTTCCCGTCGCCAATAGGCGGCAGTGGCATGGATTGGAGCGGTTTTTTGCGGAACTCACAGCAGCGGGACTGTCCGGGACTTGCACCCGATTCCCTTTTAATCAGCACATTGCAACGACATGCGCCGAACCAAATCCATGTGCAAAGATACGATTTTTTTTTGTAACAAGTGAACTATGATCCGTGAACTGTGAAAAAGATTGTTTTTTAGTTGTCAGAGATCGAGGGTCGGAGGACTGTTATTTACTAAAGAAGTTCAAATTGCGATAAAAAAATTTGGGGGGATTTGAAGATTTCGCAGAAAAAAATTTGGTGGGATTTGAAGATTTTGCATGAAAAAATTTGGTGGGATTTGAAGATTTCGCAGAAAAAAATTTGGTGGGATTTGAAGATTTTGCTATCTTTGCAAAGAGAAACAAATGATTATCAATCATGTAACAGGCTCAAAATATGATACTTTCAAAAGCAGGAAAAACGACACTGATTATCTCTATAATTAGTGTTTTTATCATAATTACAGTTTTTGATATTCTAATATGGGTTAACGCATTTATTGATGCAAAATATTATTTTGGCGATGACGAGAGATACTACCTGCGTATCGGCTCACTTTCAACAGCTATGTTTATTAATCTGGGCATTGCCATAATAGCCGCCGTCTTGCTTTTTACCAAAAAAGACAAATAATTATTTCTTCCTTCGAACAACAAAAAAGCCAAGACATTTATTCTTGGCTTTTTAGTTTGTTGCAATCTTTCAACATTGAAAGACGTGTGTATCCATATTATTGTTTCATAAACTTGCGTAAGACATTGCCCGAAGGCGTCTCTATCCGTATTGTATAGATTCCGGCAGGAAGTTTGGAAACATCCATTTTGTTTTCTTTGCCGAACCGCATCACCACTTTTCCTGCAGCATCCAGTACAATGGAGCTAACAACTTCGCAACCAACAATATAAAGCGTTCCTCGGGCAGGATTGGGGAACACCCGTATTTCAGTCGTTTCAGCCTCGTCAACGCCTGCGGTGCCTTGGCTGTTGCGGCAACGCGAAAACTCGGAGGTGTTGCCCATTGCGTCGATGGCAATGGCTGTAACATAGTCGTCGGACGAAAGTCCGGAAAGCGTGGCGCTCCAATCCCCATTGGATGAGGGTGTTACCGAAGCAAGGTAGTCTCTGCCTTCGCCGTGTCCCGTGGGGTCGGTGGCGGCACGGTAGAGCTGCACTTCGCATTGTTCCGGCTGTCGAGTATCCAAAGTGCCTTCCACCACAACTCCTCCCCCGCTCTGCACAATGCTGCTTATCACGGGAAAGTTGAGTTTTCCGTTGGCACCGTCGTCGCTGTCGCCCACGTCGTTGGAGTTCACTCCGGGCGAGAAAAGGTCTATGGCCAAACCGCCGTTGTTGTAGAAACTGTTGCAGCTGATAAGGTTTCGTTTACAGTTATCGTTGGTGATATAAACGCCACATCCTCCGTTGTTTGCAATCACATTGCCTTCGGCCGGAGAGCCACCAATCACCGTCTGTTTCGGACCTTGCGAAATACGAATACCGTCCAAGCCGTTGGGCAAAGGAGTGTCGGATGCACTAACACCTATCTTATTACGTACCAATACATTGCTGTCGGAGCCAGTGATATTTATCCCCACTCCCACCTGCACGTTGCCCGAGATCACATTGCCGTCGATGATGTTTTTGTACGAAATGCCGTCGATAATAATTCCTGCCGTGTTGGCAACAGCCGAATTGCCGGTGCAGTCGGTACCTATATAATTGTTTATCAAACGGTTGTCGTGAGTGCCATTGTTATAAAAAAACACTCCATAGCCCACGTTGCCGGAAATAATGTTGCGCTCAGCTGCGGAGTTGCCTCCCACCCTGTTTCCGAACGAGCCGTCGTCGAACAGAACTCCGTAGGTGTTGCCCAACGGCTGAGTGCCGCTGATGTCGGTGCCTATATAATTGCCTATCACCACATTACCCGTTGCGCCAACGCCAAACAGAGGCAAGCCGTAGTCGGTGTTGCCGGATATGATGTTGCGCTCGGCGACTGTTGTACCGCCAATAACGCAGTATCTCACCACGCCTTCCATGCTCATGCCGTCGTAGTTGGGTAGGGCGCGGGTACCGGTGCGGTCGGTGCCGATGAGGTTGCCGCTTACGGTACACGAATCCACGTCGAGCAGACGTATGCCAATATGGCGGTTGCCGGAAATGATGTTGCGATCGGTGGCGGAGTTGCCTCCAATCAAAGCTTTGTGCGAACCAGCTATAAATACCAGCCCGATGTCGTTACTCACTGTATCCGAGGCAGTTTCGTTTACACCTATGTAGCAGCCCGTTACTTTGCAGTTGGGCGAGTTGTAGAATTGTATCCCTTTGGTGAAACCTCTGATGTTCAATCCTTTAACAACTGCTCCTGCGGCATTGAAAACACGCAGTCCGTAGTCGAGTGTGTAACCGCCGTCAATCACAATTTCGGGGCCGTTGGCGTTGGTATTGCCAACATTAGCAGACTGCGTTGTGCCATCGATAGTTACATAGTTTTGCATCACCATCGGGAAAACGGTGGCGGGACTTATCACCCAAACGCCTTTTGTGGCAACGTATCCGGCATCGGTGGTTGGAATGTTGAAACTTATGGTGTGCGGACCGGCGGTTGTTATGCACATCTGCAAGGCGTAGCGCAGACTTCCCGCACCAGAGTTGGCCGTAGTGGTAACAACGTAGTTGGTGGCCTTCAGCTCACACAACGATATGATTGTCAGAAGTATAAACAAAAGCTTTTTCATATTCTATCTTTTTACGATTTTTGTTGCGCCCAACGGATGCTCGTCTTTGTAGGCAACCAAAAAATATGCTCCGTTGGACAAACGGGAAATGTCGATAATCTGTTTGGATGTGGAAATCAGGCGTTTGCCCGTTATGGAAAACAATTCAAATCGTGTGTCGTGTGTGGCATTCTGTATCTCCACCAAACCCGTTGTGGGATTGGGGCATACGGTAATCTGTTCGCTTATAGCGTTTTCCAAACCCAACACCGAAGTAACGCTGGCAGAAAACATCGATGTGTTGCCCTCTTGGTCGGTAACGGTGGCCACGAAACGTGTGCCGATAGAGCCTCCGAAAGCCGATACCCGCCATTGTCCCTGTGCATCGGGCGTTGTGCGACCAACAAAATTTTTGCCTTGCGGCAGAAGGCTTGCAGTATCGTTGGCGTCACACTCAAACACCTCTACCACAGCATTTTGCGGACTACTCACGGATGTAGTGCCCGAAACCACCGAATATCCGGAATTAGGGTCGTGGCCAGCTAAGGTTATCACCGGAGGACGTACGCCACCGTTGCAGCTGTTGCCCATAAAAAAGATTCCAGCGTAACGGTTGCTATAAATCCGGTTTTCGGAAAAAGTATTGAAACGGGTTGCAGCGTCGGTGAGCACAAGGCCGGTGGAGTCGTTGTGTGCTATGACGTTGCCGACGCCCGCTCCCCCAACCATAGTATGCTTGGCGCCGCCGCCAATCACCAGTCCTGCCGCACCGTTGCCAAGGGGCGTAAGACCGTCAGCTCCCACACCTATCTTGTTGTTTTTTAATGTATTGCTGTCGGCTTGGTCGGTAATTACCAATCCATAGTCAAGATTGCTGGAAATCACGCAGTTATCTATGGTGAGGTGTTTCACCAAAGCACTTACGATAATGCCGTTGCCGTTGGGCAAAGAATTTTGTCCGGAAACATCCACACCGATGTAATTGCCTGTAATGCTGTTGTTTTCGGTTCCTGCATCGGTAACTTCGATGCCTGCGTACAGGTTGCCCGAAAACAGGTTACGGTCGGCGGCCGAAGTACCTCCTATTATATTGTCCTTGGCGTCGGCGGCAAGCATCAGCCCCACGTCGTTGGGCAGAGCCACAGTGCCGGAAGCATCGGTACCTACTTTGTTTCCACGAAAGATATTTGCGTCGGTGCCGCGGGTAACGATGAAAAGTCCATAGCTTCGGTTTCCGCTCAACACATTGTTTTCCATTGTGTTATGATTCGACGAGCCGTCAACGCAGATGCCAGTGGCATTAGGAACTGACAAAGTTCCAGTTACATCGGTGCCGATGTAGTTGCCGCAGATGTTGTTTTGCGAACAGTTGCCGTAATAGATACATCCGTACACACGGTTGCCGCTTATGATGTTGCGTTCCTGCGGCGTGTTTCCGCCAATGATGTTGTGTCGCCCTGTTGTGTTTATCTCCACGCCGTTGGCCTGAATGGAGGAGTCGGGGGCAAATTCGAAAGTGTAGGTGCCTGTGGCGTCGAGACCTATGTAATTGCCACACACGACGTTACTGTCGGCAGATTCGATATAGATACCTATTTCGGAGTTGGCCGAGATAATGTTGCGCTCGGCGGCTGTGGTTCCGCCGATGCGGTTGCTGTTGGCGTTGGTCATTATAATAATGCCGTAGTGGTTGCTTAAAGCCGAATCGCCAAGGGCGCTAACGCCGATGCGGTTGCCTTTCACCACGTTGTTGCGGGTGCCGCTGCCTTCCATCACAATGCCCGCCGAGGTGTTGCCCGAAATAACATTGTTGGAAATTACGGCGTTGCGCGCATAACCGAGGTTGATAGTGCCGTAGGTGCCGCCCGAAAGTCCTATGCCGTATGTGTTTGGAAAGGGCGTGCGGCCATCGGGGGCTGTGCCGATGTAGCAGTCGCTCACAGTGCAGCGGTTGGCTCCGAACAGAAGCACGGCGTACTGGAAACCGCCTATTACAAAGCCTTTTATGGTAATGCCAGCACTGGCCACACGGAAACACGACATCAGGTTGAGGGTGTCGCAGGTGAGCACCACCTCCGGTCCAAAGGGATTGGTGTTACCTTTGTTGGTGGTCTGCGAAGTTCCGTCGATAGTTATATTGTTGACAATCAGGAAATACGGTAGCTCCGACTGCAGGTGAATGGTAAAAGTGCCGCTGGCGGGGTCGTAGCCTGCATCGGTGAACGGTATATTGAAACTGATAGTGTGGTTTCCGCCAAACGAGGCATTGGCATTGGTAATGGCCTGCCGCAACGAGCCCGCGCCCGTGTCGGCAGTGGTGGTAACGGTGTAGGTGTTCGAAAACACAAAGGAAAAACAGCAGAGAGCTATCAAAAAAGAAAAAATATGTTTCATCGTTATTTTGTTTATTGACAATCATTATTAATAACGCTAAAAACGCCCTTGTTATTATTTTAAGCAACTTTTTTTGTACAACAAAAGCCCACAATTTTCACAAAACATCAGTTCGTGGCAAAAATCCAATTTCCTATTTCCGAATTTAAAACGTATATTTGCATCGTGAAACAAAACATCGACATATCGGTAAAAAACGCTGTAAATCATTCATTTACTGCTAAAGTTCCTGCTCTTTTGCTGGTGCTGTTGATGTTGTTTGTCGCAAAAAACGACCTGATTGCTTCCAATCAAAACAAATTGTGCGGCACTGGCAGTTCCTCCGACACGCTTTACCAGCCAATTTCCGTTGTCCTCACTCCCTGCTCCGACATACTTTTTGTGGTGCCCAACGAAACCATTGTCGCACCTCCCACAAACGGCGGCCGCATAGTAAGCCGCAACAACGGGGCTTCGCTGTCTTCCAACCTGAAAAACCAATCGGCACGATATGCCTCCGCCCCGTTGTATCTCATATTAGAGAAACGAAGGTTGGGTAGAGACTTCCGTCTGAATGCTTTCGGACGCAACATCGATTATTACGTTTATTTCCTGAACATCCTAAAACTTTGATTTAAAGGCTACTACTTTTTTGCCATAGCTGAGAACACCATTGCAAGCCTGTTTCCAGCTATTATTATCGTGTACTGCTACAAGCAGTTACACATTGTGTTACATTTAAATCAAAGATAAAAAATGGAAAAAACAGAATTCAAAAGCATAGACAAATACATTTACGAACTGCCCGACATACGCAAGCGACTTCGCCCCATATATTGGGCGTGGGGCTGCGTACTATGCGGCATGGCAGGTTTTCTGCTCAACCGGACGATACCAACCCACGGACAAGGCCTGTCGGCACTTATTGCGGCACTTGTCGTTGTCGGCATTTTCGGTGCGGGCACAATAGTGGCATACTATCTTATCGGCGACTGTAAAGCTCCGTATTACAAGCCGTTGCACCGATTGCTCACACGCGAGTATTTCTTCTACTCCAAAAACGAGAAAAGCCAGCTGTTCGAATTGTTCGACAAAAAAGATATGGCGGCCATCGACAAGGTGAAGAAAAGCGCTTCGCCCGACTACACCCTTGTGCGCTATTCCGACAATGACGAAAAAGTGTGTTTTGCACAGATTTTCGAAACACTTGGAAAAAAGGATATTCCTATAACAGAAATAGTTAAAATGAAAAACAAGTAACAGAACCCCAAAAACGAATTATCATGCAAAACATACCCGACACAAACGAATTTCTTGCAAAACTGCAAACCGAAAACATTGTTGAAAAGAAACGCCATTCGGCAATAATGCCCATCTGCACACTTCTGGCAGGAGCGGCCCTGATTGCGGTGAGCGTGGCAACGGCCATGCCCGATATTGTATCGTTCACCCTGCTTGTGGCAGGCGGCATAATGGTGATTGTGGGATTTGCCTATTTTCTGCGCATTTTCGACAAAAAATCGGGATACTACCTGTATGTCAAGACCCACAGCCGTCTGCGCACTCATAGCGTTTACGTTGCCGCATCCGACAAGGAGCTCTGCCGGCAGATTGTAGAAACCAAGGACTTTGCCCGTCTTGCCGACGTTCGCAAAAACAACAGCACCCTCACCATGCTAAACGTAACCGTTTCCGACGACAACCGGTTTGCCGTAATACAGCTCTACGAGTACGACCTCTCGTTTGTCCCCGCTACGGAATGTGCCGTGGCTTGCGACAACGAGGTGCAACACATCCGCACTTTCCTCAACAAAACCGTTGACTGACGAAATAACAAACTCCACAAACAAAAAAGCCAAGGTTTATTCAACCTTGGCTTTTTAAATATCTGATAAAGAATGGTTTATTTCTTCACCACAATCTTGCGTGCGGGCTTGTCGCCTACCTGAATCAGGTAAACGCCGCTGGTGGGAGCAACGAAAGTCTTAATGTTGTCGGAAGTGTTGTCGGTGGCAATCACACGGCCGCTGTTGTCGATAAGACGAACCGTCTGGTTCTCGGCACCGGTAATGGTGATATAGCCTTTGCCGTTGGTTATCGAATAATCGTCGACAAATTCAACTTCGGTAATGCCCACAGGATTGCTTGTATACGCAGTAATCAACCTTATTGGCCAGCTATTGGAATAGCTCAATGCCGACCACGATGTGCCGTTTGAGCTTTTCATCTTGCTGTACTGGTTTCCACCATAGTCTGCAAGGGGTATGCAATAGATTGTATTACTTGAGTTGTTGGTGTATTTCAATACTACCCAAAGAGGTTTATTGGGATCGATTGTAAATGTTGATGAACCAAGGCTGGCACTAATATATCCAAGTTGGTTAGTGCTCGTCAGCGACAAAGAACCGCTGAGCTTAGCTGTACCGCTCGGGGCATTAGCACCGTCGTTGTATATATACAGAGTGTAAGTTCCCGTATAACGTGCATAAAACTGCACAGCGGTGGGGCGTCTGCTAGCTGTAAGAGCCGATGTGGGGAATTTCACACCCCAGTAGTACGTGCCGCGGGATGCCAGTCCAAGGTATGAAGAAGGGTAAGTTAAAGTATGGTACAGAGTGTCTCCGGATATTCTTTCTATCTCGGCAGTGAGAGTCATATTGTCGTTGATGATAAACTCACGGGGATTTGCCATAGAACCATCCGTCCATTTTTTGAAACGGTATCCTTCGTTGGTATTCACAATAATAGAAACAGTGTCGTAGTTGCTATACGAACGTGCGCCGCTCACACTGCCCCACGAAGAGTTGTTCACAGATGCTGTTACCGTGGAGTTACTGCCGGTATTAGAAATAGGTTTTATGCCAATAACAGCCTTGTTGCTGAAGTTGTATGTACCAGAAGTGTTTCCGCCTGCACCACCTGTTCCCGGATTGAGGGCACCCATAACGTAATAGTTATCGTAACGGCCTGTCCATCCCCAGTTGACAAGGAACTTGTTGCTATTTGTAAAAGTTCACAAGGTTGTTGTTAGGCATTTGCCCTAGGGTTGGGAAATT
>JAFSOU010000114.1 GCA_017443265.1 Bacteroidales bacterium | reverse complement strand
TTGGAAGGAGGCGCAAAGATAACAACTTTTTTCCATCTGTGCAAGGGACAGGGGATTTTCCCCTTTCCTTGCCGGAAAAAAATTCATTTTGCAGCCTCAGTTTTATCTCAAAAAGTTGCGTTTCTTATTGGAACTTACCGAAGATGTTCAATACGACCTTGTTTTTTCTATGTGTCAGATTTTGTCGAAGACAAATATTTTTCGCAATCGAAGTATAATCCAATTTTTTTTTGTACTTTTGCAACGTTTTTGTGGAGATAAACCGCAATGATGTTTGCCATTTTTACAATATGCTGTTCAACACTATAGAATTTCTGCTGTTTTTCCCTGCGGTGACGCTGCTTTTCTACGTGCTGCCACACCGTTGGCGTTGGCTGATGCTGCTCGCCGCCAGCTGTTTCTTCTATATGTGGTTCATTCCCAAATATATACTTATCTTACTTGTAACAATTGTCATCGATTATTCGGCGGGATTGTTCATCGAGCGATGGGCCGATTCGCCGAAACGCAAACGCACTGCTTTGGTAGTCAGCGTGGTAAGTACGTGTTTGGTGCTTTTCATCTTTAAATATCTGAATTTCTGTAGTGCCAATTTGGTGGAGCTTGCGCAACATTTCGGATGGTCGCACCCTTCCCGCGTGCTTGAGATAGCACTGCCTATTGGCTTGTCGTTCCACACTTTCCAGAGTCTGAGTTACGTTATCGAAGTGTATCGCGGCCATCAGACCGCCGAACACCATTTCGGCTACTACGCCCTGTATGTGATGTTCTATCCGCAACTGGTGACGGGTCCCATAGAGAGGCCGCAGAACCTGCTCCGCCAACTGCACGAAACCAAGCGCCTCGACTACGACAACGTGGCCAACGGCCTGCGGCTGATACTTTTCGGACTTTTCCTGAAAATGGTGGTGGCCGACAACCTTGGCTCACTGGTGGACAAGGTATATGCCACACCCGGACAATACGCCAGCGGCGACATACTTCTGGCCATGGTGCTCTACTCGTTTCAGATCTACGGCGATTTCTTCGGATACTCCATCATAGCCATAGGTTGCGCCCTGTCGATGGGGTTCACCCTTACCGACAATTTCAACGTGCCGTACCTCTCCGGCAGCATCCGCGAGTTTTGGCATAGGTGGCATATATCGCTCTCGTCGTGGTTCCGCGACTACCTGTATATCCCTCTCGGGGGCAACCGTGTATCGGTCCCGCGATGGGCGTTCAACACCCTTGTAGTGTTTACCGTGTGCGGCATCTGGCATGGCGCCAACTGGACATTTATGCTTTGGGGGGCCGCCTACGGAGTGCTGCTCATCGTGGAGCGATGGCTGCGGTCGGTGCATCTGTTCGACAGAATCAATTCCAAAGCGGGCAGGGCAGTGGTAGGAGCTCTTAATGTAGGCAAGACATTTGTCGTAGTAACCTTATTGTGGAGCGTGTTCCGTGCCCCGTCGTTTTCGGATCTCGGCCAGTTGTACGCCGCACTTCTCAGTAATGCCGGCACTGAGCATCTCGCCATAGCCCCGCACATCGTTGCGGCTTTGGTTTGTTTCGTGGCACTCGATATAGCCACACGCCACATCCGTTTCGACCGCTGGTGCGGAAAACTGCCTGCACCGCTGCGCTGGTCGATATACGCCATCATGTTGTTCGCAATCATAGTCTTTTCGTCGGTGGAACAATATCCGTTTATCTATTTCCAATTTTGATGCCCTATGCCGAGTAACTGCCTGAAAACGATAAAAAAGCTTGCGTTGAAGTTCCTGCTGCTGGCAGGGGTTCTCGCCTTGCTGGATATTGTTTACCTCTACACGCTGTATCCCAAAGATTTGGAGGCCAACTGCACCTTGATGCAACGCTCGATGATGCCGGTGGAGCAACAAGCCGACATCGTTTACCTCGGCGAATCGTCGAACCACGCCGTAGCCGACGACGAAGAGGACAAACGTTTCATCAGCGACATGCTGCAGGACCTGCTCCCCGACCACCGCATAGCCAACCTCGACAAAGACGCCTGCCACGCCGGTATTTACTACGACATACTACGCAACATCCCCGCCGAAAGTCCCGTAAAAACCGCCATCGTAACGGTAAATATGCGTTCCTTCACCGCCGAGTGGATTTATTCAAGCCTCGAAGTGCCTTTGCGCAAGGAACAGGTTTTGATGAAAAAAGCCCCCGCCCTATACAAACGTATGTTGCTGGCTTTTAAAGGATACACGCACTGGACCGACGAAGAGAACGCCAAAATAGTGCGTAATGCTTTGCGAAAACAAAAAATCAACTACCCCGTCGTTCAGTGGAAAACAGCGTCAGAATGGGACAAGGCCGTTGCCGACCAGATGAATGCACGGGGAGTTTCCGACGACACCATAAGCCTTGCCACGCACTACGTCAAATGCTTTGCCTGCGATGTGGACGAAGACAATCCCCGCATTCGCGACCTCGACCGTATAGCCAAATTGTGCCGTCAACGCGGCTGGCATGCCGTGTTCCATATCCTTCCCGACAACGAAGACCAGATGGCAGCCCTCGTGGGGCCCGAACTGGTGGACATATTGCGGCGCAACGGACAATTTGTGGAGCAACGCTACAGAGCCATGGGCGTTACCGTGGTGAACAACCAAGGCACAGTGCGCGACGCCGATTTCCGCGACCGCGATTTCCCCACCGAACACTATCGCCAAAACGGTCGCCAAACCATAGCCACGGCCATAGCAAAAACAAATATTTTTCACAATTAACATAAAATCCAATATTTTTTCGTATCTTTGCAGTTTCAAAAATCGCGAAAAAAGTACCACTTAAAACGAAAAAATGTTGGATAAAAACACTATTATAGGGCTTGTTCTGATGTTCCTTGTCTTCATCGGATACATCTGGTGGACAGCCCCTTCGAAAGAGGAAAGAGAGAAAATTGCAGCCCAACAAGACTCACTGCGCAAAGCATACGAAGACTCCGTAATAAGTGCCCAAGAGGCCATAGCGGCACAGAAACTTATCGACGATTCGCTCGCTGCCAACGACACCGTCTCGCAACAGGCAGAGGTGGAAAAATCCCGCAAGGCCGCCGGCGTTTTTGCCTGCAACCTCGACGGCGAACCCATCATCGTTTCGGTTAAAAACGAGGTGCTCAGCCTCGACGTCAATTCACTCGGTGCCAAGGTGGACAACGTGGTGCTTAGCGAATACACCAGCTACGGCGACCTGCCACTCGACCTCATCGGTAAAGGCGACGACAGTCTCAACCTCACCTTCCCCACCGTTGATGGCAACATAATACGCACTGCCAACCTCAATTTCACCACTCTCGTCGATGGCCAGAAAGCCGAAGGCGACACCAAGCTGGAGCTCTCCGGCGACGACTCCGTGCGTATTGCCCTCCGCGCCTTTGTAGCAGGCACCGACTCGGCGTCGGCAGGCATAGACGAAAACCGCTATCTGGAATTTGCCTACACCATCCGCGGCAACAGCCACGAGGTGAAATTCGACATCAATTTTCACGGACTGGAGAAAACACTGCAAAACACCCCCTACCTCGACCTTTATTTCAAGGATAAACTTGCGCGCCACGAAAAACATGCCATGGGCAAAAGCGGTCGGGGCGACATGGAACGCATGTACTCATCCATCTACTACAAACCCACCGACGACAACGCCGACAACCTGCGCGACGGCACCGACGGCGAAGAAAATGTGAAAACACCCCTGCAATGGGTGGCTTTCAAACAGCAGTTCTTCAGCACTATACTTATTGCCGACAGCTCGTTCGAAAACGCCGACCTGCGAACCGTTACCGAACAGGACACCAACGGCCGCTACCTATGCACCATGGAAGGCAACATGGGACTGCCTTTCCAACTGTCGAAAGACTATACCGTGGGCATGCGCTACTATTTCGGCTCAAACAAATACCGCACACTGCGCAATATGGACCTTGGCCTTGAGCGCATGTTGCCCTTGGGCTGGGGATTTTTCGCCATACAATGGGTCAACCGTTTTGCCATCATTCCGGTGTTCAACTTCCTCGAACAGTTCAACTGGAACTACGGCATCATCATCATAGTGCTTACACTTTTGGTGAAACTGGTGCTGTTCCCTATCGCCTATAAGTCGTACGCATCGTCGGCGGTGATGAGAGTGCTGCAGCCCGAGGTGGCCAAAATCAACGAGAAATTCCCCAAGCAGGAGGACGCCCTTAAAAAACAGCAGGCCATATCGGCACTATACAAGAAAGCGGGGGCAAGTCCAATGGCAGGCTGCCTGCCAATGCTTTTGCAAATGCCCATACTCTTTGCCATGTACCGTTTCTTCCCGGCTTCGATAGAGTTGCGCCAGCAGCCCTTTCTCTGGGCCGAAGACCTCTCCACTTTCGACTCCATACTCGACCTGCCCTTCAACGTCCCGATCTACGGCGACCACATAAGCCTGTTCTGTTTGCTGATGTTCGCCGTGCAGTTCCTCTACACATGGTACACTATGCGCCAGCAGGCATCGCAGCAAAGCATCCCCGGCATGAAATTTATGATGTACTTCATGCCTTTCATGATGCTATTCATACTCAACAATCAGTCGTCGGGACTTAACTTCTACTACTTCCTCTCGCTGTGCATAACCATGCTGCAGATGATTCTCATCCGTCGCACCATCAACGAGGACAAGATACGCAAACGCATAGAGCTGGCAAACCTCAAAAACAAGAACAAACCGCCCAAGAAATCGGGCTTTATGAAACGCCTCGAGGAGATGCAGAAACAGGCAGAGCAGATGCAAAAAGCAAACGCCAACAAGAAGAAATAAAGCAAACTAATTCATATTCAATAACATGGAACTATTAATTATTGTCATTTTCGTTATAGGGTATGCCTGCATAGCGCTCGAACATCCCCTAAAAATAAACAAAACCGCCACCGCACTGCTCCTTGGCGTGCTGGTATGGACAATCCTTGCCCTTTCCCACGCCCTTCCCGGCAATATCATCAGCGCGGAGCTTGTGGAAAACCTCGGCGAAACGGCCGAAATAGTGTTTTTCCTCTTGGGTGCAATGACGATAGTTACCCTAATAGAAGATTATCAGGGATTTAGGGTTATAACCGACAAAATTACCACTTCCAACAAGAAAAAACTGCTGTGGGTTTTGTCGATACTTACCTTCTTCCTTAGTGCCCTGCTCGACAATATGACCACAGCCATTGTGATGATAGCCCTGTTGCGCAAGCTCATCGCCGACCGCAAGGAGCGCTGGCTCTACGCAGGTATGGTGATACTTGCCGCCAACGCCGGCGGTGCTTGGTCGCCCATTGGTGACGTAACCACCATCATGCTGTGGATTGGCGGACAGGTTACAACGGTCAATATTATTGTAAAAACCCTGATAGCCAGCTTTGTATGTATGGTTGTTCCGGTGCTCGTTGTGGGTGCCACCCTCAAAGGCGACATTGAACGTCCGCAGGAAGAAGCCGCCGGTCTCGAAGTACCCGCACACTTGCGTCGTCTGGTTCTCATCATGGGTATTGCTGCCCTTATCTTCGTGCCTGTTTTCAAAACAATAACACACCTGCCTCCGTACCTTGGAATGTTGTTCGGTTTGGGCATACTGTGGATAACCACAGAGATTATCAGTCGCAAATACGAGAAAGAGGGACACAAACTGCCCACAGCCGTCAGCACCCTCGAGCATATCGACACCCCGACAATACTTTTCTTCCTCGGCATACTTATGGCTGTTAGCTGCCTGAAAGTGGTAGGCATCCTCGGTCATCTGGCCGGTGGCCTCAATACCGCCTTCGGCACCGAAGTCCCCGGTTTCTTCTTCATCGACCTTATAATCGGCGTGCTGTCGTCCATCGTTGATAACGTGCCGCTGGTGGCCGCCGTTATGGGCATGTATCCCATCGACCCCGACACGGCTATTTTTGCCACCAACCATCCGTTCTGGGAATTTCTCGCATACTGCGCAGGTACGGGCGGAAGCCTCCTTATCATCGGCTCGGCTGCCGGTGTGGCCGTAATGGGTATGGAGAAAATAGATTTTATCTGGTATCTGAAAAAAATATCGTGGCTGGCATTGCTCGGATATATCGCCGGTGCCATAGTGTTCGTGCTTATGGATCTTACATTGTTCGAAAACATACCGTGGCTCCGCGACTTGACAATGGCATTACCTGCCCCCAATCAAACTTTATCATTAGTTTAAAATGAAAGAAACAGAAAACAAACCCGGAGTATCGGCTTCGGAAACAAAAAAAACCGAAAAAACCTCGTTTTTCAAAAAGAAATGGGTTCGCCGCACATACCTTGTTCTGGTACATCTGTTTGCAATTTACGGTGCCATACAAATCGGCGGATTGGTAATCTTTAAACTTGGACTGACCAACAACAGCGGCACCATCGACAAAAACTCCCGTTATCTGATGGAAGTGTCCGAGATGAACGACCTCTCCAAATCCGAAACTTCGGCACAAGAACGTCAGCAGATGGAGTTACAACAGTACATCAAATTGGCCTCGTTCGGACGTTTCTATCCCGAAAATGCACGTCTTATGGGCCAGACACTGCGCACCTGCGACAATCCGGCAGTGATATCGCAGATGATAGCCGCCGCATCGCTCTACGCCGAAAAGAACGAAGACTACAACAAATTCCTGGACAAGATGTTGAATGCCTTTGAGACGGTGAAACAGCAGCAAAATCCCAACGTCATCCCGTGGATGGCCACCGAAGAATGGGCAGCGCTGAAACCCGCTATAATAAAGGACAAGGTGCTTATCGACAGTGCCGCCCGCATCACTGGCGTGGACCCGCGTCTGATAGTAGGCTGCCTTGTGGGCGAGCAGATGCGTCTGTTCAACTCAAAACGAGAGATTTACAAGACCTACCTCGCACCAAGGGCCATACTCTCGGTGCAGTCGCAGTTCTCGCTCGGCGTGAACGGCATCAAGGATTTCACCGCCATGAAAGTGGAACGCAACCTCAAAGACCCCAACAGCGAATACTACATGGGCAAGGAGTACGAGCATATTCTCGATTTCCACACCGCCGACCACACAACAGAGCGTGTGAACCGCCTTGTGGACTACCACAACCACCTCTACTCCTACATCTACACCGGCTGCATACTGCACCAGACTATGATGCAGTGGAAACGCGCCGGCTACGACATCTCCAACCGTCCCGACATCCTGTTCACACTGTTCAACGTTGGTTTCTCGCAGTCGCAGCCCAAGCCCGACCCCCAATGTGGCGGCTCGCACATCAACATAGCGGGTAAGGTTTACACCTTCGGTGCAATAGGTTTCGACTTCTTCTTCTCAGGCGAGCTGAGCGACGAGTTCCCGCTGCACGACATATACTTCCGTCCTCAGGCTTCCGAAACAGAAGTCGCCACCGACACTACAAACAATAATATTTCGCAGAGCAAAGTTACTATATAATTATAACCAATCGAAATAATAACCATAAAAACCTATAATTATGGCTCATTACATAAAGATAGCGGCTATAGCCCTGATGCTGATAAGCCTTTCGGCGCAAGCACAAAAAAGACCACAACAACAGCCTTCGGCAAAATATGCCGCTGTGGTGCAGGGTGTGAACTACGAAGGATATGCCTTCAACGAGGATTTCGAAACCGACATCACCGTTGAAAATATGGCCGGTCGTTTCACCCTCACACCCGCGGAGATAGACACCGTGGAAAGGCTTATCAAGAAAAAAATAGCCAAGATGAACCACACCCACGAACACCAGCCCAACAAAGAATGCCAGCTGATTGACGAGCACCTCGACAAATACAAACGTCAGTACATAGGCTTCATAAACGAGGACGGCGACAAAGTGGTGTGGGTGAATTTTCTGCGCGACCGCCGTTTCGACAAGCTGCTGCTCTACGAAATACCCAACATCACTGGCGGATGCAGCAACTTTTTCCATGTGAAAGTGAATATCGACCACCACTATCTCTACGGCTTGGAAGTGAACGACGACGGTGAGGTGGTTTACACCAAACCCGCCATAAAACGCAAATACCGCCGTGTAAGCAAACCTAAATGATTTTCGAAGTGAAAGAACTACTCACTCAAGCCACTCTTTTCAAGTTTCTGAAATTCTGCGTTGTAGGAGTTACAGGTACCATCATCGATTTTGGCCTTACGTGGATATGTAAGGAGAAACTGAAAATACCTAAATTTATAGCCAACGCCATCGGTTTTGTGGTGGCCGCCACAAGCAACTACATACTCAACCGCATCTGGACATGGGGCAGCACCAACGAGCAGGTGGGAGTGGAATACGTCAAATTTTTCGGCGTGTCGCTTATCGGGTTGGGACTCAATACTTTGATACTATACCTACTGCATGAAAAACTGAAGCTTAATTTCTGGATTTCCAAAGTCTTTGCCACCGGTGTGGTGATGGTATGGAATTTTCTTGCAAACCATTACTTTACCTTTGCGGGAGTCGGTGCGTAGCAGCTGCTCTCCAAATATTACAAAATAATAACTACCTATGAGAAAACTATCGTTTTTGGCTATTGCCATTTTCCTATGCTATATCGGGGCTACGGCCCAGAACGCCATCGACAGCCTTTTTGCTACTCACCCCGAAGTTGTTTTCTCTTTCGAGGAAAGCGACGCCGCCAAGCTTCGCGAGCTGAGCCGCATCGTCTCCATCGACAAACGCAGGGGCAACACCGTTACGGCCTACGCCAACCGCGCCGAGTTCGAGGCTTTTCTGCAAAAAGGATATAATTACACCATTATCAGGCGCAACGCCGAAAAAGCCGTTTCTATGGCCACCACCGTGGCACAGATGTCCAGCTGGGACCGCTACCCAACCTACGACGTGTATCTGCAGATGATGGACAGCTTTGCAGTGAAATACCCCGCCCTCTGCCGTATCGACACCATAGGCACCTCGGTGCGCGGAAGGCTGATACTCTGTGCCGTAATCTCCGACAGTCTCAACATCGACCAGAACGAGCCTCAATTTTTCTACTCCTCCACCATCCACGGCGACGAGGTTACGGGCTATGTGCTGATGCTCCGCCTTATCGACTACCTGCTTACAAACTACGGCACCAACGCCGAGATAACCTCTTTGGTGAATAACACCCGCATTTACATCAACCCCCTTGCCAACCCCGACGGCACCTACAACGGCGGAAACAACAACGTGACGCGCGCCCGTCGCTACAACGCCAACTCGGTGGACCTTAACCGCAACTACCCCGACCCATGGGGCTCGGCACCTCTAAACCCAGTACAGCGCGAGAATACCGCAATGATAAACTACATTTCCAATCACCACTTTGTGATGTCGGCCAACCTGCACGGCGGTGCCGAGATAGTAAATTTCCCTTGGGACAGCTACACCTCACGCGAAAAAAGTACGGCCGACAACCGCTGGTGGCAGGCTGTGGGCCGCAAGTTTGTGGACAGCTGCCGCGCTGTGCGTAGCGGTGTCTATACCTCCGACAACAGCAGCGGAATTATTGTAGGCGGCGACTGGTACGTCATCAACAACGGCAGGCAGGATTACGTAAACTACTACCATCACTGCCGCGAAGCCACTATAGAGGTGTCCGAGGACAAAACCCTCTCCACCTCGCTGCTGCCGACCTATTGGAATTTCCATAAAACATCGTTGCTCAACTATATAGCGGAAGTGCACTACGGCATCCATGGCATGGTGGTGGACTCCGTAACACGTCAGCCGCTAAAAGCCCTTATCAGTATCGACAACTACGACCGCGACAGCTCACAGGTATATAGCCGCAACGGACACGGCGATTTCTACCGTCCGCTCCTCGCCGACGACTACGACGTAACGGCCACGGCTCCCGGATATCGTGTAAAGACACTGCAAAACGTGACGGTGAACGACACCGCCGCCACACACATCCTTTTCGAGCTTGTGAGGGACACATCAACTGTAGGCATCGACAACGCTTTCGGCCAGGACATCGCCATCCATCCTAATCCCTGCCGCAATTATGTGGAGTTTTCGGGCAAAGACATTGTGCAGTACACCGTTGTTAACGCTCTTGGCGTGAAAATATGCCAAAGCCGCGTGGAGGCGGACGTGCAACGCATAAACACCGCCAAATGGCCCAAAGGCATTTATATTGTCGAATTTACGGATGCCGAAGGTAGGAACTGCTACCGAAAAATTGTAAAGAAATAGAATGAAAAAAGCTGTTGAAAAGACACCCTACGGCAGTCTGCCGACTTGTTTGGCTCTCGCTTTTCTTCTGTTTCTGTGTCCTGCGTTGCACAGCCAGAATCAGGAGCAGAAACTTTTGTTGAAAGAAGCTTACAGCAGAAACTCTGAATACGACCTCTACCGGTTTTTCGACAATTGGTCGAAGGAGGTGCCATCCAACGAAACCGAGGCTCCCGACAAATGGGTGGCTGAGGCCCACAAGGTTTTTGTGGCTTTTTACCAGCCGCTGCTGTGCGGAGAAAACGGTTTTCAAAACAAAGAACGACAATTATATAAGGACAACCCCTATTTTATCGTTCAAAACACGCTCAGAAGCATCTATGTAGCCGACACCATACCATACAAAAACGACGAGCTGATAGGATATTACACCAGTCATATAGACAAAATAATCAGCGATGAAAGTTACCGAAGGAAATATATAAAAGATGAAAAATACAATTCCTATGTAAAAAAATACTATGGCAGTGCCGATAGTCTTCGTACAAGCGAGATTTTATGGATTCAGCGCCAACTTGATAGAGGGTATTTATTGCCTGAGTTTGATTTTAAGAAAGAATATCAGTTGATGAAAATACTCACCATTAAGGTGGATTCGAATATAACCTTCCGTCCGCCGGTGCATTTTCCCGACAGAAAAATAGTTTATCTGACCGATGAATATAAAAAACTGTTGGACGATTTCTTGGGATTAGAATATTTCGAATTTCTAGGTAACCGAATTCTGATGTGTGAACGATTAGAGCGAAGCGAACCGAAAATGCAATTTGTTTGTAATGCTGCAAAAGTATCTATCGGTGATATCGGTGACTCGTGGAAATTAATAACCTATCCGAAGGCATATACAATAGTTCTCGACCGCGGGATGCGTCGTGCCGTGGTGGATTTCCGTTTCGAGTACGAAGGTGGCTATGTGTTTTTGGAAAAACAGAACGGCGAGTGGAAAATCGCAACAGTAAAATACATATGGATAAATTGAAAAACAACCAGTTGGATGTATAGATAGTAAAAAAATCATTTTTTTTGCGTATTTTTGCAAACGTAAACGAAACTAAAAACACACAGATATGTCAGTAAAAAAACAATTGTTAGTCGCTCTTATGCTTGTGGCGGTTTTTGCTGTCAAAGCACAAAGTCCTGTTCAGGACACCACAAAAAAGGCCAATAAAGAACAAGTTTCCAGCACCGACACCATCACCATTGCCATGGTAGGCGATATGATGCTGGGCACCAATTACCCCTCACGTCAGCTGCCCGCCAACGACGGAAAAAACCTTTTCGACCATGTGGGTGACATTCTCCGCTCCGCCACCATTACCGTGGGCAACTGCGAAGGTGCCATGGGCGAAAAAGGCAAATGTACCAAAGGCACTGGAAAATACAGCTACGCTTTCCGTATGCCATCGTCGTATGCCCGCCTTTTCAAGGATGCCGGATTCGATTTCCTGAGTCTTGCCAACAACCACAGCAACGACTTCGGCACCGAAGGTATAAAGGAAACCATGCGGCTGCTCGACAGTCTGCACATAAAATACGCCGGTGTTAAAGGCCTCTGCCGCAAGGCGTTTCTGAAACAAAAAGGTATTACGTACGGTTTCTGTGCTTTCGGTCATAACGGCTACACCTACACGCACCAGAATGTGGAAACGGTGAAGGAGATACTTCACGAGCTGCGCGACTCCTGCGACATACTTGTGGTTTCGTTCCACGGCGGTGCCGAAGGAAAGGACAAAACCCATCTGCCCGAAGGCACTGAGATTTTCCTCGGCGAAGACCGCGGCAACCTGCGTTCGTTTGCGCACATGTGCATCGACGAAGGAGCCGACATCGTTTACGGCCACGGCCCCCATGTGTGCCGTGCAATGGAAGTGTACAAGGGACATCTTGTGGCCTACAGTCTCGGCAATTTCTGCACTCCCGCCGGCATCAGCGTGTCGGGCATTTCGGGCTACTCGCCCGTGCTGGTGGCACGTATCAACCGTAAAGGCCAGCTTATCGACGGACGCATACACTCGTTTATACAGGCCTTCGGCAAAGGTCCACAACCCGACAACGACAACAAAGTGGCGCAGTTTATACGTTCCCTCACCAAGTCCGATTTCAAAAACCCGCACCTAAAAATCGAGGACGACGGCAGTTTTGTGCCAGCCGAATAACGGACAAAATATTATATTTAAAGAATATTCTGCCGAAGGCAGAAACAATCTACAAGATTTACAAGATCTCGCGAGCCGAAGGCGAGCAGGAGTATTGTAATCATAGAATAATTTATAATCAAAAGAAATAATGCCCGCAAAAAAGCCCGTAGTGGCGCTTATCTACGATTTCGACGGCACCCTCTCGCCGCTCAACATGCAGGAGTACGACTTTCTGAAAGCCATCGGCATCAAAGACCGCAAACAGTTCTGGGCCGAAAACGACAGTCTCAAAGCCAAACACAACGCCAGCAACGTGCTGTGCTATATGCGGCTGATGCTCGAAAAAGCCCGTGCGGCACATGTGAGCGTAAAACGCGAGCAGTTTGTGGAGTTCGGCCGTAGCGTGCAGCTGTACAAAGGCGTGGAGCAGTGGTTCGATTTGATAAACGCCCTCGGCAACGAATACGGGGTAAAGGTGGAACATTACATCAACTCGTCGGGACTTAAGGAGATGATAGAGGGGACACCCATTGCCAAGTATTTCAAGGAGATATACGCCTGTTCGTTTATGTACGACGACGGTGTGGCGGTATGGCCCGCCGTGGCTGTAGATTTCACCGCCAAAACGCAGTTCCTGTTCATGATAAACAAAGGCATCGCCAAGGTGAGCGAAAACTACAAGGTGAACCGTTATGTGGCCGACAATGACCGTCCGGTGCCTTTCAGCAACATGATTTATTTCGGCGACGGCGAAACCGATGTGCCCTGCATGAGGCTGGTGAAACAGAAAGGTGGCAACTCCATAGCCGTGTACCGTCCGCGCAACGCAGCCAAACGCGCTATGGCGGAGCAGCTTGTTGGCGAAAACCGCGTTAATTTCGCCTGTGCCGCCGACTATTCGCAGGGCGGCGAGATGTACCGCATTGTGGAAGCAATCATAAAGCAGATTCGCAGCAACATCGATTTCGACGAGCTGCAACGGAATAACAGGAAACGGTTCGAGAAGAAACAATAGGCTATGGCAAAAACAAAGACATCTTTTTTCGTCATTGCGACAATATGGATTGTCGGCCTGTTGTATGCCTGTTCTAACAAAGAGGGGACAATACATCCGTTCAGTCCCCGCAACACCCAGCGCGAGGGCTTTGTGTATGTAAATAATAACCGATTTATGCTCGACGGCAACGAATGGTTCCCGCTTATGCTCAACTACAAAGCTTTTCCCGACAACAGCCTCGGCACGGTGCGGATAGTTTCTTTGGATGACTACAAAACAACGTCCATCGCCGAAGATTTTGCTTTGATTTCGTCCTTGGGTTTCAACAGCATACGGCTATGCCTTAATTCCGCAACGACCTACGACACGGCGGAAATCTATGGGGCTATCGGCCGGATAATCGACACCGCCGCCATGAACAACCTGCGTGTGATGTTTCTTGTGGACCCGCCTTTCGACAGCGCACATATTGCCTACACCCAAGGCTTGTTGCGCCATTTCGCCGACAACCCGGTTATATGGGCCTACGACTTTTTCAACGAGCCGCTGTATTTCGACAAAGTGGAGAACCGCGACAAAATAGAAGCCTACAACATCGTTTGCTCTTGGCGTGAAATGATGTGTCAAAACGCACCTAACCAGCTGTTTACCATTGGTTTTTCCGAACCGATAGAGGTGTTCGAATGGGACCCCACAATACTTCCCGTGGATTTTGTGGAGATTCACACATACCATCCCCTGCGCGTGGCAAGCGAGATGTATTGGTACAGCAACGTAGTCACCGACCGGCCGTGGATGGTGGGCGAAACCTCGCTTCCCGCCGACAACGACAGTGTGAGCTATCTCGAGCAACGGCAGTTTATGCTTCAGGTATTTGCCACGGCACGCAGCTTGGGAGCGGCAGGTTTCGGCTGGTGGGGATTTGTGGATTGTCCTACTATGTTGGTCAATTTCGAAGGGCAGTACACCGGACTTCTCAGTCCCGCGAGGGAGCTGAAACTGGCGGCCTACGAGGTGAAGCGACTTATGGATATTCCGGTGGAGGAAAATCTTTCCGCAATGCCTCCTAACTACTACAATATGTTGGGGTACAACAATATATTTTTGAAAGGACGTGTTGTTGATGAAAAAACAGGCAAGCCCGTGAGCAATGCCTTGATACGCGGCTGGAATGTGGATTGGAGCATTGGCATGAACACCTACAGCGACGGCGACGGCAATTTCACACTTTACAGCAACGATTTCTGCGTGCATTTCGAAGTGTCGGCACCGGGCATGCACACAATCAAATATAACAACGACGAAGTGTCGTACACCTTCGCCGACTCTGCGGCCAACCACAAATGGAGTTACGAGAGTTTCCCCGACAAAAAGCTTGAATATCAGAGTCTTGACTATCATCCTTTTTTGGTAGGCGACTCCCTTGTATTGCTTTTCAATCCACGTTTCTTCAACCGAAGCAAGGCCCAGGGCAACATGGGTACAATAAAGCTGAAACGCATAAAAATCACATGATACAACAGACTTATATACGACATGTCTCAGAGATAATTGTTTAAAAACCAATTTGTTATAAAATAAACACCAAAAAACGATAAAAAAAGTGTAAATTTGCACTGTTGTTTTAGAAAAGAAATTGCTCAAATAAAAGATGTTATTGACAATATTGCTGGCCGCAGGAGCCATAATTCTGTTCCTGCTTGCTGTTGTTTCATCGATGTTCTACCACGCCGTGGAAGAACTCAGCCACAGCGAATACGACGAGATTAAAAACACCGGCACCACTGCCGCAACAAGAGTGGTGAAACTGCTTGAAAACGAGGAGCGTACCCTTTCGTCGCTGGAGTTCGCCACATTCACTTTCCAAGGCTTTGCATTGTTTTTGGGACTGCTTATCGCATACCTTAACAATCTGGATAGTTGGCCATGGTACGCAAAACTACTTCTTATTGTCGGAATACTTGTATATCTGCTCATAGCCGCCGTGTTTGTGTATTGGCTGCCAAGATATTACGCTAAGGAGAAGGAGTCGGATATCGTATCCAAACACGCTGTGGCCATTCAGTTTTTAGCTTGGCTGTTCAAACCCTTCGGAGCTTTGTCGGTGTGGATGAAATCGCAGTTCAACACTACCAACAACACCAACGCCCTTTCCGGCGACGAGATGTCGGACGTGATAGAGATTGCCGAAGGCGGCGAGGATGTGGAGACCGAAGCCCAGATGCTGAAAGGCATAGTGCGTTTCGGCGACCTTGTGGTGAACGAAATAATGAAATCGCGTATCGACATTGTGGCCATCTCCAATGACGAACCCCTCGACAAAGTTGTGGAGCTGTACGAAAGCACTGGCTTTTCGCGTATCCCCGTTTACGACGGCTCGGTGGACAATATCAAAGGTATCCTTTACGTGAAGGACCTCCTTTCGGTGATGGCCAAGGACAAGACCAAGGCGTGGACAAGCCTGCTGCGCGAGCCGTTCTTTGTGCCCGAGACCAAGAGCGTTAGCGACCTTCTGCACGAATTCCAGACACTGAAGATACACCTCGCCATAGTGGTGGACGAATACGGTGGCACTTCGGGAATTGTAACTCTTGAGGACATCATAGAAGAGATTGTGGGCGAAATTACCGACGAATACGACAAAACCGAACTGCCGTTCCGCAAACTCGACGACAATACCTTTGTATTCGAGGCCAAGACAAGCATCATCGATTTCTGCAAGACCCTCGACCTCGACGACGAGGAGTTCGACGAAGTGCGCGGCGACGCCGAAACCCTTGCGGGTCTTATACTCGAAGTGGTGGGCGAGATACCGCAGCCCGGCACCAATGTCAAAATCAAAAACCTCAAATTCGTGATACAGAAATCCGACAACCGTCGTATTGAAGAGGTGAAAGTAACCATCGAAAAACCGTCACAGGATGAAGATTAAAATATTGGCAATTAGCCTGATAGCCATTTTTGTTTGGGCCGCTTGCGACAGCGGTCAGACCTACGCCCCCAAGCCAACCACATATTACCGCATCACACTGCCCGACAAGTCGTACCAGACCTACGACACCATGGCTTTGGGCATCACTTTCGAATACCCCACCACTTCTACCGTGGTTATGAAAAAGGACATACCTTCGGTGAAATGGATCGACATACTCTATCCCGAATACAACGGTGTTATCTTTCTTAGTTACAAGAAGTTGAAAACGCCCGCATCGCTCGCCATGGAGGTGGATACAGCCTACCAGCTGCTGAAACTGCATTTCCAGAAATCGTCGGGAGTGGAGGAACAGTCGTACAACAATCCCGAAGAAAAGGTTTTTGCCAACACATGGCGTCTCAAAGGACAGCAGGTCGCCTCGACGTTCCAGTTCTGGGCCACCGACAGCGTAAAGAATTTCGTCCGTGGCGCCGTTTATATCAATAGCACCCCCAACTACGACTCCCTTGAGCCGGTAATCAACTACATCCAGGACGACGCCCGCCATATTCTCGAAACACTGAAGTGGAAGTAGGGATAATAATTGAGTTATAACGCATCCCAGAGAGAGATGAGCGACCCCCGATTTTTTATGAGCAACCATTGGAAAGTAATACTTATAGCGCTTGTTCCAGGCATCCTGGTGGCGCTGTCGCTTTGGGCGCTGGCCAGTTACAGTCCCCAAGGTGCGGAGTTTGTGCAAAACTGGGGATGGGTTGTCATCGGAATAATGATAATATATGTCGTCGCGGTGGTGATTCTTGCCGAGGTGAGAGGTTTTGTCGAATCAAAACCCGACAAGAAAAAGGTTGCCGAAGCTGTGGAAAAACTGCGTGCGATGCGTCGCAAATGCATAAAGATTTATCCAAATGAGTTGAACATCCCAACTCCAGGCTGCAGTAAAGTGGGAGGGTTGCCCGATGTGCCTGAGGGTTTTACGTGGCCTGTGGCCGATGACGGTACCCCGATGTATTTTTGTCTGCAGCTGCATTGCCCCGACTTAGCCGCCCACGACCCCGAAAACCACTATCCACACGAGGGGATGTTGCATTTCTTCGGGAGCTACGAAGGCGGCAAGGTGCTTTACACACCCGACACAAATAATCTGCACCGTGCAGAACCGCCTGCCGACATGGAGATTGATGAGGAAAAAAGTGTATGGTTCAAGGTTGGACACGATTACCCGGAAATTGTAATATGGGCAGCGGATACTCTTTCACACGAAGAAAGAGAGATGGTTGCAGAACAGATTGAAGATTATTACGATGAGGATTCGTGGGGGTATCTCGGCGGCTACGAAGGCGGTGTTTGGGTAACTAATAAAAATTTTTACGAAGAACTCGACAAAAACTGGGATTCGTACGAGATTCTGCTATACTGCAAATATGGGTTGGAAATGAAATATGAGATTGCCTGTTTCAATTTTTTCATCACCCACGAAGACCTGCGGCAACGCAATTTCGACAACGTTATCTGCGCTTGGCAAGACTGAATTTCGCCAACTGAAAATACTATAAAATCGGATTATTGGTTTGTGAAAAAATCGGATAAAAACCGATTTTTTTTGTCCATATCAAAAATTTTTCGTAATTTTGCAAACTGAAAATACTAATAATTCGTATGAACAGTTCGCAAATAAATATGATGTATTTGCTTGGCTCATCGCCAAGGACGGCCTTTAGCACACGAAGTGTGGCAATGCTGCTAAACGAGAAAAGGGACATTTCGCTAACCAAGAGGCTGAACTACTATGTGCACAAAGGCCTGCTGCTGAATCCGCGCAAAGGCATCTATGCCAAAAGTGCCTATAATCCAGAGGAATTGGCAGGTCTGGTGTTTGTGCCATCATATATCTCGTTGGAATATGTGTTGCAAAAAGCCGGCGTCATTTTCCAGTACGATTCCGCTATCACATCGGTAAGTTACCTCAACCGGGAAATCGAGATGTTGAGGATGCCTTTTCGCTACAGCCAGATAAAGGGCGAGATTTTATGTAATATGAATGGCATCGAACGGCTCGACAATATCAATATCGCCACTCCGGAACGTGCTTTGCTCGACATGATGTATCTACACTCGGAATGCTATTTCGACAACCTGCGTCCCATAAACAAAAAAAAGGTTATGCGTATTCTGCCAATCTACAACTCAGCACGGTTGACCGCACGTGTAAAAGAGCTGTTCAAAAAATAACTGCTATGGACTTGAACAAACACAAATACCAAATGCTTCAGATTCTGAAAGATGTGTTTTCAGATGCTGATCTTGCCAATGTTCTGGCCTTCAAGGGCGGAACCGCTTTGATGTTTTTCTACGACCTGCCACGTTTTTCGGTGGATTTGGATTTTAACCTGCTGGACGACAACAAAGAAGACATCATTTATAATCGTATGCGACGGATTCTGATACGGTACGGCACACTCGACGACGAGGCACGGAAATTCTTTGGTCCTATTTTTGTCCTCAATTACGGCAAAGACGAACGCAAACTGAAGGTGGAGATTTCCACCCGGAAATTCGACAACCATTATGAGACAAAGAATTTGATGGGTATCGAAATGAGAGTTCTTACAAAGCCCGATATGTTTGCCCACAAGCTGTGCGCACTTCTCGACCGGAACGAGGTTACTGGCCGCGATGTGTTCGACTGCTGGTTTTTCCTTCAGTCGCAAACCCCGATAAATGCTGCCATTGTGGAATCGAGGATGGGCATGACGCTGCAGGAACACCTGCAACATTGTATAGACACTTTGGAAAATATTAGCGACAAGACAGTTATGAACGGACTGGGCGAACTCACTAACGGTGATATAAAAAAGTTTGCCAAAACAAAGCTCCGCAAAGAAACAATATCACTACTGTCTCTTTTCAAAGAATTCCCGCTTGTGGCGAGATAATACAGAGTGTTTTTTAATCATATTTCGCCAACTGAAAATACTATAAATTCGTATTACCAGTCTGTGGAATTGTGTTTTTGCTGACGGACAAGTATCATTTAATGTGTGGCACTACATGCCTTGTATGCGGCTGAAAAGCTCTGGAAAGCGTGTGGCCAACGACACCGGACGGCCGTTTTCCATAAAACAGTGGGTGCTTTGTGCGGTGCATACAATGTTGCTACCGATGCGCATGGTGTAAGCAAAAACGATTTTCAGCGGCGAGGTTTTGGCCACGTCCACCGTTATTTCTATCCTGTCCTTGAAGGTGGTTGTCTTTTTGTAAACGCAGTCCACCGGAACCACAGGCGACACCACGCCTTCGGCCTCCATGCGGTCGAAACCGAAGCCCATCTGGTCCATCCAGTCCACACGGGCCTCCTCCATAAACCGTATGTAGTTGCTGTGGTGCGTTATGCCCATGCGGTCGCATTCGTAGTATTTCACCTCGTGGATGTAGGGTTTTATCTGCATAGTCGAAAAGTGTTATAAGGTGCGATACGTCAAGCTGTTATACCTCCACACCGTAGTCGCGGAGGGCAGCGTTGAGCGAGGTCTTGAGGTCGGTGGAGGGTTTGCGCTGACCAATGATAAGGGCGCAGGGCACGTTGTAACTGCCGGCGGGGAACTGCTTGGGGATGCTGCCGGGTATAACCACCGAGCGGGGAGGCACATAGCCTTTGTATTCCTTTGGTTCGCTGCCTGTTACGTCGATAATCTTGGTGGATCCAGTTATCACCACGCCAGCCCCTATCACAGCTTCGGTGCCGATATGCGCTCCCTCCACAATGATGCAGCGCGAGCCGATAAAACAGTGGTCCTCAACAATGACAGGCGCGGCCTGCACGGGTTCCAGCACTCCGCCGATGCCCACGCCGCCGCTCAGGTGTACGTTTTTGCCTATCTGCGCACACGAGCCCACAGTTGCCCAAGTGTCCACCATGGTGCCGCTGTCCACGTAGGCACCGATATTCACGTAAGAGGGCATCATCACCACGCCCTTGGCAAGGAACGAGCCGTAGCGGGCAATGGCATGAGGTACCACACGCACTCCCTGCGAGGCGAAGTCGTGTTTCAGGGCTATCTTGTCGTGGAACTCGAAAGGCGGTAGCTCTATGGTGTGCATGTCGCAGATGGGGAAATACAGTATCACGGTTTTCTTAATCCATTCGTTTACAATCCATTGACCATCCTTAGGCTCGGCAATGCGGATAAGACCTTTGTCCAGCTTTTCGATGGTGGAGCGTATTGCAGTACGCACTTCTTCGTTTTTCAGAAGGTCGCGATTGTCCCACGCCTGCTCTATAAGTTGCTGTTCCATAATTATTTGGCAATATCAAGTTCGTTGATAAGGTTTTTGGCGCCTGCAAATTTGTCGATGATAAAGAGGCAGTAGCGGATGTCGAGGGTGATGTTGCGGCAGTATTCGGGGTCGAAAAGGATGTCGCTCATGGTGCCTTCCCAGCAGCGGTCGAAGTTGAGGCCTATCAGCTGTCCGTCGGCGTTGAGCACAGGACTGCCGGAGTTGCCGCCGGTGGTGTGGTTGGTGGCTATGAAACAGACCGGAAGCTCTCCTTTGGCATTGGCGTACTGACCGTAATCTTTGTTGTTGTAAAGCTCTTTCAGCCGGGGCTCAACCACGTAGTCGTAGATGTCGGGATTCTCTTTCTGCATAATGCCCTCGATGGTGGTGTAGGGCTTGTACGACACGCCGTCCTTGGGACGGAAACCATCCACATGACCGTAGGCCACACGGAGGGTGAGGTTGGCATCGGGGAAGAAATTGACGTCGGGCTGCATCTCCATCATGCCTTTCACGTAGGTGCGCATCAGCCGACTGATATTCTGCTGTGCGGTGCGGTAAGGGTCATCACCTTTATTGCTGGAGTAAGCAAAGCCACCGCTTACGGTCTCGTAGCCAAAAGCGTAAATATAGGCAATATTGAACAAATCCACGGCCGGGTCTTTGAGAATTTTGGATTTTTTCTTAGTAGTATAGTTTTTCAGGAAATCGATGACCTTGTCCTTGTGGGTGAGCATGGATTTGTCGTAAACTTTGCCCAAAAGACTTTCCAAATCGGCTTTGGAGTGACATTTTTTGTCCATATAAGGGGCGAAGCCTTTCTGCCACATATAGGTGAAAGTTTCGATGAAAATAGCCTTATCGACAATGGTATGTTTCTCGAAATCAGCAAAATACTTTTCGTTGGATTTGATAAGTTGCTCGCATTGCGCTTTGGCTTTTTCGTCGTTCATATTATGCAGTTGCCACATTGCGTAGGCGCGTTTCATAAAGTCGCTTGCCATCACAGCCTCATTGAAATAGGTGCGTCTCAGTTCGATGGGTTTCAGTGTGGTGTAGTTCTGTGCCAGTTGCGGCAAAACGTCGCGGTATTCGGGTTTGTCGTTGGCCCACTGCTGGAATTTCTGTTCAAAGGAGCGTTTCATTTCCGGCACCCGCAGGCGGTTTACGCCTATGGTCTCGCCCTGCCATTTTTTCCAGCCGTTGGCAATGCCGGCCACGGTGGAAGAATATTTCAGACGCTGTGCGGCGTCCTGATTCATGGCGTTGTTGTAGTGGTTGAGGCGTATGGTACGCAGATTGATACGCACGGGGTTGGTAACGTTGGCTATCAGCTCCACGGCGTCGGAGGTGATGTAGCGCTGTGTGGTTCCCGGGTAGCCGAAAACGAATGTGAAGTCGTTCTGCTCGGCACCTTTAAGCGAGATGGTGAGATGTTTCAGCGGTTTGTAGGGTTTGTTCTCGGCAGAGTAGGGAGCAGGTTTGTTGTCCTTGGCATATACGCGGAACACCGAGAAATCGCCGGTATGACGCGGCCACATCCAGTTGTCTGTATCGCCACCGAATTTGCCTATGTTCGATGGCGGGGTGCCTACCAGACGCACGTCGGTGAACACCTCGTTTATGTACATAAAATACTGATTTCCATAGTAGAACGGCTTGATAATGGCTTTGTAGTGAGTGCCTTCCACAGCCTTGTCGGTGATTTTTTTGATATTTTCGGTGATAAGGGCGTTGCGTTCTTTCTCGTCCATATCGTTGTCCACACCTTCAAGCACCTGATTGGTAACATCTTCCATGCGCACCAGACGAGTTACGCTAAGTCCGGGACAGGGAATTTCCTCGTCGAAACTCTTGGCCCAGAAACCGTTGGCCAAATAGTTGTGTTCCAAAGTGCTACGAGCGGCAATCTGGCTGTAGCCGCAGTGGTGGTTGGTAAAAAGCAGTCCTTGGCTGGAGACATATTCGCCGGTGCAGCCGCCGCCGAACAGCACCACAGCGTCCTTGAGACAGGCGTTGTTGATGTCGTAGATGTCCTTGGCGGTGATGCGCATACCTTGTTTCTGCATGTCGGCTTCGTTTTTGCCCAGAAGCATGGGAATCCACATACCCTCGTCGGCGAAAGCCGTGGCGAAAGTGAAAAGTACCAGAATGGCGGTCAGTATTTTTTTCATAAAAACGGATGTTTTAACGGTTTTCAATTGGTCTGTAAGGGATTGTTTTTCAGCTCGTTCACATTGCGTTTGGAGCGGTCCACGTCGCGGCCGAAGCTCTTGTTGGCCAGTTTGCGGTCGCGGGGACGGTAGGTGCCGTCCTCCATCTCGCGGAGCATCACCTGAGTGAAGAGCTTGAACATTTTTTCTTCCTGAGTTTCATCGTGATAGAAGCTCTCCCAAGCGTAGTTGTAAAGTTCCTGCAGACGCTCGGCCGACATGTGTTTGGGGTGGTATACCACCTGTCCGGCGTTGTAGTGGTCCCAGTCATGGTCGAAGATACGTCCCTGACGCATAAGGTCGTCGTAGGCTTTGGTATGGGGGAAGGGCGCCAGCACGGTGAATTCGGCAAGGTCGAGGTCTATTTTCAGAAGGAAATCGATAAGGCGTTTGATGTCGTCCTCGGTCTGGTTGTCGAGGCCCAGAAGTATGGTGCCTTCCACGCCTATGCCGTGGTCGTGGTAGCGTTTCACACGCTCCTTGATATAGTCGGATGTGTCGTAAACGGCCTGATATACGTACCACGCACCTGCCTGCGCTGCGAGGTCGAGCACCTGCGGGTCGTCCTCGATGGTGTGGCTTATCCATTTCTTTTTCAGAGGGATCATCTCGCGGAAAAGGTCGAGTTCCCATTGTTTGTCCTGCGCCAGCGAGTTATCCACGATAAACAGGCGGTTGTTGTCGATGCTTTCGAGGTCGGCGATGGTTTTGTCGATAGGACGCGGCCTGAAACAGCGTCCGCCGAGGTACGACACGGCACAGGGGTAGCAGCTGAAACGGCATCCGCGCGAGGCGTGGAAAAGGTCCACCATCTGCACACCCTTGTGGTTGTAGAGCTCGCGTTTGTAGAGGTCGCGGCGGGCGGGGCCCACGGTGGCTATGTCGGGCATTTTGCCCATGTAGTTGTAAACCTTTTTCAGCTTGCCGTTGCGCCAGTCGTCGAGGATGGCCTCCTGACGGCCTTCGGCTTCGCCGAGGAACACGCTGTCGGCGTGGGGAATGGTCTCTTCGGCGTGGAGCATGGTGGAGATGCCGCCGAACATCACGGTGACGCCGCGGGCACGGAAACGGTCGGCAATGGCCCAGCCACGTTTCACCTGCGTGGAGAGCATCATCGAGATGTAAACAATTTCCACATCTTCGTCGAAATCGATCTCTTCAACGTTCTCGTCGGTGAATTTTACATCGACATATTCTGGCAAAGTGGCGGCAAAAACCACCGCGCCGTGAGGCGGCAAAGTGAAGGTGGTCTGCCCCGGAAGCTTGTTCCAGCGCGGGTATATAAGTCGGGCTTTGATAGTGTTCATCAGTTAAAAACTTATAATTTTACTTGTTATTACAAAAGTGCAAAGATACGAAAAAAAGTTGGATTTTCCGAATTTTGGATTTTCAGATGGTCAGAATTTGGGATTTTAAAGAACATTAATTTCCGTAAATTGCCCATATAATTAATGGTGAATTCATGACAATTACCGTTAAAATATTACATCGCTAAAGCGATTTTCGTTTTTGACATTAAATATGCACTTTCCAATAACCGGTTTTGTTGCCACCAACACGTTCAATAAGGCCCTTTTCACGGAGTGAGTTTAAAATCTTTTTTATACCGCCCAATGAAAGACCTGTTTTAGCACATAGCTGTTCACGAGTTAAATGCCCGTTATTATACAATAGCACAAGCACATTTTGAGCAGACTTATTGGCTACTTTATCGGCTACTTCTTGATTATTACCGACATTTTCTCCGACATTCACCGACATTATTACCGACATCCCCCTTTATCAGACGCGAAAACACTATTGCAAAACCACCGGGACGGAGTTCATGGAAAGGCCATGTAACGGTTGACCAGCGGTTTAATCCAAAGATTCGGGTTCTTCTTCCGAATCGCTGTTTTTATTTTGCTTATCTTTTGTTAATTCTTTAAAAATGTCCAAGAAAGAATTTTTATTATAAAAATAGCTTTCATCGCTTTGAATTTTTTCAGCGAGTACAGAAAGTCCATAGTTAATATATTCTTCCATTGTAATCATTAGCACATTTGCCGTTTCGTTTACTGTTCGTAGACCTTTATCAAGTGCTATCCAATCAATATCTGGAGTGCGTGCTACTAATGAGATAAACATATATTCCCTTATTTTGGGATATGCTTTTCTGCCTTTTTTGGAGTCTATATTTCCCCAATACTGAATGGGTTGACCACAGTCTTTAATATCTTCGTATTCAGATAGAGGTTTTTGTCTTTTTGAGTACAATCCTATGAAAAAAGCCATAATTAAGACTTCATAAGCAGCACCAAGTATTTTACCTTTAGCTTCCGATACTGCATTTGTGCCAATACCAAAATCGGCAAGAGGTTTTATCACCTCTGATTCAAAGTGTTTTTCGTATGAAGGGGATCTTTTGCCCCATACATCAAAAATAGCTTCGTGGTATTCTTTATTAATAAATGCCATAATCTTGATTTATATAAGTTTGACACTAGTTCTGATTGTAGATAAATCCTTTTCATCAAAAGGACGTGCTTTTTCGATGCGATATTTTTTAGCATCAATTTCTTTCAAACGTTGTATATCCAAACGCGAACTACCATTAGAATCTTCGACGAGGAAACTCTTAGTTACAATTATTGTTTGTTTGTTAATTCCTGCTATAACACTGAAAAAATCGCTTTCTTTTGCAGCGGTAAATGATGAAGTAGGAGCATCAAATATTAATGGGTAATCGTTTTCATGCTTGATAGTTGTCAGTTTTGCTACAGCAAACAGCAAAGACATATACATGGTAGTTTTTAATGCAGTATTTGCATTATATATGCGAGACCCGTCACTATCTATCAGAAGTATTTCTGCACTTGAATTTGGTTTCTCTAAAATTCTTGCATAACCTCTAAAGTCTCCTTTGTTCAAAAGTTTCAAATATTCATTGGTGACCTCTTCGAGTTGATCTAAGAAATCTCTCTTATTTTTTTTCTTTGCCGATACAAAAGACTCGAATATTTTTCTGATGGCTTGGCTTGACCTACTATACATTGCCGCAGAAGAATCTTCAGATATTTTAGAGAACTGGGAACGATATTCTTCTAATGAAGAATTGTGCTTTTCAATCTGGATTTTTAAAATGTCAGAGCGACGTTCTGCATCGGCCCTTGCTTTCCACCATTCAGATATGTTGTTATATGCAGAGATGAGTTGGTCTTCCGAGAGACCTTCTGTTTGAGCAAGTATTTGTTTCTTTTTTTCTTCTTCTTGTTCAATATTTGAGGTCAATTTATCAATAGTAGCATGCTTTTTCAGATTGTCTCTTATGGAATTGTCTATGTAATCATTAATTCTATTAAGGAACTTCAAGTTGTTGTGTAGTACAGAGTATCGGTCGTTCAGCTCTTTAATGAAAGCTTTTTTAAACAACGGCTCTACTTCATCTTTTTCTTCTTCATTTTCTAGAGAAGCCAAATAATCATCAAGACGCTTTTTCATAAAGTTGTATGCTTCAGAACCTTTTGGGGCCGGTCGACCGCAGACTTTACAAAATTCTTCGTCAAGCATTTCTCTCATAGTGTTTTCATTAGGAATATCAATTGCCAAAGGCACATGACCTTGATTCAATTCCATTTGCATTTGTGCTACAACTTTTTTAGCACCTATTTCTTGATCGTATTTACTTTGTTGTTTTCTTTGTTCTTTTTCTAAGCGGCCTACAAACTCTCTGTATTCTTCAGCAATAGGCTCAAAACCCATCAGAATCCACATGTCATCTAATAAACGAAATGTGTAATTTTCATTTAGTTCTCTTTGGGCTTGCATCTTTTGAGTCTTGAGATTTTCAAGTCTAGAATTAATATCGACCAATAAACTAGAGGATTCTTTGTTCTTTTCTAATTCCTCCAATAAGTTTTGAAAATTATTGGCTTCATTTCTCTTATTTTGAAGCTCTGTTTCCAGTTCTTGCAATTGCTTTTCCACTTCAGCCAATTCTGCTTTCCGTTTGGTAACAAACTCCAAACGGTCAGCAATAGTTGTCGCAATTTTTGAAATCTCCTGTTCGGTATCACCGCTCAGTTTGATTTGGCGGGAGTGCAACTCATTGATAAATGAGTTGGGAAAGGTTTGTATTAATATTCCGTAGAGCGATTAGGATATAAATCATTTACGCATAATTACTACACTTTCACGCAAAAACGAAATATCAGGACTATGTTTCGTTTTTCTTCTTTTAATATTCCTAAGAACGCCTATCTCTCTTAACTTCCATCCTGCCAATTTT
>JAFSOU010000113.1 GCA_017443265.1 Bacteroidales bacterium | reverse complement strand
TGTGGATCTTACTTTGATTGGGGTAACCAACAACACGGCGGGTGTTTTGTGGGAGTCGTTTGCAAACAACTTGTCATGGGGAGTGCGTTGTTTCTCGCCGTCGTATAACTTCGACACAATTATTTACACCACCAACAAATATCTTACCATAAGCGGCTTGCAGTCGGGAGTTAGATATTTTGTATCGGTGATGGGCTTGTGCCGCGATTCGGCGTTCAGCGTATGGTCCGACACTGTTGACTTTACAACTGATGTATGCGATACTGTTAGCGGTGTAGCAGTTACCAATATCACCAACACTTCGGCCACTGTGTCGTGGACAAGCGGTTTCTCGCTTAGTTTGTGGGATGTGGACTACGGCAGACGCGGATTCCCGGTGAACTACGGCACCATACGTCAAACCACTTCGCCCACCTACACCATACAAGGTCTTGAGCCCGGCACCACTTACGATGTGTATGTGCGCTCGTACTGCGGCACCAACTATTTCAGCGTTTGGTCGCAAAGGGTAACTTTCACCACCACCGGACAGTCGGGAATTAGCGAGGTGGAGAAAGACGGCCTTGTGCTCGACATCATACCCAATCCCGCCACCAGCACCACAGTGCTGTCGGTAAAAGGCATTTTGGGACTTACCACCGTCACCATCACAGACATCAGCGGCAAGACCATCGTTGCCGACAAGGTGAAATGCGACGGCGCCCTCGAAAAGACTGTCGATGTGAGCCAGTTCGCCAAAGGCGCCTACTTTGTACATGTGTCCAACGACCAAACCTCTATAGTTCAGAAACTGATAGTACAGTAAGATAAATCTTAGGAAAAGGAAGTGCTGTCATGTACAGTACTTCTTTTTTTATACCTATCCGAAACTTTTTTTATGCTTTCGGTGTCATTACATAACAAAACACATATATAATACGTTATTATAATATGATGCGGAAAGTGACCATATTAATAATTGTTTTGGTTTGCTGTTTGGGTTTTTGCAAGGCTCAACAGGACCAAATTAGATTCACCAATGTTGAAGTGGATAGCAATGGCTATGTGAATTTAGAATGGGCATATAACCGTTATCATACATATATTTTTAATTTATTTTCTTATAGGAGTATTTTGGAAAGAAAAAATAGTGCAACAGGATTATACGATACCATCTACTCTTCAATTTCATTTACTAACCCATGGGCATTTATAGACTCTAATGTCAATGCTTTGACAGACAGTATCAAGTATCGTCTTACCGCTATTTGTATAACTGTTAATTATGATCGTTTTATCCGGACCGACTCAACAACAACGATTCTTCCCACGGTACATAATATGCAAAATCAGAGCCAATATGCCTACGTTAGTTGGAACAACCAATATCCACAAGGCGGCACATACACCGTCTTCCGCAAAATGCCCAATACTGTTTGGACAACTGTAGGCACAACACAACAAACTCATTACCAAGATACTATTAACAACTCCATTTGCAACGATACAATATACTATAAAGTTCATTATAATGCTAATACATATATAGATTCATCAAATCCAGATAGATCGTTGCAATTAGTTTCAAAATCTCCCCCCAAAGGCGCTTGGTTCACCGACCCCAACCCCACTACGCCCTGCACCCTCGACGTAGTAACGGTGGACACTGCCACGCAAAATATAGTCCTCTCGTGGCAGGCCAGCCCCGACCCCGACATAATGGGCTATTTCATCTGCCAAGGCTCGCCGTGCATGGCCTTGGACACCGTATGGGGGCAGAACAACACCACCTACACCTGCACCACACGCAGCAGCGACAGCATCAACTCGTTCCGCATCTATGCCTTCGACTCCTGTTTCTCGGCCAGCGCCCTCACCGACCCCTACAACAACATTGTGCTTGGCATGAACGCACGGCACTGCACTCGCGACATCGACTTTTCGTGGAACGAATACATAAACATGCCCGGCAATGTGGCACAATATACCCTGTATCTGAAATACGACAACGCCCCATTCCGTGCCGTGGCCAACGAACCCGCCACCAGTCGCGGGCTTACATACACCATACCGGCGGGAGTGCGGCAGGTGAAGGCTTATATCAAGGCAAGCAATACAGGCAACACCAAAAGTGCCCTTTCGAACATCAAGACTTTCGACATGATGACGGTGGACACCGCCGATTTTATCTATACTCTCGGTGTTTCGGTGGACGAACCGGGCGAGGCACTGGAGGTCAAAATCCTTACCGACACCCATTTCGCCGCCACCGGCTACAATCTCTACCGTCGTTCGGATGTGGGTTCGTTCCAACGGGTGAGACAGATACCGCCTTCCGCCAATCCGGTTATCGATGTGGTGGACAATGATGTGGACCTCTCGTCGCACCGCTATACATATTATATAAGTGTGTGGGACGAATGCGAGCTGCTGGAAAAAACGTCGAAGCGTGTGGCCCAAATATATGCCACCTTGAGCAGCGACAACGGAGTGAACACTATTTCGTGGACACCGTACGACGGCGAAGGTAATCTGGTGGGCTATAACTTGTTGCAAAAAACCGAAAGCGACCCTTCGTGGCGTCCGTTGGCCAACACCCAGTCGTGTTCGGTAACCGACAACACTGCCCAATACGGCAGGGTGTGGTACCGTGTGGAGGCCGAATACACCAACCCTCAGAACAGCCGGCGTTGCACAGCTTTGTCGCAGATTGTGGAATACCACGGCAAACCTACGGTGTGGCTGCCCAATGTATTCACCCCGAAACGCGACAACAACAACCGTTTTCTGCCCAAAACGATGTTTGTGAAAACGGAAGGCTACACAATGCGCATCTACAACCGTTTCGGACTTTTGGTGTTCGAAACCGACGATATAAACCAGCCTTGGGACGGCAAATACAAAGGCAAGCTCGTGCCTTCGGGCTGCTATGTTTATATGATTCAGTACATAGGCGACGACAACTACTCACAAATTCTTACAGGAACGGTTACTGTGTTGAAATAGAATTAGTTAAAAAAACAATAAGAAAAATGGGATTGAAAATTGGACTCTTTGGCAAGAAACTTGAATCAAATATGGGCGGCTCGTTGCAAAGCCTTGTGCAGTCGCTGGAACAACACGGAACGGACATTTACGTTTTTGATGATTTTTACACACTGATACGCGAGAAGATAAAATTCTCGGCCGATCCGAAGCTGTTCGGACGCTGTATCGACAAAGACCTGCAACTTGATTTCCTGCTCTCCATCGGCGGCGACGGCACCCTGCTGAAAACCGTGGCACTTTTGGGCAACTACAAAATTCCCATTGTAGGTGTTAATATGGGGCATTTGGGATTTCTTACAACCATAAGCAGCGGCAATGTAGAGGGTTTTGTGTCGGAGCTGATGAACGGCAACTACACTATAGAGGAACGCGGTATGCTGCATGTGGAGTACAACGGCGAGGAACGTTTTGTGCTAAACGAGGTGGACTTGCACCGCGACAAACCGCTCACACTCCTTTCCACCGATGTTTTTGTCGATGGCGAGTTTCTTGCCACCTACTCCGGCGACGGCCTCATAGTGGCCACCCCCACAGGTTCCACAGCCTACTCCCTCAGCTGCGGCGGACCTATACTTACACCCAACTCCAACTGTTTTGTGCTTACGCCCATTGCTGTTCACACACTTACTTTCCGCCCCATCATCGTGCCCGACACCTCGAACATACGCCTTGTTACCCACAGCAAAACCGACACCATGTGTCTCGGCCTCGACTCCGACTCCATCATAGTGCCATCAAACACTGTGCTGAATATCCGCAAGGAAGATTTCGGCATAAAACTGGTGCGTATGGACAAACAGAATTTCTACAGCGCCCTGCGCGACAAACTGATGTGGGGTATCGACAAAAGGTTATGAATCAATAGTTTATAAAAGACAATAATAACGAAAAAAGTATATATTATGAATAAAGTAGCGATAAAACTCCCAAAACCCGACCTTTTCTTCAAAGCCGAAGAGGTGGATGAATATGGCAAGAAAGCCCTCCAAGCACGTGACATTCTGCTGCAAGGCAGTGGCAAAGGCAACGATTTCCTTGGCTGGACCACCTTGCCCGAAACCATCGACCAAGCCATAGTTTCGTCGATAAAAGAAGATGCCAAACGTATCAAATCCAACTCGCAACTGTTTGTGGTTGTGGGAATTGGAGGTTCGTATCTTGGTGCCAGAGCCGTCATAGAGGCCCTGCAGTCGGAGCTGCAAAGTCTCGACAAAAACCGCAACACTCCGCTTGTGGTCTATGCCGGACACACCCTCAGCGAGGACTATTGCGCACAGCTCCTTTCGGTGCTCAATAACTACGACTATTCCGTTGCAGTGATTTCCAAATCGGGTACCACCACCGAGCCCGCCATCGCTTTCCGTCTGATAAAGAAACATATAGAGAATAAATACGGCAAGGAGCAGGCACGCGAGCGCATCTATGCCATCACCGACGCACAAAAGGGTGCTTTGCACGAGATTGCCATCATCGAAGGGTACAAACGTTATATAATCCCCGACAATGTGGGAGGCCGTTTTTCGGTGCTTACTCCTGTAGGATTGCTCCCCATTGCCGCTGCAGGATTGAACATCGACCAACTACTTGCCGGAGCAAGGGATATGCGTAAGGTGTGTGTTGAAGCCCCGTTTGCCGACAATCCGGCACTGCAATATGCGGCAATACGTAACCTGTTGTATTCCAAAGGAAAGAAAGTGGAAGTGCTTGTCAATTTTCTGCCCAACTTGAAATATATCAGCGAATGGTGGAAACAGCTTTACGGCGAAAGCGAGGGCAAGGAGAACAAAGGCATATTGCCCCACAGCCTCAGTTTCACCACCGACCTGCATTCGATGGGACAATATGTGCAGGAAGGCGAGCGTTTGCTTTTCGAAACACTAATCAGCGTCGAATGCAGCCACTGCCATGTGGACATTCCTGCCGACGAGAAAAACCTCGACAAACTCAACTACCTCACCTCCAAAACCCTTACCGAGATAAACCACTGCGCCGAAACTGGAACGATGATTGCCCACCGCAACGGCGGAGTGCCTATTGTGGAAATCCACATTCCCGAAGTTTCGGAATACACCCTCGGACAGTTGATTTATATGTTCGAATTTGCTTGCGGCGTTAGCGGCTACATGCTCGGCGTTAATCCTTTCGACCAGCCCGGTGTGGAGGCATACAAAAAGAATATGTTTGCTCTGCTTGGAAAACCAGGTTTCGAGGAACTGCGTAAAACCCTTGTTGAACAATGATTTCCAACGCCAAACTGAAATTTCTGGCAAGTTTCAAACAAGCCAAAAACCGAGCCGAAAGCAATGTCTTTGTAATAGAGGGCGACAAGATAGTCCGCGAAGCGTTGCTTTCGGACATTGGGGTGGAGACCTTGTGTGCCACTGCCGAATGGCTCGATAGCAATCGGCAGACGGTAAGCCACAGGGTGTCGCCCGAGGTGCTTTACGAGGTGTCCGACGAGGAGCTCTCGCGCATCAGTCTGCAAAAAACCCCCAACAAAGTGTGGCTTCTGGCCCGTCAGCCGCAGCCCACGCCCGCCGACGCCACAGTCGAAGGCCTTGTTCTGGCTCTCGATCGCATTCAGGACCCCGGCAATATGGGTACTATATTACGTATCGCCGACTGGTGCGGAGTGCGGCATATAGTATGCACCCCCGACACGGTGGACTACCTCAATCCCAAGGTGGTACAGGCTTCGATGGGCAGCGTGTTCCGCACACAGGTGCATTATGCCGACTTGGAGGAATTTGTGGCACAATGCCAAAAACACGGCAAAGCAACGTATGGAGCCGCCCTAGGCGGGAAAAATGTGTTTGAAACATCGTTGAGCGACAATGCGGTACTTGTTATCGGAAACGAGTCGAAGGGCATCTCACCCAAGCTGGCCGAGAAATTGCAGAAACTGTCGATTCCCAACTGGGGAGGGACTTGCGAGTCGCTGAATGCCTCGGTGGCCACCGGCATTTTCTGTGCCGAATTCCGCCGCCGTGCACAATGATGTTTCGTTTTTTCAAAATAAAAACGTACCTTTGCATTGATTGCGAATATTGGAACAAATAGCCGATAACACATTACAACTACACGAAAAACAGCAAACTATGGCAAAAATTGAACGATTTGTATTCAACCATATTGAGGTGAACACATACCTTGTTTACGACGAAACCCTTTCGTGCGTGGTGATAGACCCAGGGATGGAAAACCACCAAGAAAACGAATCATTGGAGGGTTTCATCGACGACCATCGTCTGAAAGTAGAGGCCATACTGCTCACACACACGCATTTCGACCATATCGCCGGACTGAAATGGATGTACGACAAGTACCAACCCAAGGTTTATCTGCACGCCGATTCGCAGAAAATCATGCGTCAGGCCGAGATTTACGCTTCGGTGTTGGGATTCGACACAGGTGTTTTGGGCGATATTCCGGTAACGACCATCGACGAAGGTGATACCATCGAGTTCGGCCACAGTCGTATGGAGGCGCTTTTTGTCCCCGGCCACGCCGCAGGAAGTCTCTGTTTCTGCATGCATTCCGACAAGGCGGTGTTTACCGGCGACGCCCTTTTCTGTGGAAGCATAGGCCGCACCGACCTGCCCACCGGCGATATGGGGCAGCTGATGGAAAACCTCAGGGCAAAAGTGATTTCCCTGCCCGAAGACTATAAGGTGTATCCCGGACACGGTCCCAATTCCACCATCGCCAACGAAAAAGTGTTCAACCCTTTTTTCAATCCCGGAATGCGCCACTTTTAGAACATCTTTAATAATATGACTATGACCACATTACGACATTTTACCGCTGCTGCCCTTTTATTTTCAGCACTGTTGATGTTTGCCTGCAACAAAAACAAGGTGCCGGAAGGCATTATAAAGGAAAAAACAATGATTGAGCTGCTTACCGAGATGCACACCGCCGATGCCTATTTCACCCTCATCACCGATTACGAATGCGATACTATGATAGGAGAGATAAACTACACTTACACTCAGATTTTCAAAAAACACGGCACCACCAAGGAGCAGTTCGAAAGGAGTTTGGACTATTACTCACAAAACCCAAAGAAATTCCGCGAGATGTACGAGAAAGTGGTCCTCAAACTTAATAAAAAATAAAAGATATGTTAGTAAAGACTTACGGAAGTGCTATTTATGGAGTAAACGCCTTGACGATAACCGTTGAGGTGAGTGTGGAACAAGGAGTGAATTTTACTTTGGTGGGACTGCCCGACAACGCTGTGAAAGAGAGTCAGCAGCGCATCGACTCGGCATTGCACCAGTTCGGATATCGCATACCCGGCAAGAAAGTGGTGATAAACATGGCTCCCGCCGACATACGCAAGGAGGGCTCCGCCTACGACCTCACCCTTGCCATAGGCATACTTGCCGCCTCTGAACAGATAAAAGCCGACGACGTAAGCAACTACATAATAATGGGAGAGCTGTCGCTCGACGGCGGACTGCAGCCTATCAAAGGCGTTCTGCCCATTGCCATCGAGGCGCGAAACAAAGGTTTCAAAGGCATTATACTGCCCAAAGCCAACGCCCGCGAGGCCGCCATTGTAAACGACCTCGAAGTGTACGGCGCAGAAAGTATCAAGGAAGTCATCGACTTTTTCGAAGGCACCGGAACCATAGAAAAAACCGAGTTCGACACCCGCAAGGAGTTTTTCAAAAGTCTCAACGAATATGAGTTCGATTTTGCCGACGTGAAAGGGCAGGAGAATATCAAACGCGCCCTCGAGATTGCCGCCGCTGGCGGACACAACGTGATACTGATAGGCCCTCCGGGCAGCGGAAAAACGATGCTTGCCAAACGTATGCCTTCGATATTGCCCCCGCTTAACCTATACGAGTCGCTGGAAACCACCAAGATACACTCCGTGGCGGGCAAGATGCGCCGCGAGGACGCCCTTATAGCCGTGCGTCCCTTCCGCAGTCCGCACCACACCATTTCCGACGTGGCTCTTGTGGGCGGCGGCAGCAACCCGCAGCCGGGCGAGATTTCGTTGGCACACAACGGGGTGCTTTTTCTCGACGAGCTGCCCGAGTTCAAACGTCAGGTGCTGGAGGTGCTGCGTCAGCCTATGGAAGAACGCAAGGTTACCATATCGCGCGCACGCATGACCACCGAATATCCCGCCAGTTTTATGCTGGTGGCAGCCATGAACCCCTGTCCCTGCGGCTATTACAACCATCCCGAAATACCCTGCACCTGTCCTCCGGGAGCAGTAAATAAATATCTTAACAAAATATCCGGGCCGCTGCTCGACCGTATCGACCTGCATGTGGAGGTTGTTCCGGTGCCTTTCAAGGAGCTGATAAACAAACAAGCCACCGAAACCAGCGCCCAGATTCGCGAAAGGGTGATAAAAGCCCGTGCCATTCAGGAGGAGCGCTACAAGGACTACCCCGGCATACACTGCAACGCCCAGATAGGTCCAAAATTGTTCCACAAAGTGTGCGTCATCGACGACGAAGGGCAGACCATTCTCAAGGCCGCCATGGACCGCTTAGGCCTCAGCGCCCGCGCTTACGACCGTATTTTGAAAGTGTCGCGCACCATAGCCGACCTCGAAGGAGCCGAGAATATCTCCGTCGACCACCTCAGCGAAGCCATCAACTTCCGCAGCCTCGACAGGGAGAACTGGGGGAAAGAGTAGAAAAGCATGCCTTTATGAAACATAGTATTTCCATCATTATTATAACATTGCTGTTATGTGCCTGCGCTGCGCATGAACATAAGCATCAGAATAAACGGATTGTCATCGACATTGAGGAGCTGGAGCCTCCTAAAAATGTCCTGCCCACAGCAACTTACGACGCACTTTTGGAACAGACGCTCGCAGAGCAGGATATGGATGATTTCCGTATAGTGGCACATAACCGCATAGCATCTCTGTTGGTGTATGGAGCTGAGCATCCCTTTTTCAACGGTATGTATATGGCATACGCCCAGCATCGTCCTTTCGTGCTTTCTCCCGATGCCCTATGGCTCGTTATCTGCCAAGGGTTTGCACAGCATGTGGACCATAACGCAGAGGCTTTGCGACATCTCTTTGTTGATTTCGAAGGGAAACGGACGCTCACCGTATATAACGATGTAATCAGCCTTGACAACCCCGACACTCGTCAGTGGGAAAAGGTGTTTCCCGAGTTCACCAAACAAATAGCAGGCTACACCGGTGACAGCCTTGTCAACATGCTCACCGCCGATTTCACCACCACTACCACCGTTTCCCGTGCCGCCTCGCAGCTCACCATCATGGCAGCCCTTCAGGAGTATTTCGACTTCGAGTTGATTGCCGTCTGCGGCATACCGCAAGTAATACTTGAAGGAACACCTGAAGACTGGCAGAGCATCGTGGACCGTGTAGAATGGCTCCGCCGCTATCAGCTCGACTGGTGGGTGGATGAGATGGTGCCTGTGTTGCGTAAAATAGTCCTTGCTGCACAAGGCGAAGTGGACCGCGATTTCTGGCGTGGAATGTTCAAGATACACGAATTGCCAGGAGCGGATTGTGGCGACCCATCCTCTCTCGCCGACGGTTGGATAGTGAAATTCTTTCCTTACAACGACTTGAATTTCCGTGAAGACTATTGGAAGAATGACCCCCCCGAGACTTTCCGAAACAATTTGCAGTCGCTGTACGATGTAGCAAGCAATCTTCCACCCGAAATAACTGCCGTCCCGCTACAATTTATTTCGGTTAATGACACCACTATGCTACAACTTTGCGCCGGCTTTGTGGGGCTTACGCAAGACGACAAAACTTACGCCCTTTGCCCGCAAATAGGCTGGTTTATTATCAGAAAAAAATAGAGCTAAAAATATTATTTGTATTATAAACTTTCTTCGCCTTTTTCGAAGTCTCCGAAAAAATCTCAATAAACCACCTCAGCAATACCCCTCCCCTATGGAACTGACACTAACATCCCCCAACTGGTACGGCAACGGCCAAACTTTTATAAGAGGCTATTGCTACGACAAAAGCAACACCCTTTTGCAGGGCGACTCGTTGCTTGCCTTTTTCGACGAAGTGAGTTCCGAAACCACCTTTCAATCCAAACTTGCCGATGCCAACGGACTTTTCTCCGTGGTTATTGACAAGCCCGCTCTCCAAGCCGCCGCCGTCGATGCAACACGTACCTACCCAATGTATTTCACACTTTCGGGACAGCTTTCGGACAACCCACACACTTTTCCCGCAAAGGGCATTGCCGACTGCAGGAAAGTGGATTTCTACAACGCCACCGGAGCCACCCTGGAAGGCAGTACTCTGATTGACAGCATTTTTCAAGTCTGTCCCTCGCATTATGCTTTTTGGCAACCCCCAAAAGGCTGGGATCAAAAGCCGTATCGCACATATTTCTGCAAAAAGTCGGAGGAGAGGTCTTGTACCGCGCAACAGCTGCGTGAGGTTCTCGACGCCGTTGCCGAAAGGCTTGTGCGCTCGTGTGCAGGCCGTCAGGTGGTGATACCGCTGAGTGGCGGCTACGACTCGAGGCTGATAGCCGTGATGCTGAAAAAACACGGCTACGACAATGTGCTGACCTATACCGTTGGCAAAACGGGCTCTGCCGAATGCCGTACGGCGGAGCAGGTGGCAAACCGACTTGGCATAAAACATTACAATATAGACATTTCCGACACCCAGACGCAGGAGCTTTGCTATGCCGACAAGTCGGAATTTGAATGCTATTACCGTTTTTTGGGCAACTACAGCAATTTTGCTTGGATGTTCGAATTTGCCGCCATCAAGAAACTGCGTGCGATGGGCTGCCTTTCGTCCGACGTGGTGTTTGTGCCCGGCCATTCGGGCGATTTCTTCGCCGGAAGCCACATTACCAAGGCCGGAGTTACCGACAAAGACACTGCCGCCTCGCTCACCCGCAAGATAATGTACATTTCCAACGAATACGGCTACCGTCGGAGTGTCAGCGAGTATATATTTGGATATTTCCAAACACTTCTAGTAGAGGGCATTACACCCTATTCGGCCTACCAGAGTTTTATTTTGCAAAACCGTCAGGCACACAACATAATAAACTCGGCTCGGGTGTATGAGTTTTTCGGCTACGAGGTGCGTATGCCGCTGTGGGACACGCAGTTGATGGATGTTTTCCGCTTTCTGCCCATTGAACAGCTTCAAAACTGCAGACTTTACAATGCCACTTTGTTGAAAATTTTCGAAGAAAATAATATAGGTTTTGCCAAAAAAGAGGAGTCCTTCAATCCTCAAAAACAAATTTTAAGAGGTTTTGTAAAGCGTTTTGTGCCAGTAGAATATTTCAAGCCATCACAAAAAGGGGAGTTGGGCGAGTGGGAGGTCTGCCAGCCTTTGTTGCAGGAGATGCGAACCAACGGCACCTGCCGCCGCTTTTGGAAACCCGCCAACAGCAACGCGATAATGAAAAACTGGTACCTGATGAAAGTTAGGCAGGGCAGGGGCTGAACGCAAAGCATGGCAATTGATAAAAAAACTATCTCCCTAAGATATAACAATCTGCAGGACAATGTTGTTGACAAACGGCAAATGGCAAATCAATCGTTCATTGCCATAAAAATCCCCAAAAGAAAGGCTGCAAAATAGAGTAAAAACAACAATACCACAAGCACAATGCCGAGAATCAATCCGATGGTGGAGGTTGTGCGACCGGCCGAAATGTAATTGTCGCAAGAGTGGAGGTCGCTTGCCTCCGCAATTTTTTTTGCTTTTTTTGCTTTTACAAGACCTATTATGGAAATAACAATGGCAGCCGGGTCGCCTACGGTACAGGCACCAAGCGAGACTATGCCCAGCACCATAGAGGTCTTTGCTGTAGCCAAAAGATCTTTGTCCGGTTCTTGTTGAGATGAAACCATATTGATATCGATAATTTGTGGGTTGCTGTTATTATCCATCGATAAAGTTTGTCGGAGGCACTAGAGCTCAAGAATGGTTTTGCGTGTGGGTTTCCATTCTCTTTTTTGTTTGATAAGTTTGTAAGAGAATACAATGTTGCCCAACAGCATGTCGCGTTTTTTGTCAAGAATGTGGAAACATTGGAAATCTTCGTTGCCGTTTCCGGTGATAGTGGGCTGTCCGAGTGTCATCAGCTCGATACTCAGCGAATATTGGCGGTAATTGAAACCTGCTTCGAGCGAAAGGCAAGGCGACAGAACGGGTTTGTAGCGCACTTCGAAATTTTTCCAACCTGTTGACGTTGTATAGTGCACATTAAGTCCGCCGTATGCTCCGAAGAAAGCAAACCAGTTGTTCGAACTGCCAAGCGGAAGGCGGTAGTTCACCCCGACCACAAACGGGAAATTCAGGTATTGCGGAGGAGTTTGGTTTATGGGAGGTATAGTGTCTTCAGGAATCGGGTCTTTGCAGATGTCGCGGTATTTTTTTTTGGTCATATTCCATAAAATATCACCGCCTATAGTCAATCCCAAGCCGCTAGCTATGTTGAAATGGTATCTGTAACCAATGCCGGCACCAACAGCAGCTCCGCTTTTGATTATATCGTTTTCCATTTCTTTGGTCTCGCTAATTTTTTTGAAGTCACCAAAAGGGAAGGTCCCTTTGAATTTTATTTCGTGTACTCCTTGAGCAAAAGCGTAACCCCCGCACAACGAGAATATTGAGAGGGCAATAATTAATTTTCCAAAGAAGTTGCTTCTCATATCTGTTTATGGTTTTTTTACCAGCAGAAACCGAGTTTGAACATCAGGGCACCCATATATTTTTCGTAAGTCTTGTCGGTCTCGACAGTGGTATGTCTGCCGAAACTGTAGTAGTGCACACCCACGTTCACGTGTCTGCCGAAATAAGCACCTGCGCCCACCTGCCAGGCAAGGGCGAATTCTGTGCCATATTTTTGTTTGCAGTCGCTCCAGCCTTGCGGTGTGATGTAGAGCATGTCGGCACCGATACCGAACTCAGCCGAAACGCCGAAAACGTCGTTGAAATAGTAACGGCCGTTGGCACCAATCATGATGGGCATGTTGATATAGTTGGGCACGTCGGCTTTCACATCGTTGAAAACCTTGCGCACGCTTTTGTCGAGGTTGTTCCAAGCCACGTCGATGCCCACGAAAGGACCTGCCGAGCACTGGTCGTCGATGATGCTGAACGCAAAGCTGTATTTGAAAGAAAGACCAATGCCGAACGCGGCGCTGGAACCTACGTTTTCCTCGTTGAGGGGGAAGATGCCGTATCCTGCTCCGATGGCTTCGGCGGCTTTGTTGAATTCTCCAAGTGGGGCCACAGCGTCGAAACCGAAATAGAACTCGCCCAGACGGTCGCTGCCGCGGTGGTGGCGTTGTGCGTTGGCGCTGAAACTAGTAAGCAGCAGGGCTGCAGCCAATAAAATGCGTATAACTTTCATGTCTCTTTGTTTTTTAGTAAATGAATTAAACTTATTTTGCGTTTGCAAATATACGTTTTTTTCATCAGTTTTTCAAAAAAATATTTATTGTTTTAAAAATCAGGCCACTATAAAACCATATCTCGTTTAATTTGGCATTGGTTTACGTAAAAAGCGTCTGTTTTGGCACCTGCAAACGATAAAAGTTGTGCGAAAAGGAGTTTTATAAGAAAAAAGTCTTCTCTGCAACAATCTGATTGAGTGTGATTTATGAGAAAATATGTGATTTAAGGCAATAAATTCGCCCCACTTTCGTAAAATTTATGTATTTTTGTTGTGTGAAAAACGGACAATCCGTCTCACTTAAATTGAAAAAAAACAGGCAATCCGATTAAATTACATTTAAAAAGATGAAAAACAAGTACATCGATTTGATTGACCAGACGTTTGAATATCCGCAGGACGAATTTCAGACTATCGACAACGAACTGTATTTCCACAACATACCGTTGATGGAGGTTATAAAGCAGTACGGCACGCCCTTGAAAATCACTTATCTGCCCAAGATAAGTTCGCAGATCCAGCGCGCCAAACGCCTGTTCAATGTGGCTATAGCCAAGGTGGACTACAAAGGCACATACAACTACTGCTACTGCACCAAAAGCTCGCATTTCTCCTTCGTTCTGGAGGAAGTGCTGAAAAACGACGTAAACCTCGAGACCTCGTCGGCGTTCGATATCAACCTTATTCAGGAGCTGTACAACCAAGAGCTTATAACCAAGGACATCTTTATCATCTGCAACGGTTTCAAACGTCCGCAGTACATCGAAAACATCGCCATGATGATAAACGACGGTTTCCACAATATGATTCCCGTTATCGACAACAAAAACGAGATAAACCTGCTTGACGAAGCCATAGAAAATCCTGCCGAACCGGTTAAATTGGGCGTACGCATAGCGTCGGAGGAGGAGCCCACTTTCGATTTCTACACTTCGCGCCTCGGCATCAGGTACAACGACATAGTGTCGTTTTACGAGGATAAAATAAAGGGCAACAAAAAATTCACTTTCAAGATGCTGCATTTTTTCATCAATACCGGAATAAAAGATTCGGCCTATTACTGGAACGAGCTGGCCAAGTGCGTGAACGTGTATTGCGACCTGAAAAAGATATGCCCCGAACTGGATTCGCTCAACATAGGTGGAGGTTTCCCCATCAAAAATTCGCTTGTAAGCAACTACGAATACGACTATATGGCCGAAGAAATTCTGGCCCAGATAAAGAATATCTGCACCAATCGGGGCGTGCCGGAGCCCAATATTTTCTCCGAATTCGGTAGCTTCACTGTTGGCGAAAGCGGTGCCACTCTCTTTAGCATCATCGACCAGAAACAGCAGAACGACCGCGAGCTTTGGTACATGATAGACAGCTCTTTCATAACCACTCTGCCCGACTCGTGGGGGCTCAACCAAAGGTGGATAATGCTGCCAATCAACAACTGGGACAAGGAGTACCAGCGCGTTTTCCTCGGCGGCCTCACCTGCGACAGCCAGGACTATTATAACAACGACGCCCATGCCAACGCCATTTTCCTGCCAAAACTGCAAAAAGACGAACCCCTGTACATCGGCTTTTTCCACACCGGAGCTTATCAGGAGAGCATCGGCGGCTACGGCGGCATACAGCACTGCCTGATACCGGCACCCAAACATATTATCATCGGTCTCGACGAAAACGGCGACTACTACACCAAACTTTTTGCCAAGGAGCAGAGCCACAAGTCGATGCTTAAAATTTTAGGATACTAACATTTACAAAAACACATAATAATGAAAAGAAATAATGTTTTTTTAAGTCTTGCGCTTGCCGTAACGCTCTTGTTTTCGGCAACATCGTGCAATTCGCAGGAGTCCAAAGTTGAACTGAAAACCACCAGCGACACTATGAGCTGGGTTTTGGGGGAGAATTTTGCCCGGGGATTGATGCAATCCAATGTAGAACTCAACAAGATGGTTATATTAAAGGCTGTGGAAACCATTCTCGACGGTAAGGAGTCTATGGTGGACAATGTTACATACCAAAAACATTTGGACAATTTTTCTGCTGCAATGTTCTTGGCCCAGCAGGAAAAGTCAAAGGAGGCTTATGCAAAACAGCAGCAACAGCTGAAAGAGTTGGCCCAGGGCGACCCGCAGATGAAACTCGACGAGCGCAGCGGCATATATTATAAGGTAGTTAAAGAGGGCAAAGGCCCCAAGGCTCCCGAAAATATGCGTGTGCGTTTCAACTACGAAGGCCGGTTGCTCGACGGCACGGTGTTCGACAACTCGTTCGGCACCAGCGGAATAATTAACCTTCCGGTAAACGTTATGCAGGGTGTGGGATACGCTCTGACTTTGATGAACGCCGGCTCGCGCTACATTTTTTACATACCTTCGCACCTGGCTTTTGGCGCCAACGGAAGTCCCGAACTGAATATCCCCGGCGATGCCATTGTGGTTTACGAGATAGAGCTTTACGAGATTCTGAAAGACTAAACAGTTTGAATACATAAAATAAAAACGGCGGAAGTACCAGACTCCGCCGTTTTTTTTATTGCTGAATGTTTTTTAGTGTCCGTAGTCGGAAAGGAATTTCAGTCGCACAAGGCGTATGTCGTCCTCGGTAACGTCATCGTCGTCGGCGTATTCCTCGAGGGCGGCTTTCACCGAGTCGGTTTCCGAGTTGAGGAAATAGTCTATCAGGTCTTCGTACACATCTTCATCTACGTAGGTCTGAATGTAGTAGTCCATATTGCTCAGCTTGTTGCCAGCCGACACAATGCTTTCCATATTGGAGAGCAGTTCGTCCATATCTATTTTCTGCTGGTCCATTATGTCTTCGAAAGGCACTTTGCGGTCGATGGCCTGTAGCACGCTGATTTTCACGCTGCGTTTGCCAACCGAGCGTATCTTGAAATCCTGCGGGCGCTCGATGTTGTTTTCCTCCACGTAGGCTTTGATGAGTTCGATGAAAGGCTGTCCGTATTTTTCGGCTTTGGAGGCTCCCACACCTATTATATTTCCCATTTCTTCAATGGTGATTGGGTAATGTATGGTCATGTCGTCGAGAGAGCGGTCTTCGAACACCACGTAGGGTGGTACTGGCGGGTTGGCTTTTTCGGCAATGTCTTTGCGCAGGCGTTTCAGTTGCGGCAGCAGTTTGTCGTCGCCGGAGGCAGATGTGGCAGCGGTGCCGTTCATCGTTATCGTGTCGTCGGTGGACACTTCGGAGTAGTCGTGGTCGGGGGTTATATATATCGGGTGGCTGTTGATGATAAATTTCACTCCAACGGGAGTCATCTTCAGCACGCCAAACTGTTCTATCTCTTTGGTTACGAAGCCTTCGAAAATGGCTTGGCGGATGACGGCTTTCCAGTACAGCTCGTCTTTGTCCTTGCCTTTGCCGTACACCTCCAGTTTGTGGTGCATGTGGGTTTTGGTGAAACTGTTGGTGCGTCCCATAATGACGTCGATTATCACTTTGGTTTTGAACATCTGGCGTGTGGCCACGATGGTTTTCAGGGCGTAAACCATATCTTCCTCTGCTTCGATGCGTTCCTTTGGGTGCAGGCAGTTGTCGCAGTTGCCGCAGTTTTCCACGTTGTAGTCCTCGCCGAAGTATTTGAGTATGTTCAAACGGCGGCATACCGACGACTCGGCGTACGACACCATCTCCTGTATCAGCTGGTTGGCTTGCTCTTGTTCTTCGGCGGTTTTTTCGTTGAAGAATTTGTACAGTTTTTCCACGTCGTGGTCGGAGTAGAAGGCTATGCACTTGCCCTCGCCGCCGTCGCGCCCGGCGCGTCCGGTCTCCTGATAGTAGCCTTCGAGGCTTTTGGGTATGTCGTAGTGGATGACGAAACGCACGTCGGGTTTGTCTATGCCCATTCCGAAAGCTATGGTGGCCACTATCACCTCCACTTCTTCCATCAGGAATTTGTCTTGGTTTTCGTTTCGTGTTTTGGTGTCGAGGCCTGCGTGGTAGGGCAGTGAGCGTATGTTGTTCACCCTGAGCAGTTCGGAAATTTCCTCCACTTTCTTTCGTGTAAGGCAGTATATTATTCCCGATTTGTTGGGGTTTTCTTTTATAAAACGTATTATCTCTTTGTTGAGGGTCATGGCGTCGCTGGGTTTCGGACGCACTTCGTAGTATAGGTTGGGGCGGTTGAACGATGATATGAACACCTTGGCGTTTTCCATGCCGAGGTTCACGATGATGTCGTGTTGCACTTTAGGGGTGGCCGAGGCGGTGAGGGTGAGTATGGCCACTTTTTTGTTGATGGCGTTGATGGCTTCGCGCAAACGGCGGTATTCGGGGCGGAAATCGTGTCCCCATTCCGATATGCAGTGGGCCTCGTCGATGGCGAAGAACGATATCGGCAGCTTTTTCAGGAAATCGATGGTTTCGGGCTTGGAGAGGGTTTCGGGGGCGATGTAGAGGAGTTTGGTGTTTTTGGCCACGAGGTCGTCCTTCACCTCTTTGGTCTGTTGGCGGTTGAGGGTGGAGTTGAGGAAATGCGCCACGCAGTTTTTGCCGGAGTTGTAGCGCATGGCGTCCACTTGGTTTTTCATCAGGGCTATCAGCGGCGACACCACTATGGCGGTGCCTTCCGATATAACGGCGGGCAGCTGGTAGCAAAGCGATTTGCCACCGCCGGTGGGCATGATGACGAAGGTGTCGTTGCCCATAAGCACGTTGCGGATTATCTCTTTTTGGTCGCCTTTGAAACTGTCAAAACCGAAATATTCCTTCAACGCACCGTCCAAGTCGATGTCTTCTACTTTTTTCTTTTTTCCTGATACTGTTGCCATTAGATGAAATCTGCCTTGTTTTTGTCAAATTTTTTCGCTCAAAGTATAAATATTTTCGTACTTTTGCGTTATAATTTTGTTTTGTAAAGTTATCATTTTTTTTTCAAATAACAAAATATTTTTTGTGATGAAAACCGATAAAGAGCTAAAAGATATTGCTAATCAGGTTTTTAGCTGTGAAAAAAAAGCTATCGAAAATATGGGGAATTTGTTGGATAACAACTTTCCGGAGGCTGTAAAAACACTTTTTTTGGCCAAAGGTAGGGTTATTATCACTGGTATCGGCAAGAGTGCCAACATAGCCAACAAAATTGTCTCCACCCTCAACTCGACAGGCACTCCTGCAATTTTTATGCACGCCGCCGACGCCATCCACGGCGACCTTGGCATCATACAGCCTGACGACGTGGTTATTTGTATATCCAAAAGCGGCAACACTCCCGAAATAAAAGTACTTGTGCCGCTTATCAAAAATACCGGCAACACGCTGATAGCCATTGTTGGCAACACCGAGTCGTATCTTGCTTCGCAGGCCGACATTGTGCTCAACACCACCGTTGAGCGCGAGGCCGACCCCAACGACCTTGCCCCCACGTCGAGCACTACGGCGCAGCTTGTAATGGGCGACGCCCTTGCCGTGGCTCTTATAGAATGCCGCAGGTTTTCGGCCACCGATTTCGCAAAATACCACCCGGGTGGCGCCTTGGGCAAACGGCTGTATATGCGTGTCTCCGACATCTACAAAAACAACGAGCGTCCGCTGGTGGCTCCCGATGCAAGCATCCGCGACACCATACTCGAAATGACTGGCAAACGCTTGGGCTGCACCGTGGTGAGCGGCTCCGACAACGTGGAGGGCATCATCACCGACGGCGACCTGCGTCGTATGCTTAAATCCAACGCCACCGTGGAGAGCCTCAAAGCCGCCGACATTATGACAAAAAAGCCTAAAACAGTGTGCGACACTGAATTTGCCGCCACAGCCCTCGCCATAATGCGCAACAACTCCATAACCCAGCTCGTGGTTACCGACGCCGAAGGCCGTTACCTCGGCATCATACATCTGCACGACCTTCTGCGCGAAGGCATAGTATGATTTTTTAACGACATTATACATATATATATGATACTAAGAACTGAAGACGTAGTAAAGAAATACCGCAAACGCACCGTTGTGAAGGGCGTCAGCGTTAATGTGCAACAAGGCGAAATTGTGGGGTTGCTCGGTCCCAACGGAGCCGGAAAAACCACCACTTTCTATATGATTGTGGGCATTATAAAACCCTACTCCGGACGTGTGTTCCTCGACGACACCGACATTACTAAAATGGCCCAGTACCAGCGCGCCAAGCACGGTGTTGGATACCTTGCACAGGAAGCCTCGGTGTTCCGCAACCTGTCGGTGGAGGACAACATAATGGGAATACTTGAGTTCACCGACCTTAACAAAGAGCAGCGCCAGGAAAAACTGGAGTCGTTGCTCGACGAGTTCGGCCTGCAGCACATACGCAAGAGCAAGGGCATACAGCTTTCGGGAGGCGAACGCCGCCGCACCGAGATAGCCCGCGCCCTCGCCGCCGACCCCAAGTTTTTGCTCCTCGACGAGCCTTTCGCCGGCGTGGACCCCATTGCCGTACAGGATATACAAAGCATCGTCTCCAAACTGAAAGACAAAAACATAGGCATACTTATCACCGACCACAACGTGCACGAAACCCTCAACATCACCGACCGCGCCTACCTGCTTTTCGAGGGCAGTGTGTTGAAATCGGGCACCCCCGAGGAACTTGCCAACGACCCCATCGCCCGCAAGCTGTACCTCGGCGACGATTTCGAACTGCGATAAACTGCTACTTATGGATACCCCCGACCCCATCGACAAAACGTGGGAACGCTACAAACGCAGTTTCAAGACCTTTCTCAATCTCGAGAAAAACATGTCGAAAAACAGCGTGGAAGCCTATCTGCACGATGTGGAGCTTTTCCGGAAATACGCCAAGCCTTTGGGGCTCAACCCCGAAGATGTAACGTTGAACCACCTGCAGACTTTTGTCAAAGACTTGAACGACACCGATATAGCCGTTACCACACAAAGTCGTATTATATCCGGGTTGCGTATGTTTTTCCATTATCTGGCCATCGAGGATGTGATTTCCGAAAACCCCACCGATATGCTCGACAAGCCGCGTATAACCCGCCACCTGCCCGACGTGCTTTCCAACGAGGAGATAGAGCAGATACTTGCCACTTTCGACAAATCGCGCGACGACGGTTTCCGCAACAGCGTGATAATAGAGGTGCTTTACGGTTGCGGACTGCGTGTGTCGGAGCTGGTAAACCTGCGTCTGTCGCAGCTCTATCTCGACGACGAGTGCCTGCTTATTCAGGGCAAGGGCGACAAACAGCGTTGGGTGCCCATAAACCGCCGTGCCATAGAGTTGCTGAAACTTTATATCACCGGCTCGCGCAACGATTTGAAAATAAAACCTGGCAACGAAAATTTCGTGTTCCTGTCGCGGCTCGGACGCAAGCTGTCGCGGCAGTACGTTTTTTTGTTCATTCAGGATGCCGTGGAGAAAGCGGGGATACACAAGACCGTAAGTCCGCACAGTTTCCGCCATTCCTTCGCCACCGAGCTTGTGCGCAACGGCGCCGACTTGCGGGCAGTGCAGGAGATGCTCGGACACGAGTCCATCACCACCACGGAGATTTACACCCACCTCGACCATAAATATTTGCGCGAAACGATAACCAAATACCACCCGAGGTTCAAATAAACAAGCGGAATAATAGGTGTAGAATTGATTTTTTCGCCACAAAAGCAAATTTCTTTCCGAAAATTGTAAAAAAAAGTGTAACTTTGCAAACTGCGAAAAAAATAAAATACCCATATAAACAATGAAAAAAACGTTATTTAAAACGCTGTGTGTCTGTATGACAGCCAGCCTGTTGGCCATAGCAACAGCGGCCAACGCCTGCACCAATTTTCTGGTAACCAAAGGAGCCACCACCGACGGCTCCACATTTGTAACCTACGCCGCCGACTCGCACGTGCTTTACGGCGAGCTGTATTACCGTGCCGCCGCATCGTTTCCCAAAGGAACCGAGTTTGAGGTTATCGACTGGGACTCCGGACGTCCGCTCGGAAAAATAAAACAGGCCGAGGTTACCTACTCCGTGGTGGGTAATATGAACGAGTACCAGCTCGTTATCGGCGAGACCACCTACGGCGGTGTCGACTGTCTGCAGCACTGCGACGGCATTATCGATTACGGCAGCCTTATCTACATCACCCTGCAACGCGCCAAAAACGCCCGCGAAGCCATAAAAGTGATGGCCGAGCTCGTGGCCGAATACGGCTATGCCAGCGAGGGCGAGTCGTTCTCCATCGCCGACCCCGACGAGGTGTGGATTATGGAGATGATAGGCAAGGGCAAACCGCACTACGACACCATCAAAGGCAAACCCGTGCTCAACAAGAAATGGAACAACGGAGCAGTGTGGGTGGCACGCCGCATCCCCGACGGATATGTCTGCGCCCACGCCAACCAGGCACGTATCACCACCTTCCCCATGGAGAAAGCATCCAAAAACAGCATCAGCAGCAAAAACCTGAAAAAGATTTTTGACAAGAACATTGATGTGGTATATGCCGAAGATGTGGTGGAATTCGCCCGTATGAAAGGTCTGTACAAAGGCACCGACGAAAATTTCAGCTTCTCCGACACCTACAACCCTGTAACCTTCAGCGGTGCCCGCGCCTGCGAAGCACGTGTGTACGCTTTCTTCAACCGCGTTGCCAGCGGGATGGATAAATACGAGCAATATGCTATGGGTTACGACCTTAAAAACCGTATGCCCCTGTGGATTAAACCCGACCGTCAGCTCGACGTGCACGATATGATGATGCTTATGCGCGACCACTACGAAGGCACTCCTATGGATATGACCAAAGACGTGGGAGCTGGTCCTTTCAAATGCCCCTACCGCTGGCGTCCTATGTCGTTTTCGGTTGACGGCAACGAATATATCCACGAACGTGCCACCTCGACACAGCAGACAGGCTTCTCGTTTGTGGCCCAGTGCCGCGGCAAATACCCGAGAAAAGTGGGCGGCGTGCTGTGGTTCGGCGTCGACGACACCTATTCCACCGTTTACTGCCCGATGTTCTGCGGCATTACCGAAATTCCCGAATGCTTCCGCGAAGGCAACGGCAACATGCTCGAATATTCCGAAACAGCAGCTTTCTGGCTCTTCAACCAAGTGAGCAACTTCGCCTACCTGCGCTACGAAGATGTAATTAAAGACATACAAAAAGTTCAAACGGAACTTGAGAGCAATTTCATCGACCGCGTCAATGATGTTTCGGAAGATTTTGCCAACAACAACGAAAACCTCCAAGATCGTCTCAACAACTTCTCGTCAGAGATGGCCAACCAGATGTTCACCCGTTGGAAAGACCTCAGCCACCAGCTTCTGGTGAAATACATCGACGGCAACATCAAGAAAGGTAGCGATTTCAATTTCGAGACCACCGGCACACGCCCGGGACAGGCAGTGTTCCCCGAACAGCCCCAATATCCCGAATGGTGGTACCGCTATATAATCGACAACCACGGCTCTACCATAAAAGTGCCTAAGAACTAAGCCTTTGGCTATACAGATAATAGGGGACGGCTTTCCGGCTGTCCCTTTTTTTTAGCCCAAAGCCAATCGTGCGTTACCCACACAAAATCAGGCAAGCGCGGACAGTTGTAAAACTTTTGTCGGAAATACTTGTTTAATCGGCAAAAAAAGTATATCTTTGCACATTATTTTTCACTATCAAGATATGAAAAAACACCTACTGCTTATTGCTTTGGCGTTTTGTGTAGAAACCGTTTCCGCACAATTTGCCTTTCCGACGCAGAGTGCCGTGGGAGGCGCTATGGGAGGGTGCTCGGTGGCACTCGACGACTTCTGGTCGCGTATCGGCAGTGTGGCCGGAATAGCACGTATGGACAGGCCCGCGGTGGGACTCTCGTTCCGCAACAATTTCCTGCTTTCGGAGCTGAGCTACAAAAGCGTCGCCTTTGCCATACCGGTAACCAAAAACGGCACCATCGGTACCAGTTACACACATTTCGGCAATGCCGACTACAACGAACAACGCGTGAACCTGATGTACGCACAGCAGTTCGGACATCTGTTTTCGCTCGGCGCCGAATTCGACTACCTGCATTCTGGCGTTTCCGAAGCTGGCTACGAATCCGCCAACCTGTTCACTTTCGGGGTGGGACTGCAGTTTTATCCCACCAACACCCTCACCGTCGGGGTGCATATCTTCAACCCCATTTCCACACACTACCAAACCGAAGTCAAGATGGACGTGCCCGCACTGTTCCGTGCCGGGGTGGCATACAATTTCATCAAAAACGCTACCGGCACTATTGAGTTTGTCAAGGATATGAATCGCGACAGCGACCTACGTTTCGGATTGGAATACACTTTCTTCGACTTTGTGAACGCCCGCATCGGCTTCGCCACACAGCAGTTGGCTTACTCCTTCGGCGTGGGCATCGACCGCCAGTCGTGGGGCGTGGATCTGGCTATGCAGGTGCATCCCACGCTTGGCATAACGCCACAAATATCAGCTATATACAAATTTTAAACTCTCCAAAACGTCGAAATGAGGAAAATCTGGGCATATCTGGCATTGATACTTCTTCCATTGTCCGCAGCATTGGCACAAAACGACAATCAGGACTTCTGGCAGGAGTATATGGAGCTTATCGCCGAACAGAACGACGACGAGAGTGTGAGCGACGAGATAATGGAGGTGCTCGAACATTTCCTCGACGACCCGATCAACCTCAACGACACCACCTCCAACGACCTGCAGAAACTGTTCTTTATCAGCGAGTTCCAAACCGCCGCATTGAAATCGTACATTCGTCAGAACGGACAGATGCTCACCGTACACGAGCTTGAGTTTGTCAACGGTTTCGACGATGAGACACGCCGTCTGCTTGCACCTTTTGTAAAGGTGGAAATTGTGCCGCCACCCGAGAAGTTCAGTTTCAAAAATATGCTGCGCTACGGCAAAAACCAGATAACCCTCGGCTACAAGACCACACTAGAGAAACAGAAAGGCTACACCAACGACAAATACCTTGGCGACCCATTCCGCACCTATTTCCGCTACACTTTCAAATACAAGAACAAAGTGTCGCTCTCCCTTTCGGGCGACAAGGATGCAGGCGAGGAATTCTTTAAAGGTTCCCAACCGCAAGGCTACGATTTCTACGGCTTCAGCCTGATGCTCAACGATTTCGGTTTTCTGAAACAGTTTATCGTAGGCAACTACCAGCTGCAGTTTGGACAGGGACTCACCCTTTGGACAGGCGCAGGATTCAACCTCGCCGGCGACGGAACAGTGAAGAAATACCCGCAGAACATACGTCCCTCCGGCGCTTTCACCGAATACGGCTTTATGAATGGTGCTGCCACCACAATAGGCATCAGCAAACACATTTCCGCCACCGCTTTCTACTCGCACGTGAAACGCGACGGCACCCTTGTAACCTCCGAAAACTACGACACCGAAGAGGATTACCTCCAAAGCTACTACGAGACGGGCTACCACCGCACCCAGAGCGAGCTGGACAAGAAAGGCAACATCACCGAGGACCTTTACGGAGCGCACCTGCAATACAAAAGCACCAACCTCTCCATCGGTGCCACCGGCTACCACATGACCCTCAGCAGTCCGTTGCAGCCCAAGCCGCGTCCCGACAACTATAGCGCCTTCTCCGGCACTGAAAACACCAACTTCGGCCTCGACGCCACCTACCTGCTGCGCCGCATCCTTTTCTTCGGCGAGATGGCGATGGACCGCAACTTCAATATTGCCGGACTTGCCGGACTGCAATTCAACGCCACCGAAAACACCCTTATCAGCGCCTACTACCGCAACTACGGTGTGGAATACCAAAACCTCTACGCCACAGCGCTGGGACAGAACAGCAGCGTGCAGAACGAAGAGGGCTTCGGAGCCGCCCTGCGCACCGTGCTGCCGTGGCAGATCTCGATGGTGGCCTCTGCCGACATCTTCCGTTTCCCGTGGCTCCGATATCAGGTCTATTCCCCCTCCGAGGGCAGCGACTACCGCGTGAAACTGTCCAAAGACCTCACCCGCCGCGCCACGCTATCGCTCACCTACCGTTACAAAAACAAAGCCAAGAATACCAACAACATCGACAGTTTGTACTCCACCGTGGTGGAACCCAACAAACGTCAGAACCTGCAACTCAACCTCAAATACGCCCCTTCTTCGGAGTGGTCGTTCAACACCCGTGTGGAGCACTGCTGGTTCAGCGCCGAGAGCAAATACGACACCACAGGGTTCCTCATCTCGCAAGATGTTGTTTATAATCCGAAGAAAGTACCTTTCACTTTCGCAATGCGTTACGCCCTTTTCGAAACGGCCTACGACGCACGCATCTACGCCTACGAGCGCGACCTCACATACGAGTTCTCGGTGCCAGCCTACAACGGCAGAGGCTCGCGCTTCTACCTGTTCGTCAACTGGAAGATGTCCGACAAGATAAACCTCATAGCCCGCTACTCCATCTGGTACTATCCCGACAAGGAGAAAATCTCCTCCGGCAACGACGAGATTGACGGAAACACCAAACAGGAATTCAAAATTCAATTCAAAGTAAAATTCTAATAAACAATATATTATGACACGCCAACAGCTTATAGAACAGATACGTAGGAAGCAGTCGTTCCTTTGCGTGGGTCTCGACACCGACCTCAAAAAGATACCTCAGCACCTGCTTTCCGAACCCGATCCCGTGTTTGCTTTCAACAAAGCCATCATCGACGCCACAAAGGATTACGCCGTGGCTTATAAGCCCAATCTGGCTTTCTACGAAAGTATGGGCATTGCGGGACTTGTGTCGCTGAAAAAGACTATGGAATACCTGCGCACCCTTCCCGAAAAGGTGTTCACCATTGCCGACGCCAAACGCGGCGACATAGGCAACACCTCGCAGCAGTACGCCAAAGCCTTCCTCTCGCCCGACGGCGATTTCAATTTCGACTCCATGACCATTGCCCCCTACATGGGCGAGGACTCCGTTGTGCCTTTCACCTCTTACGAGGGCAAGTGGGTGATACTCCTGGCGTTGACTTCCAACAAAGGGGCGTTCGACTTCCAGTTTATCCGCAACAGCGAAAACGGCCGCCAGCTTTTCGAGACCGTGCTCGAAACCTCCAAAAAATGGGGCAACCCCGAAAATATGATGTACGTGGTTGGCGCCACCAAAGCCGACATGCTCACAACCATCCGCGGCATAGTGCCCGACAGTTTTTTGCTTGTGCCAGGCGTGGGAGCGCAGGGCGGCAGTCTGGCCGAAGTGTGCAAATACGGACTTAACAATGACTGCGGACTGCTGGTAAACTCCTCGCGCGGGATAATTTACGCCTCACAGGGAGAGGACTTCGCACAGCGTGCCGCCGAAGAAGCCCGCAAACTGCAACAGCAGATGGCCGACGAACTCCACAAAATAAATATGATATAACGATGAGCGAACCCAATATTACGGAAAACAACGGCCAATCCACTGGCACCCCCGCTGTACGTCCTCCGGTGTTTTTCTATATCATGCTGGTATTGAGTATGGTAAATGCCGGAATGACATTTATTTCATCGATTATATTGGGCTTTGCCGCACCTTCAATTGTGGAAATGAACAACAACGGCACCCTGCCCATTTCCGAAGTCTTTAGCGTTGCCGTGGATTCGTTGTCGCAGATGCCGCAATATTATTTCTTTATCACGGCTTTGTTCTGGGCATTGTCGTTCTACGGCGCCTTGGCAATGTGGAAACTACGTAAAACAGGCTTCCACTGCTACACCCTTGCACAACTGATTATCCTGCTGCTCACCGTCGTTATTCTCGGCAAAGCATACGTGGCTTTGGGCGATATTATGTTCACAATACTGTTTATTTTATATTACGCTACAATAGTGATAGTTTGGAAAAAAAGGCAAGACCAATCCCAACAAAATTGAATAATAATTAAAAAACAAAATATTTATGGCAAAAGACGCACAACAGGATGCTAATGCATCAAAATTGGAAAAACTGAAAATACTTCAGAGCACCCTCGACAAGATTGAGAAAAGTTATGGTAAAGGCTCGATAATGAAACTGGGCGACGCCCCTGTGGAAGAGATAGAGAGCATCCCCTCGGGCTCCATCAACCTCGATATGGCCCTTGGCATAGGCGGCTATCCCAAAGGCAGGATAATAGAGATTTACGGACCTGAGTCGTCGGGTAAGACCACCCTCGCCATCCACGCCATTGCTGAAGCACAGAAAAAAGGCGGCATCGCCGCTTTCATCGACGCCGAACACGCTTTCGACAGCAGCTACGCCAAACAGCTGGGTGTGGACATCGACAACCTGCTTGTGTCGCAGCCCGACAACGGCGAGCAGGCCCTCGAAATTGCCGACAACCTCATCCGCTCCGGCGCCATCGACATCATAGTAATCGACTCCGTGGCAGCCCTCACCCCCAAGAGCGAGATCGAGGGCGAGATGGGCGACTCCAAGATGGGCTTGCAGGCACGTCTGATGTCGCAGGCACTGCGCAAACTCACCGCCAACATCAGCAAGACCAAATGCTGCTGCATCTTTATCAACCAGTTGCGCGAAAAGATAGGCGTGATGTTCGGCAACCCCGAGACAACTACCGGCGGCAACGCCCTCAAATTCTACGCTTCGGTGCGTATCGACATACGTCGCATACAGGCCATCAAGGACGGCGACAGCAACGTGGGCAACCGCGTTAAGGTTAAGATAGTGAAAAACAAAGTGGCTCCCCCGTTCCGCGTGTGCGAGTTCGACCTCATCTTCGGCGAAGGCATCTCCAAAGTGGGCGAAATCATCGACCTCGGCGTGGATTACAACGTCATCAAGAAGAGTGGCTCGTGGTTCAGCTACGGCGACACCAAGCTGGCACAGGGACGCGAGGCAGTGAAACAGCTGCTCAACGACAACCCCGAACTGGCTGAAGAGTTAGAGAACAAAATCCGTGCCGCCATCTCCGGCACCGACGAAGAAATTCCCGAAGAAAAATAAACATAAACCATAGCGGAGGGTTACGACGACTTTCGCCACGACCCTCCGCTGTTATAATCCATTGAAAATGAAAGACTTTTTAAAGCGTCTGATTTTGTTGATGGCTTGTCTTACAGCCATTGTGGCCGTGCTTGTGCTTTTGAAAGTGAAATACGTGCTGCCCATCGACTTTGCGCTTGTGGTTTATTTCTCGGCCATAGCCTACATTTCGCAGCACATCATCTGCCGCACCCTTGCCAAAAATCCGAAGAAATTCCCGCAGTCGTTTATGCTTGTGGAGTTCGGCAAACTGTTCCTGCACATCGTAGTTCTGGCGGCCAGTATCTATTTCTATTCCAGCCGTCACGACGGGCTTTCCGCCAAAGCGTTTCTGGTTTGTTTCGCCGTGCTGTTCCTCGTATATCTTGTGTTCGGCACGTGGGAGATGTACCGCATAGCCAAACAGAAATAACGGCAAAGCCTTTGTAACAGACGTTGTGCGATGAAAGACGTTTTCAGGATATTCAGATACCTGCGCTTTTTCCCTAAGGAGATAGTGCTGAATATCTTTTTCAATATCTGCTACGTCTTTTTTGCACTCTTCTCGTTCGGCATGATAGTGCCGTTTATCGAGCTGCTGTTCGGTGTTACCGACCCGCCTGCAGCCAAGCCCGAGTTCGAATTCTCGCAGGCAGGCATCACCGACTGGCTTACGTGGACGCTTTACCAGCTGAAGACCGACTACGGCGTTATGAAATGTCTTCTGGCGGTGTCGGTTGGCTACGTAACCTGCTCGCTGCTTAGCAACGTAAGCCGGTACATGGGCATGTATTTCCTGTCGCCCATCCGCAACGGGCTTGTGCAGCGTATCCGCAACGATATGTACCACAAAATCACCATTCTTCCGGTGTCGTTTTTCCACAAACGTCGTCGCGGCGACCTGCTCAGCCGCATGTCCAACGACTTGGCCGATGTGGAGTGGTCGGTGGTGTCGTCGTTACAGATGCTGGTGAAAGACCCCATCAACGTGCTGGTGTTCGGTGTAACGCTGGTTTTTGTCAGTCCCAAGATGGTGCTTTTTGCCGTGCTGGTGCTGCCTGTAACGATGTGGTTGATAGGTAAAATAGGCAAAAGCCTGAAACGAAACTCCACCAAAGGACAGTCGCAGCTGGGCGACGTGTTTTCCATTTTGGAGGAGACGGTATCGGGCATCCGCGTTATAAAATCCTTCGGCAACGAAAGCCGCATGCGTAGGCGTTTTGCCCAAAGCAACGAGGAATACACCAACCGGATGAGGAAAGTGGTGTACCGTCGCGAACTGGGGTCGCCGCTGGTGGAGATACTCGGCACCGTGGTGCTTGCCGGAGTGCTTATTTTCGGCAGCAGCCTCGTCATCGACGGCGGTCTGCGGGTGTCGGTGCTGGTGTTTTTCATAATTGTGTTTGCACGAATTCTGCCCCCGATAAAAGCGGTGATAACGGCTTACTACAACTTGCAGAAAGGCTCGGCGGCGGCACGACGCATTTTCGAGGTTATCGATGCCGACGAGGGCATCACCGAACAGGAAAACGCTGTGGTGATAGACTCTTTCGCCGACAAGGTGGAATACAAGGATGTGTCGTTTTCGTACAACGAGGAGGAAAACTCCGACAGTGCGGTGTACGTGCTTAGCGACATCAACCTTGTCATCCCCAAGGGCAAGACCATCGCCATTGTGGGACCGTCGGGCGCGGGCAAGACCACCCTTGTGGACCTGCTGCCCCGTTTCTACGACTGCGAAAAGGGCGAGATTCTCATCGACGGACATCCCATCAAAACCCTCAACATCGACTCGCTGCGACGGCTTACAGGCATAGTGTCGCAAAACTGCATCTTGTTCAACGACAGCGTTTTCAACAACATAGCATTCGGCAGCACACACTACAGCGAGGAGGAGGTGATGGCCGCCGCCCGCATTGCCAACGCCGACGAATTTATACAACAGCTGCCCGAAGGCTACCTCACACGCATCGGCGATCGCGGTATGACGCTCTCCGGCGGACAGCGCCAGCGTATAAGCATAGCCCGCGCCGTGCTCAAAAATCCTCCGATACTAATCCTCGATGAAGCCACCTCGGCACTCGACACCGAATCGGAACATCTTGTGCAGGAGGCACTTGCCAACGCTCTGCAAAACCGTACCGCCATCATCATAGCACACCGCCTCTCCACCATTCAGCACGCCGACGAGATAATTGTGATGGACAAAGGCAGGATTGTGGAACGTGGCACGCACGACACCCTGCTCGCACTTGGTGGCATTTACAAGAAACTAATCGACATGCAGTCGTTCAGGTAAAACTTTTTTTCGTTATGACAAAATATTTTTACACAAACGACGTTATAAAATATCCCGATACTGGGAGCCCCTATAGTTCAACGGATAGAACGGAAGTTTCCTAAACTTTAAATCAAGGTTCGATTCCTTGTGGGGGTACTTTTTTTTCTAACATCAAAAACAAACTTTTTATGGAAATTTTATCCGACAGAATATTACAAATGGCTGAGTCAGAGACTCTTGCTATGACACAGAAAGCCCGCGAGCTGAAAGCCCAGGGCAAGGACGTTATCAGCCTAAGCATCGGCGAACCCGATTTCAACACCCCCGAGCTGGTGAAAGAGGCCGCCAAGAAGGCTATCGACGACAACTTTACGCACTATCCCCCCGTGCCCGGCTACCCCGACCTGCGCGAGGCCGTGTGCCACAAGTTCAAACGCGACAACAACCTCGATTTCAAACCCGAACAGATTGTGGTCTCCACCGGCGCCAAGCAGTCCATCTACCAGCTGGTGCAGTGCCTTATCAACCCCGGCGACGAGGTTATAATCCCCACCCCTTTCTGGGTTTCGTACAAAGAGATAGTACGTGTGGCCGGCGGCAAATGCGTTTACGTTAAAACCACTATCGAAAACTCTTTCAAGGTAACTCCGAAACAAATCGAAGAAGCCATCACACCCAAGACAAAACTGATAATGTTCAGCAGCCCGAGCAACCCCACCGGAATGCTCTACACCAAGGACGAGCTGAAAGGCATTGCCGACGTGGTGGCCAAATACCCCAACCTTTTCGTTATGGCCGACGAGATTTACGAACACATCAACTTTGTGGGCAAACACGAAAGCATAGCCCAGTTCGAGAACGTCCGCGACCGCGTTATCACCATCAACGGTGTGGCAAAAGGTTTCGCCATGACCGGCTGGCGTATTGGTTTCATCGCCGCTCCTACTGTTATCGCCAAGGCTTGCAACAAACTGCAGGGACAGGTAACCTCGGCCACCTGCTCCATAGCACAGAAAGCCACTGTTGCCGCTATGCTTATGGACCCCACCACAAGCAAGGATATAATCGACATGCGCAACAAATTCCTCGAACGTAGAGATTTGGTTTACAAGCTGCTGTGCGAGATTCCCGACATCAAGGTGTGTCTGCCGCAGGGTGCCTTCTATTTCTTCCCCGAAGTGAGTGCCTACTACGGCAAGAGCTTCAACGGCAAGAAGATAGAGAACTCCACCGACATGGCTTTCTATCTGCTCAACGAGGCCAACGTGGCCACTGTGATGGGTTCCGCTTTCGGCGACGACAACTGCATACGCCTGAGCTACGCCACCAGTGAGGATCTCCTTATCGAAGCCATCCGCCGTATAAAAGAGGCTCTGGCAAAACTGAAATAAAGATTTAATTTATAATATTGTATTGGCGACGACCTTTATAGTCGCCGCTTTTTTTTGTGGATGTAGAAAAAAAAGGTGTGCGTTTGGCACACCTTTTTGATTTAGAGGAAATTCAAATCTTATTTCGTAACCACAATTTGTTTCACGGTGCGGAAAGTGTTGCCGGAAACTTCCATCACGTAGATACCGGGAGTTGTGAGGTTGAAGGACACTTTGCCAGAAACATTGTTTTTCTGTGCCACGGTCTGTCCCAGCTGGTTGAAGATGCGGATGTTGGCGGGAGCGTCGAGTTCGGCGAACACTTTGCCTTTGCTGGGGTTGGGGTAGATGCTTACCGAAGGTTCATTCTTGGCGGTAGCGATGCCTTCTTCTTGTTTTTCAACAAGTTCGAATTTGTCCACATACAGTTTGGAGCCTTGGCCCATAGTGGTGCTAGCCGACGACAGAACGAGTATTTCGAGCATGTCGGGAACAATGGTGGGGTCGTCGGTGAAAGGCATGTAGTCCACTTCGAAATCGGTGTAGGCGTGGGTGTGGGCGAGGTTTTGGTTGAAACCGCCACCGCAGATTTTGCGTTTGCCACTGGCTTGGTCGTTGTAGGTGCCAATCATTATCACGCCGCCGGTTTCGCCGGATGTTTCAACGATGGGTTCGTATTTATATTTTCCGGTGAGTTTGCCGAGGTTGAAACCGTTGAGGTTCATACCGCCGGTGGAGTAGTTGTTGAAATCGAGGGTGTCGAGCATTGTCAGAGCTGTGGGGTCGGACATCAGATTGGGCAGCAAAGCCATAAGCTGCATAACGGGCTCGGTCTCAAGTTCGCCAATCGACATAATGGTGGGCATCACCACGGTGTCGAATTCGCCAAGCGACATACCCATCGATGCCACACCGGGCAAAACATCAGTAAGCTTGAATGTCTGCAACATGGCGCCATAGTTGCCGTCGGGAACACCTGCAGTGTCTTTGTCCATTATCTGCAGAGGCACATCTGTTTGTATGCTTACGGGTATTGGTATAAGTCCCAATGAGTATGTGAAACTTGTATCAAGAGGGTATTTCATTGTGTGCCATCCTGTTGGAGTGATGTAGTCGTCGAAAAGTTGATAGACGCTCATCGCCACATAACCCTGTGTGGTGGTCCATTGCTCGAAAGAGCCGTTGTTTATGCTCATTGTCTGTTGTCCAAAGGCCATTGTGGCGCTGAGCAGGCATGCTGCCAAAAATGTACTAAATTTTTTCATATTGTTATTTTTTATTAATTGTTTGATTTATTTAAACTACAAAGATACGATTTTTTTGGAAATAAAGGCTTTTTTTACCGATATAAAATAGCCCGCAGTCCGCCATTGGCTATTTAAATTGCTGAATATCAAAACCTACTCCAAGGGACTATTTTTTCTATGAAAACAACGATAGAGTATGTTTTTAAGCCTAATGTCCGCAGTGTCGGGAAAAAAATGTATTTTTGCATAACAAAAAAACAAGTTTTCAATGTATCAAAAAAAACCGACGGGCTTGATGGTATATAACCAAGCGCACACCAGAAAATTGAGAAAAATAATACTTTTTGCAATGGCCCTTATCCCATTTGTGATGAATGCCCAAAACACCGCTCCAACTGCCAAGCCGGCCGCTTTTGTGGGCTCCTACTCTTTTACCGACGCCAACGGCAGCGAAGGCACAATTACTATCAACAATCCCTATAAGACCACAAAAAATTACGAAGGAGAGGTGGAGTATTATCTGGGTAGCGGCACCTGCGTTTTCGGTGGTGTTACAAACTATTTCTATTGGGAAAAAAACGTTTGTGAAACGTGCGATTACATCGAAATCACTTTTTCCAAAGCCGACTACCCGGCTATTGCCGTAAAGGGGAAATCGTATAAATCGGAGGATTCGCAAATTGCATTTTTATCGGGCATTGCTTTTTACATCAAAAACGGCTGGCTCTATTACGACAAAAATGCTATGCTGGCCGAAAATCCCAACCTTAAATTAAAACTTACCAAAAAGTAAGGGTTTAGCAAAAACTACAATCCGCTCTCGGAGCGCGCGCCCCACATCGTATTTACAAATCCTTGATGAATTGTTTCACAAACTTGGAGTTGCTCCAAAATTCTTTTACAAAGATACGTATCAGCGTGTAGGCGGGTATGGCGGCTATCATGCCGAGCACACCGCCTATCTTGCCGGCAACGAGTATCACAAGGAAAATCTCCACGGGGTGCGCCTTGACGCTCTTGGAGTAGATTAGCGGCTGCATCACAAAGTCGTCGATAAGTTTCACTACAATGAAAATGCCGTAGAAAGTGAGCAGCAACTGCAGTATGTTCACACTTTCGGTGGAGACGTTGAGCGTGGATACCAGCAGTATCACAAAACTGAAAACCGACCCGATGACGGCGCCAAGATAAGGTATTATCACCATCACACCGCAGATGGCGGCGATGAGGAAAGCGTTGTGGAACCCGAAAATGGTGAACCCGAGGAAAAGCAGCAGCGTCACCAGTATCATTTCGCACAGCAGTCCGATAAAATAACGGGAGATAAGGCGGCGCGAGTTATGGAAAATATTGTGCGTTTCGTCGGTGTATTTGTCGGGGATGGCGGAGTAGAGTAGTTCGCGCCAGTAGCTGCGGTCGCGGAGGAAGAAATAGGTGAGGAACAGCACTGTGAGAATGCCCAACAGCAGGTTGGCGGTGGTGGACACTGTGTCGCTCATCACTTGTTTGAAATCTATCATCCGTATCATGTCGAGCAGGGTGTTGTTCACCAGCAGCTCGAAAGAGTTCTCGGTGTCGTCGATAAAGCCGTAGTCGATAAGAAGCTGGCGCAGCTCCACGCCGTACTTGCTGGCGTACTCCACTATGCGCGAGGAGTCCATATTAACCAGCTGCATCACCTGCGAGAAAAGCAGCGGGAAAATCCAGTACGACAACAGCACCACCACACCCACAATGGCAACCAGCACCAGTCCCGCCGAAAGCGACACGGGGATATGCCACCTGCCCAGCGTCACTTTTTTCAGCAGGCTCATCAGGTGGCCGCCGATAAGGGCAAGCACAAACGCCACCAATATGCAAATTACCAGAAATTTGAAATAACCGATAAGGAAAGCGGCAATGGCAATGAAAACCATCAACGCCAGTATTCCTACAAGTTTTTTTACGTTAAGTGTCATAATTGGCGGAGTTTGTGCTGTAAGATAAAAATGTTATTTCTCGGGATAGCCAACAGGCTGTGCCAGAAGTAGTTTGCCGTTTTTGATGTTTAGCACTTTGCCTGCGTGGTCGTGGTTGAAGCTGCCGCAGATAACGGTGCTGAGGTTCTGTGTGGCGCAGTAGAGGTACACGTTCTGACTTACAAATCCCACGTCGGTGGCGCTGTAGAAATTGCGTGCCTCCTCGTTGAAACCTTCCATCTTGTCGAAATTGCCCACATAGACGAGAATCAGCGGGGCTTTCTCGAAATTGCCTCCGTTGTAGAGACCGCTACGGCAGTCCTTGTCGGCCACGCGTTTCAGCTCGTGGTTGGGGGCGTCGTAGAGGAACACTCCCGAAGGGGTGAAAGCGTAGATGTCGATTTCCTGCGCGTTGCGGGCGGTGGGGGCGGTACGTTTGCCGTTGTCGGGACGGTTCACTCCGGCTGCAGCCCACAGCACGTCGCTCAGCTGCTGCCACGACAGCTCCTGGGTGGCGAAACTGCGGTTGGTCTGACGGTTTTTCAAAGCTTCCATCAGAGTTACGCTGTTTTCCATATCGGGAGCGTTCAGCTTGATGACGGTTTCTTTCTTGGCTTTGCCGTTTTTGGCTTTCTGTGCCGATGCAGGCACACTTAAACTTAATGCACTTGCCATAATTACTGTAAGGATTAAAATACGTTTCATTGTTTTATTGGATTTAAGGTGTTAATATTCAATGAATTAATTCTTTAATAGTGTTTTGGTTCATCAAAATGTATGTTTTGCGATGATTACGCAAGTGTACCATTGATAGGTGGTATTTTCGTTGTAAGATTGTCCTATGCCTATATCCACGCAGGATTTCCAGAAATTGTCCATCGAAAGTAAATGTTGGCGATGCCCTGCTTGCGCGTTGGGAAGGCCTCCATCGTTAATTAACTGAATAATAAAGGCTTTTCCGCCTTCCACACCTGCCGACAGACTTTCGAAAAAGTTTTTAGAAACATCTTTCACCCAATCTGGGTCAAGAGCATATCCGGCTTTGTTGATAAAATAATTCATGCCGTAACCTTCGGGGTTGACGTGTGCGAAATAGTTGCGCGCTGCCATATCGTCGGCTTTTTCCTTTGCAACTTTGGCCAGAGTTTCGTTCCAAACCAGAGCCGGCCTTGCCTCCACACCCGAAAGGTCAACGCCAATTTCTTCGGAATAGGCAGCGGGGTTGGCCCTCACAGCGTTGAGGTAATCGAAAGCCGCTTTCAGTTCGCCAACACAAGTTGATGTTTGCTGACTTGCATTGACAGACGTTTCGGTTTTTTGCGACGATGAGAGCAACGCCAAACCAAAGAAATAAATCAATGCCGTATATATAATGCGTTTCATTATTTTAGTAATTTTCAATTTTCAACTATAAACTATCAATTACTCCCAAATTCATCCTCCCGCTTTTTTTGCTTTGTATCCGGCTTTGGCGAGCAGGTCGAGCACTTTGTCGCGGAAATCGCCCTGAATCATTATCTCGCCGTCCTTGGCGTTGCCGCCCACGCCACATTTGGTTTTCAGCTCTTTGGCCAAAGTCGCAAGGTCGTCGGCAGTGCCTACAAAGCCTGTTACGAGGGTTACCGTCTTGCCTCCGCGCTGTTTGCGGTCGAGCCACACGCGCAGGTCCTGCTGCTGAGGGGGCAGGGTGACGGCTTCTTCGGGCTCGTCGTATTGGTAGGCGAAATCGGGATTGGTGCTGTAAACCACCCCGATGGCGTTTTTATTCTTTTTCCCCATGGCAGATTACGTTTAACGATTTTGGAACTATCTTGAAATGCAGCTCGGTGTCGAGTTTCAGCGCCTCGCCGTCGTAGTTTATCCAGCGGTAGTCGTTGTTGAGTATTGTAACTTCCTTTGCCTGAATAATTTCCACATGCTCCGATTTTTCGAAATTGTGGCTCATCAGCAGCATTTCGGCGGTGATGGGCAGTTCCAGATATGGCACTTTCTCCACAATGCACACATCCAGAAGTCCGTCGGTGAGGCTGGCGGTGGGAGCAATGGCGGCGTTGAAGCCGAACTGGCTGGAGTTGGCCACGCTCACCATCAGTGCTTTGTGGCTGCATTCCTTGCCGTCGATAATCATGCGGTACTCTTTGGCTTTGTAGCGTGGGTATTCGGTGAACATTATTCGTGCGTAGCCCGCAAAGCCGCGTTTTTTTGTAAGGCGGAACCGCCGTGCCACGTGGGCGTCGAAGCCTACGCCTGCGATGCTCACGTAGCTGTGGCCGTTCACGTCGATGGTGTCGATATCTTCGGTGTGGTATTTGTTTATCACCTCTATAGCTTTTTCGGGGGTGAGTGGCAGGTGCATGTGACGTGCCATGCCGTTGCCGGAGCCGCATGGTATGATACCCATGGTGGTGTCCGTGCCTATCAGCCCTTTTGCCACCTCGTTGATGGAGCCGTCGCCGCCCACGGCGATAACAGCGTCGTAGCCTTGTGCCGAGCCTTCGTGGGCTATGTCGGTGGCGTGGCCTGCGCGCTCGGTGTAGCGTATGTCGTAGTCGAAACGGGAGCGGTCGAGGTGCTCGGCGAACACCTTTTCGATGGTTTTCTGCCGTCCCACACCGGAGATGGGGTTTATTATTACCAGAAGTCGTTTGCGGTCGATCATGGTTAGTTACTTATTTAATTGTCAAACGGTTCTCAATCATCCGGTTGTTGTACTGCTGTATGATGGCTTTCAGGAAGTTGAGCTCCGGCTGGTAGGCTTTGGCGTCGCTATCGGCGAGGTCGTTTTGCAGTTCGGGGTCGGCAAAGCGGTCGAACACCTCCAGCTTGGTGCCGTCGTAACGTATGTAGTATTTGTCCTTGATAAGCTGGTAGGCGCTGCTACCGTAGGAGATATGGTATTCGGGGTTGGCGGGGTTTATCACGCTTTTGCCGAACGACATTGTCCGTTCGTTTATCCCCAGCATATCCACCACGGTGGGCATTATGTCGGCCTGCTGCATTATGCGGTTTTTCACAATATGTGTGTCGTTGGACGGGTCAAAGACTATCATCGGCACCTTATATACATTGTAGCCGGTGGAGTATTTCGGTGAAATCGGCGGTGCGGTGTGGTCGGCGGTGATGATGAAAATGGTGTTCTGGTACCAGTCGGCTTTCGAGGCGGCGGCAAAAAACTGTTTTAGTGCGTAGTCGGAGTAGGCCACCACTTCCAAAATGGGGTGCTTGCCTTTCGGGAACTGTCCCACATGCTCCTTGGGCATGGTGTAGGGGTGGTGCGACGAGATGGTGAACACCGAGGTGAAGAACGGCTGTCGGAAGGTGCCTATTTTCTTGGCCATAAACTGCAGGAAAGGCTCGTCGAAAATGCCCCAGTTGCCGTCGTAGCCGTTGTCGCCGCAATCGGCAACGTATTCGTTTTTGCCATAGTAGCTGTCCACGCCCACCGACTGCACAAAGGCGTCGAAATTCATGGAGCCGTTGTATGCGCCGTGGAAAAACGACGTGCTGTAGCCGTGGCGTTTAAGCACCTGCGGCAGCCCCTCTATTTTGTTGGTGGCGTAGGGCGAAGTTATGAACGGCTCGAACATAATGGAAGGCATTCCGGCCAGTATTGCGGGTATAGCCTCGATGGAACGTTTGCCGTTGGACATGCCCTGATAAACGGTGCTGTGCTGCGAAAGGGAGTCGAGGAAAGGAGTAAACCCTTTGTTGTCGGGGTTGAGGAAACCCACATACTCTTCCGAAAAACTCTCGAGGATTATTATCACCACGTTTTTCTGCGTTGCCGCAAGGCTGTCGGGGAGTACCGCGGCGGTGGTGTCGGAGGCGGCAAGGGGTATGTTCACGGGAGTGAAGATTTTTTCCATGGCCTTTTCGTCGGCATAGTAGTGTTTCGGCTCCAGGCCGCTGCTTTTGCCAAAGGTGCGGATAATGCAGAACGGGGTGTTGAGCACCAGCGATGTGTTGTCGCAGGTGGCGTATTTGCTTGCGTCGATGGGACGGAGAGGCTTGTAGATGAAGCCTCCGCGAATCATCAGCACGGCAATGGCAACCACAATCACCGAAAGGATGCTGTCCTTGAAAAGTGTTGTGCCGTAGGGGTGCGGCATACGTTTTTCGAGCACTATGCGACGGCTGCACCATATCAGCACAAAAATAATGGCGATGAAAAGTACAAGGTACACCCAGAAATCTTTCAGAAACTGAGGTATGAGGTTGCCCATGTCGCCGCCCACGCCAAGGTAGCCGAAAATCTCCGACGTCATACGGCGGAAGGTGAAAGTGTAGTATGCCGAGTCTATCATGTTGGCAATCAGCATCACAAACACGGGGATGATGTAAAACACCTCGGCGATGTTTTTGTAGATTTTGTTCCAGCGCAGACTGGTGGGTATCACGTTGAGCACTATGTACGGGCTGAGCACCATGGCGGTGGTGGAGAGTCCGAACACGATGTTGCCCCAGAGTATTTTCATAAAACCGCCGAAATCCACAGGCGAAAACAGGTTGCGGTTGGCTATGAAGAATATAAGCTGAGTAACGAGCAACAGCACAAAAGCCAGAATGAATTTGGCCGTGAGGTACGAAAAAATCTTGTTGGTTTTGAATATGGTAAATCTCATAAATTAGTGCCTTTGAGGTTTATATTTCGATTGGGTGAGTATTTTCTGTGCGTCGGTGTTGGCAAAAAGCTCCGGCATCGACACTTTGTTGTTTTCCATGTAGGCTGTTATAATCTGAAGTCCGACGAAATCGGCCAGACGCGGGGCGGAGTTGGTGAACTGTGGTGTTTGCGGACCTTCGTTCACGAAATCGCGTATGCGGTTCCAGTCGCTGTCATAAAGCAGCTGGTTTTGAAGCAGGTAGCCCCACACGTTGCTTTCGTTCTCCACGGCCCAGTTCCACTGCTGGTTGGTGTAGCGGATACGTTGTTCGTGGGCCACGTCGGGCAGCACTTGGGCGAGGAAATACTGCACCTTGCCGTTGTCCACCATATATTCCAGCAGCGACTGCGGTGCGTAGTTGCGTGGCAGCAGGCTGGTGCCGATGGCCGCCATGCAGTCGGGCAAAAGGTGGGTGCTGTCGAGCATCTCCACCATATACATGGGCATATTGTAATAGTTAAAGGGTTTGTATTCGTCTATAACATACTGACTTATGTCGATGGCGAGGAAAGTGTCGGCGCATACCACACGCATGTTGTAGTCGAAATTGCCGAGGATAAGGGTGTAGAAAGCCCTGACGTCGAGGGCGGGGAACAGCTTGCGGGCTTTCTCCATGGCGGGTGAGAGACCTTGCTCCAGCCAGCCGAGGTCGGGGTAGCGGCGCATTACGGTGTTGTACACGTCTTTCATCTGCGGGTCGTTGGCAAAACCGACGATATTCTGCATAAAATAGGGGTCGTTGAGGTCGCCGCTGATAAGGGGACGGTATTCCGGTTCCTGCTCTTTCAGTACCGTGGGCAAGTCGTTTGCCGGAGTGCCGAACAGCACCTTTTCGAAACGTTTTATCTGCACTTCGTCGCTGCCGCTGTCGTGTCCGCAACGGGTGCAAAGCGTTATGCACAAGGCCGTAAGTACGGCGGTTGCCAGGAGTTTTGTCGTTTTCACGGGCGTAGTTTTTCGTTAATCACAAGTGTGCAAAGTTACGAAAAAAAGTCGGGAAATGCAAGTTTTTTTTCAGTAGGGAGTTTTCAGTTCAACAACTCAACAATTAAACAACATCATGCCTTCACACATCATTGTTCACAGGTAAATAAAAAAGGACTTCGTGTGAAGTCCTTTATTTCGTGGGAACAATAGGAGTCGAACCTATGACCCTCTGCTTGTAAGGCAGATGCTCTGAACCAACTGAGCTATGCTCCCGTGCAAATTTTCTCTTTTTGCGAGTGCAAAGGTACGACTTTTTTTCCGATTAGCCAAAAATTTTGTCCTATTTTTGTTTTGCATTGGTGCAATTATTTGATATATAAATAATTAAGATTTAACATTTTTTGTCGTGGTTTGCCTCGTCCTTGCCTGTTTTTGGCCTGTTAGAGACTGGTTTTTGTGTTTTTTTCCTTTTTTGTGACGCAAAAAAAAGGGAAACCCGTTTCCAGATTTCCCTTTTATTTGTATTATTCAACGTGGCGACAGCTACAGTTTTCTCTTTATCTCGATTTGCTCGTAGCCTTCGATAATGTCGCCCACTTTGATGTCGTTGAAGTTTTCGATGTTCAGACCGCAGTCTTGTCCCGACACAACCTCCTTCACCTCGTCTTTGAAACGTTTTAGTGAGGCGAGGTTTCCGGTGTAAACCACAATACCGTCGCGGATAACGCGCACGCTGGTGTTTTTGTTGATTTTTCCGTCGAGGCAAACACAGCCGGCAATGGTTCCCACCTTGGAGATGCGGAAAGTCTCCTGCACTTCGAGGTTGGCCACCACTTTCTCCTGAATTTCGGGCGAAAGCATGCCTTCGATAGCGTCTTTCAGTTCGTTGATGGCGGTGTATATGATGGAGTACAGGCGTATGTCGATTTGTTCGGCTTCGGCCAGTTTGCGTGCTGTAAGCGAGGGACGCACTTGGAAACCGATGATTACGGCGTTTGAGGCTATGGCCAGCTGCACGTCCGATTCGGTGATTTGACCTACGCCTTTGAGTATCACGTTCACCTGCACCTCGCTTGTGGAGAGTTTCAGCAGCGAGTCGGAGAGTGCTTCCACCGAGCCGTCCACGTCGCCTTTCACAATGAGGTTCAGCTCCTTGAAATCGCCGAGGGCTATGCGTCGGCCAATCTCGTCGAGGGTGATATGTGTCTGTGTGCGTATGGTTTGTTCGCGTTGCAGCTGGTGACGGCGAGTGGCAATTTCTTTGGCCTCTTTCTCGTTTTCCATCACGTTGAAAGTGTCGCCGGCCTGTGGAGCGCCGTCGAGTCCGAGCAGCAGCACGGGGGTCGAGGGTCCGGCCTCTTTCACTATCTGGTTACGTTCGTTGTACATGGCTTTCACACGTCCGAAATGGCTGCCTGCCACCACGGGGTCGCCTTGGCGTATGGTGCCGTCCTGAACCAGAATCTTGGCCACGTAGCCGCGGCCTTTGTCGAGCGATGATTCGATTATGGTGCCTTTGGCGCGTTTGTTGGGGTTGGCCTTGAGGTCGAGCATCTCGGCTTCGAGCAGCACTTTCTCCAGCAGCAGGTCGATGTTGATGCCTTTTTTGGCTGCTATGTCCTGACTTTGGTATTTGCCGCCCCATTCTTCGACAAGGAGGTTCATGTTGGCCAGCTCTGTCTTGATGCGGTCGGGGTCGGCGCCGGGTTTGTCTATCTTGTTGATGGCAAACACTATAGGCACGTTGGCGGCTTGAGCGTGGTTGATTGCTTCCACTGTCTGCGGCATCACTTTGTCGTCGGCGGCAATTACGATAATAGCAATATCGGTGATGCTGGCGCCGCGTGCACGCATGGCGGTGAAGGCTTCGTGGCCGGGGGTGTCGAGGAAGGTTATTTTGCGTCCGTCGGGCATCTCCACCTCGTAGGCACCAATGTGCTGGGTGATGCCGCCGGCCTCGCCTGCTATCACGTTGGTCTTGCGTATGTAGTCGAGCAACGATGTCTTGCCGTGGTCCACGTGTCCCATAACGGTAACGATGGGGTTGCGGGGTTTGAGGTCGCTCTCGCTGTCGTGTTCCTCGATTTCGCTGATGGCATCCACCACCTCGGCGCTTACGAAGTTGATCTGGAATCCGAACTCGTCGGCTATGAGCTGTATGGTTTCGGCACCAAGTCGCTGGTTGATGGAGATGGGTATGCCCACCATAAAGCAGGTGGAGATGATTTCGTTAACGGGTTTGTTCATCATGGTGGCCAGGTCGTTGGCGGTAACAAATTCCGTTACTTTGAGAACGTTCTTGTTTTCGTTCTCCATCATCTGCTGGTCTTCGATCTGTTCTTGGATTTTCTTACGTTTCTCGCGGCGGTGTTTGGAGGTCTTGGATTTGCCCATTGGTGCCAGACGGGCGAGGTTGTCGTGAATCTGTTTTTCGATTTCTTTCTCGTCTATCACCACGGGCTGTTTGGCGGCTTTTTTCTTGTCGCGTTTTTTGCCGCTGCCTTGTCCGGCTTGTTGTTCGTTGCGCTGTTCTTTCTTTTTGGGAGCGTTGCCGCCTTGGTTGTTGGGGTTGTTGATATCTACGGGGCCTTCGCCTATGCGTTTGCGTTTTTTCTTGCGTCCGCCTTCCTCTTTTTTGGAGGGTTTAGTGCGTTGTTCGGGCGACGGCAGGTCTATCTTTCCGAGAATCTTGGGTCCTTCGAGTTTAGGTGCCACAGCCTTGATGGGTTCGGGCTTGGGTTCGGGCTTGGCTTTTGGAGTCTCCTCTTCTTTCTGCAATTCCGCTTCGGCTTGTTGAGCGGCTTTTTCCATAGCTTTGGTGATAGCTTCGGAGTTTTTCTTGCGCTCTTTGCGTTCTTTCTCTTTCTGCTCTTTGGTTCTTTTGGTGGGACGGTTCTGCTCGTTGATGGAGTCGATGTCGATACGGTCGATAACTTTCACAGAAAGGTCGGTAGGCACATCGGGGATTTGGGTGTCGGGAGCTATTATCTTGGTCTTGGGCTCTTCTTTCACCTCTTCCTTCTTTTCCGGTTCGGGTTCTTCGGACGGTTCGGGCTTGGGTTCGGGTTCAGGTTCAGGTTCGGCTTTCGTTTTCGGTTCTGCCTTGGCTTTGGTTTTGGCTTTCTTGGCAGGCTCTTTGGCGGGTTCGGGTTCGGGGGTTTTCTCTTCCTCTTTGGCCTCTACCTTTTTGCCGATGTTTTTGGTAGTTGTTTCCTTGTCGTCATCTTTGGCTTGTTCGGGGGTTTCGTCTTTTTGTTCCTTCGAGGCGTCAAGCACGGCAGAGTTTTTCACCGTGGTTGAGATCTGTATTTTGTCGGCGTTTTCCTTTACAGCGCGTTCCGACTGGAAATTTTTCGCAAGAAGGTTGTACAACTCTTCCGGAATTTTCGTGTTGGGATTGTCGTCAATCTGGTGTCCTTTCTTTTTTAGGAACTCGACGGCGGTGCTTACGCCGATGTTGAATTCCTTTGCTGCTTTGCTTAATCTGATGCTTTTTGTTTCTTCTGACATTGTTCCTCCTTGCTTTAATTCATACTTTCTTTCTGTGGTTCCTGCACTTTTTATTTCACTTTTTCATTATTATTTTTCGAATTCGGCTTTGAGTATCTGCAGCACGTTGTTGATGGTCTCCTCTTCGAGGTCGGTGCGTTGCAGCAGTTCGTCGGCGGGTATGGCCAGCACGCTCTTGGCGGTGTCGCAGCCGATGCGTTTCAGCTCGTCGATAATCCACTGTTCGATTTCGTCGGAGAATTCCTGCAGATCCACGTCTTCTTCGTAGCCTTCGTCGTCGGCGCGGTACACGTTTATTTCGTAGCCGGTGAGCTTGCTAGCCAGTTTGATGTTGTGGCCGCCTTTGCCTATAGCCAGCGATACATCTTCGGAGTGCATAAACACTTCGGCTTTTTTCTCGTCTTCGAGTATTTTGATGGAAGTTATCTTGGCCGGGTTGAGTGCGCGTTGCACGTAGAGTTCGGGGTTGGTGGTGAAGTTGATGACGTCGATGTTTTCGTTGCGCAGCTCGCGTACTATTCCGTGTATGCGTCCGCCTTTCATTCCCACGCAGGAGCCCACGGGGTCGATGCGGTCGTCGTACGACTCGACAGCTACTTTGGCTTTCTCGCCCGGTTCGCGTACTATCTTGCGTATGGTGATGAGGCCGTCGTATATTTCGGGCACTTCGGCTTCCATAAGGCGTTCGAGGAATATGGGCGATGTGCGTGAGATGGTGATTACTAGGTTGTTGTTCTTGGGTTCCACTTTCAGTACCACGGCGCGTATGGTGTCGCCTTTGCGGTAGTGGTCGGCGGGAATCTGTTCCGATTTCGGGAGCACCAATTCGATTTTTTCTTCGTCTTGCACAAGTATCTCGCGGTTCCACACCTGATACACTTCTCCAACGATGATCTGCCCTACTTTTTCTTTGTATTTCTGGTAGATGGCGGTGCGTTCGTAGTCCTGCACTTTGGCCACAAGGTTCTGGCGTATGGCCAGTATGTCGCGGCGGCCGAAGTCTTTCATGCTTATGCGTTCCGACAGTTCCTCGCCCACCTCGAAGTCGGCTTCTATCTTGATGGCTTCGGAGTAGGCTATCTGGGTTTTGTCGTCCTCCACCTTGTCGTCTTCTACTATTTCGCGGTTGCGGAATATCTCGAGGTCGCCCTTGTCAACGTTCACTATTATGTCGAAATTCTCGTCGGTGCCGTAGCGTTTTATCAGGGCACTGCGGAATACGTCTTCCAATATGCGCATCAACGTCTCGCGGTCGATGTTTTTAAATTCTTTGAATTCGGAAAAAGAATCAATCAAATTTGATGTTTCCATAATGATGTTTGGTATTAGAATTTTATTACTACTTTTGCTGTTTGAATGTCGTCGAAAGGTATTGTCTTTGTGTTGTCTGCTTCGGGTTCCTGTTTTTTGCGTCGCGGAGTGTTGTCGGGCAGTATGGTGATGTCGGTGTCGGTTACTTCGAGCAGTTTTCCGGTGGTTTTCTCGCCGTCGGTGGTGGTTACTGCTAGAAAACGGCCTACGTTTTTCACGTATTGCCTGTGCAGTTTCAGCGGGTTGTCGAGCCCTGCCGAGGCTACGTTGAGTTCGAAATCCTCCTCGTCGCGGTTGAGGTTTTTCTCGATGTGGCGGCTTAGCTCTATGCAGTCGTCGATGGTCACGCCGTTGTCGCCGTCGATGGCCACGCTGATGCGGTTGTCCCTTGAGATGTGCATGTCCACAAGGAATTTGTCGGTGCCTTCCAGTTTGTCCTTTATCAGACCTAATACTGTTACTTTGTCCATTGTTGGTTGTGTTTTTTTATCAAAAAGAGGGGACTGATTGTCCCCTCCTTTGTATATCTTAAGTTTATCTCAGAAAATTCTTTCGTTTACCTCAATAATTCTTTGCAAAGGTACGATTTTTTTTTCAATTTCAGCGTTTTACGCATATTTTTTTTGATGTTTCGAAAGTATTGTGCTGGAAACCAAACGATTATAGAATGGTTTTTGTTGCCCGTTTTTTGTCAAAACGGGGTAAAAACATTTGTTTTTGTGGCAGTTAAGTTTATTTTTTGATGTATTTGCCGGTGTGTCAGAACGGTCCTAGGTACTCGTCGTCGGAGCGGAGCTTGAGGTCTTTCACATTTAGCTGGAGTTCGGTTTTGCCGTTCCAGAAGTTTTCTTCTATATGGTAGCAGATGTTGAAATGGTGTCCGTTTTTCACGGCGTCGCAGTATTGGCCGAGTCTGAACCCGATGGCGGAGTATTTGTCCGACTCTTGGTCGCATTCGGTTACTTTGAATTTGAGGTGTTTCACCGTGTCGTTGCCTACCTCGCGGGCGTCGCCGGTATCCACAAGGTTGTTGCTTTGGAAAACGGGAAGCATGTTTCCCGGGCCGAAGGGAGCGAATTTTTTGATTTGTTCGAGAAATCCGGTGCGTTCTATGTCTTTGGCTATGCTCACTTTGGCGTCGATTTCTATGTCGGGGGTGGTTTGTTCGTCGAGTATTGTGTTGCCCACCACCTGTTCGAATCGTTCTACGAATTTGTCGTAGTTTTCGGGTTTCACGGCAAGTCCGGCGGCGTATTTGTGTCCGCCGAAATGTTCCAGCAGGTCGCTGCATTGGTCGATGGCGGAGTGTATGTCGAACTCTTTCACCGAGCGAGCCGAGCCGGTGTACAGGTTGTCGGATTTGGTGAAGATGATGGTTGGTTTGTAGAATTCTTCGACCAGTCGCGAGGCCACTATTCCGATGACTCCTTTGTGCCAGCCTTCGTCGAACAGCACTATGGATTTTTTGTTTTGCAGTTTGGGGTCGGATTCTATTTTGTGTTTGGCCTCTTCGGTAACCGCATGGTCGAGTTTTTTGCGTTCGGAGTTGTATTTGTTTATTTTCTCGGCCCACTGGTTGGCGTTTTTCATGTTGTCGCAAAGCAGCAGTTTCACCGAGTCTTTGGCGTCTTCTATGCGTCCGGCGGCGTTGATGCGCGGACCTACGAGGAAAACGAGGTCGGAGATGGTGAGTTCTTTGTTGAAATAATGGTCTTTCGGGTCGTCGTTTTTATGAACTATGTCGCTGTAGAAGAGTATTGCTTCGATGCCGGGGCGCGGGCGGTAGTTTATCATCTTGAGACCGAAATATGCCAGTACGCGGTTTTCGCCGGTTATGGGCACTATGTCGGAGGCTATGCTCAGGGCGGCAAGGTCGAGGTATCGGGCCAGGTTGTTTTTCAGTCGCAGATAGCGTTCGTCTTGCGGGTCGGGGTTGTCGCACATCCTAATGCCGATTTTTTTTTCGAGCATGGCTTCCACTATTTTGAAGGCTATGCCGCAGCCCGACAGTTCTTTGTAGGGGTAGGGGCAGCCGTCGCGTTTGGGGTCGAGGATGGCGAAGGCCGGTGGCAGCTCGTCGCCTGGCAGGTGGTGGTCGCCAACAATCACGTCGATGCCGTGCTGGTTGGCGTAGGCTATGGGTTCGTTGGCGCGTATGCCGCAGTCGAGGGCTATTACAAGTTTTACGTTGGTGTTCACTGCGTAGTCAACGCCTTTCAGCGATATGCCGTAGCCTTCGGTGTAGCGGTCGGGGACGTAGAAATCGATGTTGTCGTAGTTTTTGTGCAGGTAGGAGTAGAGCAGTGCCACGGCTGTGGTGCCGTCGGTGTCGTAGTCGCCATATACGAGTATGCGTTCGTGGTTGGCGAAAGCTTTTTCGATGCGGGGTATGACTTTGTCCATATCCCTCATTAGGAACGGGTCGTATAGGTGCGTGAGCTTGGGGTTGAAAAATCTGTCGCGTTCTTCGCCGGTAGTAATGCCACGCTCGGCGAGGAGCAAAGCCGTGAGCCGGCTCTCGCCAAGTTCCTGAAGCCGTTTTACTGCTTCATTGTCATAGTCATTCCTTAATATCCAACGTTTTTCTTTCATCTGTTTCGAGTGTGCAAAGATACGAAAAATAATTGTGTTTTTTATATTATTTTCGTACTATTTTTAGTTCGCACGTTTAATATTTTCGATAACAGATTATTATGTGTTGATATTTTTTGAAGTGATATTTCGGAGTTTTTTTTTGTTTTTTCGGTCAGATTGCCGATGTGTTTTTTTGTTAGAGGAAACTCTCTATCACCATTGTGTACAGCTCCGAGGTGCTTATGCCCATTGCACGTGCTTGTTTTGGCACAATGCTTTCCGCCGATTGTCCGGGTATGGTGTTGATTTCGAGGAAAAAGAGTTTCTTTTTTTGTGTGTTGTATATGAAGTCGAAACGAACTATGCCGCGGCAGTTGAGCATTTTGTATAGTTTCTTGGCGGTTTGCTGCATCTCGTTTGATATTTCGGGTTCCACATCGGCGGGTGTTACCTCGTTGGAGAGTCCGTTGTATTTTGCGTCGTAGTCGAAGAATTCGCGTCCGATGGGTATTATCTCGGTAACGGGGAAGGCTATCAGGTCGGTTTTGGTCTGTATCACTCCGCAGCCGAACTCTCGTCCTTCGATGAACTCCTCCACCAGCACTTGGTCGTCTTCGTGCAGTGCGCGTTCGATGGCGTCGGGCAGATCTTCGGGGTGTTTCACCTTGGTCATTCCCACACTGGAGCCACCGGCGGCGGGTTTCACAAAAATGGGCAGTTCGAGCTCGGCAAGTATGTCGTCGATGTTCACCTGTTCGCGGTAAATAAGTTTTGATTTGGCCAGGGCCACAATGCCGAAACTGCGCACCAGCGGGTTGCAGTAGCCTTTGTTGAAAGTGAGCACCGAGGTGTAGAAATCGCAGGTGGTGTATTTCTGGCCTATCATATCGAAATAGCCTTGCAGACGGCCGTTTTCGCCCGGATTGCCGTGCACAATCACAAAAGCGAGGTCGAAACGCACTTTCTTTCCGCCGATGCATACCGAGAAATCGTTCTTGTCCAAAGGCAGGTGGCTGCCGTCGTCGGAGAGGTAGAACCACTCCCGGGGTTCGATTACAATGCGGTAAGGCTCGTATTTTTCTCTGTCAAGAGCCTTGAAAACCTCGTTGCCACTGTTTATTGAAATGTCGTGTTCGCCCGAAAAACCGCCCATCACAACGGCTATCTTTTTTTTCATCGTTACAGTAATTTTTTGTGCTACAATGTGTTTTGTTTTTTTCCGCTCAGCGAAAAATGCTTGGAAACGGTTTTGCAAAGTTACAAATATTATTTCGATTTACGGCACTGAAGAAAGAAAAAACAATTTTTTTTTGGCCAAAAAGCAAAAAAATGCCGAAAATCCAAAAAAAAAACGTATTTTAGCAACTTGATTTATCGCCCCCAAGGAGCGGTATATCTGTGTATAAATTATTGTATAACAGTTGTTTGTATTTATAAAACACATATAAAAACGCACGATGAAAAATTACAAGAAAGGACTATTTGTACTGGTTTTAGCCGTTTTGAGTGCTGTTTCGGGTTTTGCCCAGACCAAAAGTGTAACCCAAAAAGCCGATGAGCTTTTCAAACAGAAAAAATACATCGAGGCCGCCGAGACATACGAAAATGCTTTCAAATCGATAAAATCGAACCGCGCCGAGAAAAACCGCGTGCTGTTCCAAATGGCCGAATGCTACCGTTTTATGAACTATTACGACAAGGCCATACGCTACTACAAACGCCTTGTGAGCAACAAATACTATGTTTCGGAACCGAAGATTTATCTCTATCTCGCCGAAATGTACCGTTTTTCTGTTGTGGACAACAACATTGAGCTTGCCGACCAGTACTACGACGAGTATCTGCGGCTTGTGCCAGGCGACGAGTACGGCACCGAACGCAAGGAGTCGTTGAAACTCATCGCCAAGATGCACCGCGAACGCACCCGCCACGTCATCGACTCGGTGCCGCAGTGGAACACCAAATACAACGACTGGATGCTCAACTTTGTGGGCAACGACACCAACTCCATAACATTTACCTCTTCGCGCATTGCCGACGAGGACGCCAAAAAGGATGAATGGACAGGCGAGGCTTTCTCGTCCATCTACTACCAGACCAAGGACCGCAAGGGCAACTGGATGGAACTCAAGCTGATAGACGACGGCGAAAAGATAATCAACACCCACGCCAACGAAAGTGAAGCCTCAACTACCGCCGACGGCAACACAGTGTTCTTCACCCGATGCAACGTGATAGAACACCGCGACAACAACTGTCAGGTTTATGTTACCGTGCGTGTGCAGCCCGAACAGGATACCAAAGGCAAAAAGAAATCGAAGAAAGAAGAAAGCAACGAACCTCAGCAGGAATGGTCAACTCCCAAACTCGTCTTTTTGGGCGACACCGCCTACAGCCACATGCACCCCTGTGTGTCGGCCGACGGACTTACCCTCTTTTTCTCATCTGATATGCCCGACGGATATGGCGACTACGACCTTTGGGTTGTCCGCCGCTCATCCCTCACCGACGATTTCGGAGCACCCGAGAACCTCGGTCCCAATGTGAACACCCCCGGTCGTGAGGTGTTCCCAACCATCAATCAGGACACAGTGCTTTACTTCTCGTCAAACGGTTTGCCCGGCCTCGGCGGCCTCGACCTTTTCCGCGTAAGGAAAAAAGGTGCCTCGTGGTCGAAAGCCGAAAACCTCGGAGTGCCTATCAACTCCTCTTTCGACGAAATGGGCATAGTTTATTTCCCCTACACCGGAGTGGATTACAACGAGCACGGCTATTTCTCGTCGAACCGCTACCTTGCCGACCCGCACAACAAAAAAACCGAATTCAAAGGCAAACGCCTCAACGACCTTCAATACGACATATTCTCGTTCTACCTGCCCCCGCTGCTGTATAGCATCGAAGGCAATGTGCGCGACGAGAAATCGATGCAGCTGATGCGCGGCGTTAAGGTGCGTCTTGTGGGCTCCGACGGCAACGAATACGAGGAAATCACCGACAAGAACGGCGCCTACCGTTTCGGCACCGACAAGGTGAAACGCAACGTGATATACAAGATGTACCTCTCCAAAGTCGATTATTTCAGCGTGGAAGGCTCCGAAAGCACCTACGGCTACAACACCGACAAGGACATAGTGCACAATTTCCGCATGGAACCCGTTCCCAAGCAGCCCGTAACCCTGCCCGAAATCCGCTACGACCTCGCCAAATGGGACCTCAAGGAACAGTATCAGGACTCGCTGATGGACCTCTACCTTATTATGGTGAACAACCCCAACTTGGTGATAGAAATACGTTCGCACACCGACTGCCGTCCGTTTATCACCCTCACCAACGACACCCTCTCGCAGCGTCGTGCACAGTCAGTGGTAGATTACCTAGTGTCGCGCGGCATCGAGAAAGACCGTCTTGTGGCCAAGGGCTATGGCGAACGCATTCCCCGCGTGATGGAGAAAGATATGATGGTTAACGGATATATATTTAAAAAAGGTGTAGCCCTCGAATGCGAGTACGTAAACCGTCTGCCCAAAGCACAGCAGGAAGTGGCTCACCAACTCAACCGCCGTACCGACTTTGTGATACTTCGCACCGATTTCGTTTCCAAACGCCTTATCAACAACATGGCCGAGGATGTGCAAACTGTAAAGGAGACCGAGGACGGCAAAATTATCGACCTTGTGAACAAACCCGCCGAAGATCCCGACGAGGAGACAGTCCCCTTCATCATCCACGAAGAGGCATCGGTGCCGGTTACTATGATTCAGTCCACCAAAGGCGAGATAAAAGCCATTGTGAACGGTGCCGCCGTAACGATGCTTATCGACGAGCGTTTCAACGAGGCTCTGGCAATTTCGTGGGAAGAGGCGATGAACTTCCTCTACAAACGTCGTATCAACAAAGAGGATTTCCCCGAACGCGACAACTCTTTCGACCCCGAAGGCAACATACTCGACAAAGCCATAGTGATACTGAAAAGCGTACAGATAGGCCAGCAGCGTCTCGAAAAAGTGGAGTGCGTGGTGCTGAAAAACGCTCCCGCCAATTTCGTGATCAACCGCGTTGGTCTTAACGAGTTCGGAAAATACGAGTTCAACAAGCAGAAGGCTCGTCTGACTTTCCTCGACGACTAATATGACAGAAAAATAACCACTTGATACTAACGACATTTTCGACACCACAGCCGGAAATGTCGTTTTTTTTTCGATACCATGCTTCCACTATTGACCATACTCGGACCCACAGCATGCGGAAAGACGCACATAGCCACCGAAACGGCCTACCGCCTCGGCGGCGAGATAATCAGTGCCGACTCGCGTCAGGTGTTCCGTGGCATGGACATAGGCACCGGCAAGGACTTGGACGAGTATACCATACACGGCAAGAAAATCCCGTATCACCTGATAGATATACGCCAGCCAGGCTACGAGTACAGTGCAGGTGAGTTCTACCGCGATTTCTGGCAGGTTTATGACCAGTTGCAGAGCAAGGGCACTATACCTATATTGTGCGGTGGAACAGGTCTTTACATAGAGTCGGTGCTGAAACAGTACCCCTTTGTATTTGTGCCACACAACGCCGAACTCAGGGAAAAGCTGGCAACACAAAGCGACGAGCAGTTGGCCGAGCTGCTGCAGACCTACATAAAGCTCCACAACCATACCGACACCGAGAGCCGCGAACGTATGCTCCGTGCCATCGAAATTCAGGACTACCAGAAAAACCATCCCTTCGAAAAACGTACCGATTTCTCAAGCGTGGTGTTCGGAATAGCATACCCTCGCCAAACCATAATGCAACGCATACGCCAGCGCCTTGAACAGCGTCTGCAAACGGGTATGGTGGAGGAGGTGCAGGCACTTATCGACAGCGGCGTGTCGCCCGAACGCCTTAAACGCTACGGCCTCGAATACCGCTATGTAACCCAGTATATCTTGAAAGAAATAACCTACGACCAGATGCTGGAGCAGCTCAACATCGCCATACGCCAGTTCGCCAAACGCCAAATGACGTGGTTCCGCCGCATGGAACGCAACGGCACCGAGATATGTTGGATAGACCCGCAACTGGAGTTCGACGAAAAAATTGCCATCATCACGGAAAAGTACAAAAACGCGGTTAAATAAAATATTTTTCGTCAAGAAACAAAAAAAACGTATATTTGCAAAAATCCTCCACAAGTCGGGAATAAACACAAATAATTATAAAACAAAGGAAATCAATATTTTAACAAAAAACATCAAACACCATGAAAAAGTTATTTTTAACAATGGCAGTAATTGCGGGAGCTATGATTTTCACCTCCTGCGAGGAAGAAGCCGTACAAGAACTCGTAGCTGAGATTACCGGAAAAGCCGCCTGTTCTATGGGTGATGGCAATGAAGGTTCACAATTGGAGCAGGTGTCATTCTCGTCGAGTATGGCTATGTCCAAAGAAGATGCCGATAAGGCAAACATGTACACAATTGGTTTGGCTATGTCGATGAGCATCAATGATTTGATTCATCTGCAAGACTCCAACAGCATCGTTTTCCCGATGTTGGCCTACCGTCTTACCGGCAACGTAAGTGCAGGCGATGTGTTCACAGTGAACAACGCTCTTTCGCCGGCAGATACCGTAGATTTCGACTATCGTTCGCTTATCGACGGCAAATTTGCTGGAAAACAGCTGGTGGCAGTTGCTATGAGCAAATCAAAATTCTATCTGATGAAATCGGGTAATATTACCATCACAGAGAAAAGCGACAGCAAGATAGCTGGAACTTTCGACGGCAGAGCTTACACTATCGACCTCAACAATTCACCGAAAGTGGATTTCAGCGAGAGTATTACATTCACCGGTAGTTTCCAAAGCCGCTGGACCAAATTGCTCGGATGTATTATCAATATGCAGAACGTGGGTGGTTCAAAATAAAACGACAGCCTCGTTTGTATAGCAAAACAGAGAATACAAAGAGTCCCGCGGCGAAGCCGCGGGACTCTTTGCTTTTATAAATCGCAGTTTTCTAACAAAACGCCTCCGCTATCCGTTGCAGAGCCTCTTGCAGTTTGGCCCGAGGGCATCCGATATTCAACCGGAAAAAGCCTTTGTACTGCTCGCCGCCAAAGGTATAGCCGTCGTTAAGGGCTACTTTTGCCTTGTTCAGCAGTCTCGATTTGATTTCTTCGTAATCCAGACCTGTGGGACGGAAATCCATCCACACCAAAAACGATGCTTCGGGACGCATGGCCACCACCGCGGGCAGGTTTTTGTGTAGGTAGTCGATGGTGAAGTCCACATTGCCGGCGATATATTCCCTCACCTGCAAAAGCCATTCGTCGCCGTGGCGGTAGGCGGCTTCGGCGGCGGTGTAGGCAAACACGTTGCCGTTGGCCACCTCGTAGCCGTCGAGGTAGCCGAAATAGGTGTTGCGCAGCTTATTATCGGGGATGTAGGCCACCGAACTGCCCATGCCCGCTATGTTGAAAGTCTTGCTGGGTGCTATGAACGTGATGGTGTTGCTCTTGGCTTCGGGCGACACGGTGGTGAACGATGTGTGTTTGTAGCCGGGCAAAGTAAGGTCGGCATGGATTTCGTCGGAGATGACTATGGTTCCAGTGTTGCGGCAAATTTGGTCGATACGCTGTAGGTCGTCGCGGCTCCACACCGTGCCGCCGGGGTTGTGGGGGTTGGAGAGGAGCAGCAGTTTGCTGTCGCGCGCTTTCTGCTCGAAATCGTCGAAATCGATGGCAAAACGTCCGTCCACGGTTTTCAGTGGACTGCAAACCAAGCGGCGTTGCGCGTAGGTGGGCAAGTCCACAAAGGGAGGATAAACGGGAGTCATTATCATAATGCCGTCGCCTTTTTCAGTGAAAGCCTGTATGGCAAAGGCAATGGCCGCCACAATGCCGGGCACGTAGTGCAGCTCGTTTTTCTGTGCCGATACAGAGTAATGTCGCGACAGCCAGCCGATTATGGCTTCGAAATAAGAGTCGGAGCCGAAAGTGTAGGCGAGGACTTCGTGCTTGCAACGCTCCTTGATGGCGTCAATGACGAAGTCGGGAGAGCGGAAGTCCATATCCGCCACCCACATAGGCATAAGGTCGTTGGTGCCGTAAATGCGGTCCATCATATCGTGCTTGACGCAGGAAGTGCCCCTGCGTTCGATAATTTCGTCGAAATTGTATTTTTTCATTGTATGCGTTTGTATTTTATTATTGCAAATGAAAAGATGAATCGGTTTGGAGATTGTTGGCCTTCAGGTGCGGCTCATTGCTTTTGTAACCAAAGTTGCAGCACGGGGTCGGCCAGATATATGCCGTCGGCGCGTTTTTCGACAAAATCCTTGTCAATCAGCGTCTTTTGAAGTTTGTCAATGTTGGATTTTGTGCCGAGGTTGTACTTTTCGAGCACCTCTTTTGATGTCCATTGATTATGTTGCCCGTCGATGATGGCGCGCATAAAATTCAGTTGGTAGGTGGTCAAAGCGCCGGTCTGTTCCATAAAAAGAGGGGTGCACTGCGCCAACAAATCGCTAATTCCGAGTTCGATTTCTTTGTCGGAAACGACATCCTTAGTGTTGAGCATTACGTTCCAAGCCAGCTGTTGCACATACGATGATTGGTTCTGCACTATTTCGCAGATGCGAGCCACATGTTCATCGTTGATAATCAACCCCTTTTCCTTGAATTTTGTCTTGATAAAAGGAATCCAGTCCTCTGTGGGAATGGGTTGCAGATAATTAGGCTCACCAAATTGATAGAACGGCATACGTTTGTTTTGGAACAGGTTTGTCATCATGTGCTGTTTGCTGCCGAACAAGCAGTACGAGACATTCTGCTGATGCTGCCACACACCGCGAAGTCGTTTTTGCACAGTAAGACTGTCGGACCACTCGCCAATCTGCTGGAACTCGTCGATACACACCACTATGTGTTTGCCTATACGCTTGGCAACAAGTTCGGGTAAGGCAAGAATCTCTTCGGGTGAATATTCTTTGGGCGTAATTCCTAAAGAAATTGAGTAATCGGAGGCCGGCTCGGGCATAAAAGATATTTTTGGCGTAAGGCGGACAAGAAATTTTTTTACGTTTTCCAACGCCTTCTCCATCTTGCCGGAGGTCTGCTTCATCAGTGCCGCAGCAAATTTGTTGTAAAAATCGTATTCCGTGCGGCAATCGTAGATATCCACATATACAGTTTGTATGATTTTTTTATCTACAATCTCCTGAACACGATGCACCAACGATGTTTTTCCCATACGGCGCGGCGAAATCAACACTACATTCAAACCATTCTCGAAGTTCATCTTAAGCCGTTGAGCCTCTTTTACCCTGTCCGTGAAGTTGTTTCCCGATACAGAAACACCATACACAAAAGACTTGTTTATTTTATTATCCATATATAATTTATTGTTTACCAACATGTTTCAAAGTTCACTTGTTGGTGGTCCACCAAATGGTGAACTTTGAAATTTTGTGCAAAATTACGAAAAACAAATCATTTGACAAAATTTTCTGTGAAGATTTTTGAAATAATGTAGTAGTACACTTCGCGGTGGTCCACTCCGTGGTGAACTTGTAAAAAACGTTGCAAATCACTGTTTTTACGCAAAGATTTCAAAACACGGTACACAATCCCGTTTTTTTTTCGTATATTTGCAAAACTTTTTTACACCATTAAAACATTGAAAACGATGAGCATACTTATCAAAAACGTACTTCTTAACGACCAAAAGACCGACATCCTTGTGGAAGGCAACCGTATTGCCAAAATCGCCGCCGACATTGAAACTCCGCAATCCGCCGGCTGCGAGGTTATCAACGCCTCCGGAATGGCAGCCCTGCCCACTTTCGTGAACATGCACACCCACATCCCCATGACACTTTTCCGCGGCTACGGCGACGACCTGCCCCTGCAGCAGTGGCTCAACACCAAAATATGGCCCAACGAGAAAAACCTCGACGAGGAAATTATCTACTGGGGCACCAAATTGGGCTGCCTCGAGATGATAAAAACGGGCACCACCTGTTTCAGCGACATGTATTTCTTTCTGCCGCAAGAGGCTCAGGCCGTGAAAGATATGGGCATACGCGCTGTGCTGGGCCTCACCCTTTTCGACGGCTGCAACCCCGACAACCTGCCCAACGTAAAGAAAGAGCTTGAGCAGTTCGAACAAACCCTCGCCCTTGCCGACGACCACGTGCAGTTCGCCCTATCCCCCCACGCTCCTTACACCGTTTCGGGACCTACATACCAATACATCAAGGCTTTCGCCAAAGAGCGTAACCTACTGATGCACACCCATGTAGCCGAGACTCAAGGCGAGGTGGACAACACTCTGCGCGATTTCGGACTCACTCCCGTGCAGCACCTGCACAAATGGAAGGCTTTGGACGAGCGCTCCACCCTCGCGCACTGCGTATATCTTACCGACGACGACATAAAAATACTTGCCGACACCGGCGCCACCGTTACCCACAACCCCAACTCCAACCTCAAACTCGGCTCTGGCCTCAATTTCCGCTACGCCGAGTTGGCAAAGGCCGGAGTAAATGTAACCCTCGGCACCGACGGCTGTTCCTCGTCGAACAACCTCGACATGCGCGAGGCGGTGAAAATGGCTAGTTTCATACAGAAAGGCCGCACCAAGGAGCCTACCGTGATGCCCACCTCCGAAGCCCTCGCCATTGCCACGGTGAACGGTGCCAAAGTGCTGGGACTCAATATGGGACGTGTGGCCGAAGGCTGTCTGGCCGACTTCGTTCTGGTGAACCTCAACACCCCCGCCTTCACCCCCAACCACAACACCCTCAGCAACTGGATCTACGCCGCCGACAGCAGCGTTATCGACACTCTTGTCTGCGACGGCAAGGTGCTGATGCGCAACCACCATGTGGAGGGCGAGGAAGAGATTATGGCTCAAGCTATCAAAATGGCTAAAAAACTTATAAAAGTCTGACGTGTTGCGAATTAAATACATTTCATTGCTTTTGGCGACAGCCTTTTTCGTTGCCTGCGGCACCGGCGACCGTAACGAAGGCCTGCAGATTTTCCGTTACAACGAGTCGGTGGGCATTGCCTCGCTCGACCCCGCTTTTGCCCGCGACCAAGCTATGATATGGGCCTCGCAGCAGCTCTTCAACGGCCTCATACAGCTCGACACCGACCTCACCGTGCAGCCCTCCATAGCCAAACGGTGGGAGATCTCCGACGACGGCCTCACCTACACTTTCATCTTGCGCAAGGACGTGTATTTCCACCGCAACGCCTGTTTTGCCAACGGCCGTCGCAAGGTGGTGGCCTCCGATTTCGTTTACAGTTTCAACCGCATCGTTGACGAGAAAGTGGCCTCGCCGGGACGCTGGATTTTCGACAATGTGCAGAACAGCGACGGGCACTACGCCTTTTCCGCACCCAACGACACCACTTTCGTGGTAACACTGAAACAGCCTTTCGCACCCTTCCTCGGGATGATGGGAATGCCCTACTGCTCGGTGGTTCCGCACGAAGCGGTGGAACACTACGGCGCCGACTTCCGTCAGAATCCCGTGGGCACAGGTCCTTTCCGTTTCCAGAAATGGAAAGAGGGCGTGAAACTAGTGCTGCAACGCAATCCCAACTATTTCGAACGCGATGCCGACGGCAGCCGTCTGCCTTACCTAGACGCCATTGCCGTTACCTTTATCGTCGACAAACAGACTGTGTTTCTGGAATTTGTGAAAGGCAACCTTGACTTTATGAACTCCCTCGACGCCAGCTACAAAGACGAACTACTTACACGCACCGGACAGTTGCGCGAGAAATACGCCGAAAAAATAGACATGGTGTCGCTGCCGTTCCTCAACACCGAATATCTCGGTTTCCAGATGGAGAAAAACAACTCCGTGCTGAAGGACAAACGTGTGCGTCAGGCTATAAACTACGCTTTCGACCGCCGAAAGATGATGAAATACCTGCGCAACAATGTGGGACTGCCGGGCTGCTACGGTTTCATCCCCGCCGGGCTGCCGGGTTTCGACACCTCGGCAACGGGCAACGAGTACGACCTGCCCAAGGCAAAACGTCTGCTTGCCGAAGCCGGCTACCCCAACGGAAAAGGCATGCCGACGCTGAAACTCTCCACCACAGCGCCTTACCTCGATCTCTGCAAATACGTCCAGCAACAGCTGGGACTGGCTGGGATAAAGACCGAAATTGATGTGAATCCTCCGGGCGCTTTGCGCGAACAGATAGCACAGAGTAAGGTGCAGTGGTTCCGCGGCTCGTGGATTGCCGACTACCCCGACGCGGAGAACTACCTTTCGCTGTTCTACAGCAAGAATTTCTGTCCGCAAGGACCCAACTACACGCATTTCAGCAACAAAGAATTCGACAGACTGTACCTGCAGTCGAAAGCCGAGACCAACGACTCGGTGCGCGCCGAGCTTTACAAACGTATGAACGCCATCCTTATCGACGAAGCCCCCGTGGTGGTGCTGTACTACGACCAAATTCTGCATTTCACCCACAAAAACGTGAAAGGCCTCCGCAGCAACGCCATGAACGCCCTCGACCTGAGACGGGTGAAAATTGAAAAATGAAAATTGCAAAAACAACAAAGATATGAAACGAATTATTGTTTTGATAACCCTTTGTGCTACACTCGGTTACACCAAAGCCCAACTGTGCGGATGCACCGACCCCCGCGCCAACAACTACAACCCGCAGGCCACGGTGAACGACGGCAGCTGCACCTACGCCTCCACCACGGCATCGCCCTACTACTCCAACAACCTGTCCACACGCCTCAACGGCACTTCGGGACTTATCTTTTTCGACGGCAAGCTGTACACCCACAACGACCACGGCGATAAAAAGATTTTCCAAATAGACACCACCGACGGACATATCCTCGACAGCATACCTTTTTCCGGCATAGCCCATCAGGATGTGGAGGACTGCGACGAGGACAGTCTTTACATCTACCTCGGCGACCACGGCAACAACAACTCCGGCATACGCCGCAATCTGCACATACTGCGCATTGCCAAAGCCTCGCTGCTTACAGGCAGCCCGCAGATAGACACCATCTGGTTCTCCTACCCCGACCAGACGGATTTCAGCACCTCATCGTCGAACGGCACCGATTTCGACTGCGAAGCCTTTATCGCCACCGAGGACAGCCTGTATCTGTTTACCAAACAATGGGTTAGCGAACAGTCGGCAATTTACGCATTGCCCAAGACTCCTGGCACCTACTCGGCAAGGCTTGTAAGTACGTGGAACGTGGGCGGACTTATTACCGGAGCCACATACAACCCACGCAAGAAACAAGTGGTGCTGTGCGGCTACAGCTCGCTGCTACAGCCTTTTGTGGTGCTGTTGTACGACTACACGGACAACGATTTCTTTTCGGGCAACAAACGCAAAATGTCGCTTGGCTTGGCTTTCCATCAAGTAGAAGGCATTGCCGTTGGCGACGACTACCATTATTACCTCACCAACGAATACATATCACGTTCCATAATCACCATCAACGCCAAGTACCACAAACTCGACCTTACGGACTATCTCTATGTGGCCGACACCGTCCCCGACACCGTAACCCCGCCCGACACCACCGCATCGCTGCACGCCGTGGAGGGACTCTCCGAAATTGTGGTGTACCCCAATCCCGCAAGGGAGAAGATAACGGTGGAAGGTCTGCCGCAGGGACAGGTGGAATGTACCCTCACCGACACCAAAGGCAGGGTGGTGCTGTGCAAAAGCCTTTACTCCGACGGCAGAGTGGTGATACCCATCAACCGCCGTACTCGCGGCACCTACACGCTGAAAGTGGTTACGCCCAAAGGCAAGGAGTTTGTCAAAAAGGTGATTGTGAGGTAGAGGGGGGAGCAGTTCCTACTCTTTGTTTCTCTTTATCTTAATCGTCAGGTGCACCTGCTGTTCGGCGTAGGCTTCGGGGTTGAGTTTGGAGATACGGCACTCGAAAATGTCGCCCCAACCCATTTCGAAGAAGGGCACTAATTTGCCATTATCGCTGCGGGGAATGTAGCCCAGAAGGTAGTCCTCGCCGTCGTTGTTGCAGATAACCTGCACGGCGTTGGGGTCGAAACGGTTGTCCGGCTCCAGCTCCAAACGGAGCTCCATTCCTGTTTGCAGACGGTCCCAAACAAGGTCGGCGTCGTAGTATTTGCGTCCTGCCAAGTGGCAATCCATAAAAAATGTCTGATGTGCTTTCATTGCATTGTAAATTTTTAAATTGTTATTCTTTCATTTTGACAATGCAAAATTACACACCCGCTGTACCATATCGCGGTACATAGCGAGGCTATTCCAACGCTTCTCTATGCAAATCCCTTATTTTCTGTGCGATAGCTTTGGGAGAAATTATTTTCACCCACTGTCCGCGCGAGAGGATATGTGCCAAAAAGTCGGTGGTGGGACGCAGTTTCAGTTCAAAATCCACATAATCGTCGCCCTCTTCCACAAGTTTTTGCGAGTGGTGAAGTGGCAGGTCGCGCAGGGCGAAACGTTCGTTGCCGAAAGCCCGCAGCACTATACGTTGCAGTGGCACACGGTCGTCGGTCATAACGCCGAAATATTCGGCAAAAAAGGTGTTGGCATCGAAAGTCGGGTCGATGGCGAAGGTGTCGCCGGTGAATTCCAGACTGTTGATGCGGTCGAAGCTGAGCACCAGAAAACCTCTGTCGTGCAGACGGCAGAGTATGTACCAACGGCGGCGGAACAGCTTGATGCAGTAAGGCTCCACAGTCCACTCGGTGTCGGTGCTGCTGCGGTAGCTGCGGTACGTAAGATGCAGTTTGACGCTGCGTTGCATGGCCTCCACCACCAGTCGCAGTGTCTCGCCCTCGGCGGGGATGCTCTCGAGCAGGATACGGTCGTGGAGTCCGCGCACCTCGCCAACTATGTTGCTCACTGTGAGGGTACTGAGCATCCACTGCTGCACGGTGTCGGAGCGGAAAAACTCGTTATCGACGATGTAATAGAGGTTATCGGCGTCGCAGGCAATAGTGATGCCGAAAATTTCCTCCACAGCGTTGCGGTGGCGGTTGAAAGTGGTGCGGCTCAGGGGCTTGCCTTCGCTGAGGTCGGTACGCTGCCAACACTTGCTGAGTTCGGCAAGGGATATGCGCCGCGCACGGCGTATGGTATCCACCAGCCACACATATTGCTTGAAAATAAACGATTTTTTCATGGGTGCAAAGATACACATTCTTTTTGAAATAGGCAAAGCCACAATGCCGTATTAACGAAAAAGCCCCTCGGCGGGGGGCTTAAAAGTGGAGCTGGGCGGAGCTTATCCCTTGATATTCTATAGCACTGACAATCATTTTTGTCCAAACTCACCTCGACCCATAAGGTCTCAGATTTTGATATCCGGTTGTCTCTTTCATATACTGAATTCCATTTCCATTCTCTTTTTCCTGCTCTCAGTTATCCCTCCGATTTTTGACACCTTCCGAAGAGTATTGACGGCGGTTCCCGTGAGTTTTCTCACGTTGGCCAGACTGTATCCTTTACGGAGCAGACGGAGTTCCTCTGCATACTGGTTTCTCAACTGCTCGTCCGTCTTCTTATACCCCTTCTTTCGTCCGACGACACCACCACAGGACCGGTAGTGGTTGTAGCCGCTATAATCTGCGACGAGGAGGGACGCATTTTCGCCACCCAGCGGGGCTACGACGACTTCAAGGATTTTTGGGAGTTCCCTGGAGGAAAGATTGAAGCCGGCGAAAGTGCCGATCAGGCTCTTCGTCGCGAGATATGGGAGGAGCTGCAGACGAGGATTGTTGTCGAGCGTCTGTTCCGGACTGTGGAGTTCGATTATCCGCAGTTCCACCTGTCGATGCAATGTTTCCTCTGCCGCATCGAGAGCGGACATCCTGTGCTGCTCGAACACGAGGCTGCGCGGTGGCTTTCCCCTGCTGAACTCGACAGCGTCGAATGGCTTCCTGCCGACAGGTAGCTGATAAGTGAGTTAGTGAGTGTGAATGAACTATTATAATCTGCCGCTGGCTCGGTGCCCAGTCTGCACAACCCATTCGCCGCTTTCGAAAAAAAAACGCCGCCCGATGGAGCAGCGTTTTTTTATTGTCAATTCTAAAATGTCAGACGTGCGCCGCCGGGTCAGGCATACCCATATAGGCATACTCATAAATCATATCGCCGTTAGCCTCACGGGTTGTGCCGCCGGCAGGGGTGAAGCGTACACCGCCCTTGGCGTAGTAGCGGCAATACTGCATGCGCATGCCGATGGCGTCGTAGCGGCGCTTCAGCTCTTCGCCGGCCATCTCGTACATGTCCCAGAACTCGAGCTGGTCCTCCCACTCGACGTCGAACTCGGCACGCGAGCCGTCAGCGTTGGTGAAGACATAGTGGCTCTCCTTGGGAAACTCGCGGCCCTGATGCACCTCGGGTTCCAGTCGCGTCTTGAGGTCGAAGTGGCCGTCGGTCATGAAGACCACTTTGCCGGTCTTGTTGTCCATCAGGCCGAACATAGGCAGCTGCTTGTAGCCGTACTGGCGGGCGGCCACGAAGTCGTAAATATAGATGGTATAGAGGTCGGTGTACATACGGCCCCACAGCCAGTGGTGGTAGAGGGCGAAGTGCATCGTGTTCATCCACTGGTGGTCGTGGTAGCCGAGTCCGCGGACCTCATGCCACTCGCCATCGTAGAAGAGGCGGCCGCTGACCTGGTTCTTGGGCACGGCGAGGTCGGTGTGGTAGAACTCGTCGTTGTCACCAAAGGCCAGCAGCGAGGTGCCCTGGCGGAAGGGCTCGGTGAGGGCGTCGTAGTGCAGGTCGAGACCCACTCCATGGACGGGCTCGAAGTGCAGATCGTAGTGCTTGAAGTCGCCGAGGCACCAGTGGGGACCCACCTTGGTGTCGCATTGCTCGCGGCTGAAGCTGCCCTCGGCGGCGGGGTAGACGATGTCGTCGCGGAACTCCTTGCCCGCGGGGCTCTTGATGTAGATGTTCACATGTGGCGAGTCGACCGGCTTGGTCATGCCGTCCATCGACTTGGGACGGTAGCCGACCATGAACTTGGTGCCGTCGTCCATCGTGCCGTCGAAGTACCATACCTCGCTGCCCACCTCCTCGGTGCGCGTGCGGCGTCCGTCTTCCCAGGTCTCCACCTTTTCTGGGTTGATGCCGAGTCGCTTGAAATCTTCAGGTTGATTCATCAGTCGTGCGCGAAGCACTTTTGCATTTGTTGTGTTTTCCATAACTTGTTAATTTAAAATGATTAATAAAAAACTTCTTATGCTTTATTTCACAATGCAAAAATACCACGAATAAATGACCTAAAATACGACTATCCGATGCAAAAATGTCCATTTTCTACGAAGTGCATATACTAAAGACAGAGATGATGCGTTATAATAATATAATACATTAAGTATGGAAATACGGAATCTTGACTCCAAAGTGGCGATGAACGAGCTGGTCCGCCAAGGCTACCATCACACAGGCGACTATGGCATCATATTGAACGCCAGCGCGGTGAATACTGATTTCTTCAAGCTCGGACAGCCCTATCGAGCCCTCGACGGGCGTATCATCCTTGTGCAACGCGGAACGATGGATGTCGAGATTGACCTGGTGCGACGCCTGCTGCGCGAGGGCGACATAGCCCTTGTGCCGCCCGATGCACTTATGCTCATCGAGAGCGCCAGCAGCGACTGCGCTGTCAGTGCCGTCGTATTCCGCCAGATGCCGCAGGTGCAGGCTACGGTGGAGAGTTTTGTGGTGAGCGGCGACAGCGTGGCTTTCGCGCGGGTCAACCTATACCTGACGATGATTTTCGACCAGTTCGACCGCAATCCTGTGTTTACCGACATAATAGTCCATTTCTACGATGCGCTGATACTCGACATGTTCAGTCTGAGGCATGAGGAGCCGCTTTCGCGCAGCGGTGCGTTCATGCAACGCTTCCTGAAGTTGCTCGCGAAAGAGGGGCGCACGAAGCACCCCGTCAACTTCTATGCCGACCGCCTATGCGTTTCGCCCAACCACATGAGCACCCTTGTGCGTGGCGAGAGTGGGCTGACGGTGCTGCAATGGATAAACCGTGCTCTTTTGCGCGAAGCCAAGGTGTTGCTGCATCATACCTCATTGCCCATCTCCGAAGTGGCCGACACCCTCGGCTTCGCCACCCCTTCGTTCTTCATCCATTTCTTCCACCAGCAGACGGGTTGCACACCGTTTCAGTACCGAAAGCAATTATTGAGATAAATACCGTAGCTGCAGAGCCAGATGTCACAAGTGCCAGTGGCACGCGTGGAGCGGCCTTGTGTGTGGGCAACCCCGTCAGCCTTCATACGAGAAGGACGGCTATTGTCTTCGCATAATGTGCGAGAGGGGGAACGTATGCTCGCCGCTCACGACATCACGCTCTTGGTCGAAGAGAACGATTGTTGCCGTGGTGCCTTCGGGTACGTTCAATTTCAATTCTTTGTCCGTTATTTCCACGCTGATGGCGCCCGACGGCGTTGACATCGGCGACGAAAGCGTGCTGCACGTCAGCAGCTGTGTAGTCAGCGACTGCCTGGAGGATATGGAGCAGATGGCGCTTATGACAGGACATTCTGCCGACGCCGAGCTTTTGAGGAAGGGTTATACATACAGAAAGGTGGCCAAGCTCACCAACGTCTCGGAAAGTACAGTGAAACGACTGAAAAAAGAGTTTTGTATATAATTGAAAAACGGTCTATATATGAAAAAAATGTTGTGATTTTGCACCGGTCAAAAACTGAGACCAATTGGAAAACAGTAATTTGAAAAAATATAGATTATCAGCAAATTACGGAGATTGAGGTCGGTTTCCTCCAGCTCCACTTGAGACGGGGTAAAATCACCCCGAAACACAAAGAAAAACACCGACAATCTTTTTGATTATCAGTGTTTTTCAAAGGAGAAGTTCGTTCTCCGAGTGGAGCTGGGCGGAGTCGAACCGCCGTCCAAACAAGTAACAAATACGCTTTCTACATGCTTATTCTTTGATTGGTTTTCGAGCCGGACCCGGACAAAGACACCCAAATCCGACCTTATCCCCTAAAATTTCACAGCGCGGGCGGAGAAAACGCACTGCTATCCCATTCTCACGAGCACCTCCTGGTCGCCTACCGACGGGCGAGGTCGGCGGGAGATGTCTTGTCCCACCCACTGTGGGCAGGATTAAGCTAACCTACTGTACTTCAGTTAAGCTGCAAGAGCGTAAGTATTTTCGCCAATTATTGTTTCGCATCCCTGATTGAGGTTGTTGATGCCTGAACCTGCATGCTTACATACCCATTATCCTTGCTGTCAAAACCGGTCAGCCCCTTGATAATGAAGTATTTGCGATACTCTATTTCAAATAACTTCGGTTGCATATATGCATAAAAAAAGCTCTCTTTTGGAGAGCCTTGGCGGTCCGGACGAGACTCGAACTCGCGACCCCATGCGTGACAGGCATGTATTCTAACCAAACTGAACTACCGAACCGTGTTTCTTTTTTAAAGAACTTTTCTCTCGTTTTGAGGTTGCAAAGATACACACTTTTTTTGTTCTGACAAAATTTTTTTAATTTTTTTGCAGAATTACGTTTGTAAAATGTTAAATATCAAACCTTTGCAAAAACAATATTTTTCTCCCGTTTTTCGTCTCGAAACGCAAAAAAAGCATTTTCCGAAGCGTTTTCAACCCTTTTTGGCGTGGAATTCCGCAAGTCCTTCGATGGGTTTCTGCAACGTTTTCCGCAACACAAAACCGTGTTTCGCGGCGCATTCCCGCAGCTCTTTTTCCAGTATCGACGCCACAGAGCCTACCATATACAAGTCCTTCAACCCGGTGTTGTAGAGGCATATCTGGTTTTCGAAGAAATCGTCCATACAGTCGCCCAGAAGGGTGTTGATAAAGGCGTTCCGGTCGTTGTTCAAGGCGAAAGGCGTAAGCGAGGCAAAGAACTTGTTGGGCGAGGGCTGCCGATACACTATTTCCAGTATCTCGCTGCGACTCAGGTTGTTGATAAAGTCACGGAACTCCGCCTCAATGTCGCTTGGCATCCTTCCGGTGAGGTACTTTTTCAGCAGCTGTTTGCCGATATAGGTGCCCGAGCCTTCGTCGCCGAGCATATACCCCGCCGACGGTATGTTTTGCACAATATTGCCGTCTTGGTAAACGCATGAGTTCGAGCCTGTTCCGAGAATGCCCACAATGCCGTCGGCATCGCCGCAACAGGCGCGACAGGCTCCCAACAGGTCGGTAAACACCTCTGTATCAGCGTTTACAAAATGTCTTGCTATGGATTTGGCAATCTTTTGTCGGTTTTCCTCGTCGGAACAGCCTGCCCCGTAGAAAAAGACTTTCCGCACGGCGTCGGCGCAACGCATGTCTTCGGCCAAGCAAGCAATCTCGCCGTCAAGCACACTGCCGTCGACCAAGTAGGTGGGATTCAGCCCGATGGTGGTGAAAGCCTTGCGTTCCCCTTTTTCGTCAATAAGGCACCAGTCGGTTTTGGTTGCCCCGCTGTCGGCTACGAGTATCATATCATGCCAATTATGTCGTGTATATCTTTGATATTGTGACGGTTGAGATAGTCCTGCAGACCGTCCACCACCTTAACGGTAACGGTGGGGTCGAGGAAATTGGCCGTGCCTATCTGCACTGCCGTGGCACCGGCCATCAGGAATTCGAGGGCGTCGTTGGCCGAGGCTATGCCGCCAAGACCTATCACAGGAATCTTAACAGCTTTGGCCACCTGCCACACCATACGCACCGCCACGGGTTTCACGGCAGGACCCGACAGTCCGCCGGTGATGGTGGAGAGAACAGGACGACGGCGTTCCACATCCACGGCCATGCCCAACATCGTGTTTATCAGCGACACCGAGTCGGCGCCAGCCTCCTCCACAGCCTTGGCGATGTCGGCAATGCTTGTAACGTTGGGCGTAAGCTTCACTATCAGCGTTTTATGATACACCTTGCGCACTTCGCCCACCACCTGCGCGGCCATCTTGGGGTCGGTGCCGAAACCCATGCCGCCTTTCTTCACGTTGGGACACGAGATGTTGAGCTCTATGGCTGGTATCTTGTCCAAGGCGTCGATTTTGGCAGCCGTTTCACAGTACTCCTCTATGCTGGAGCCCGACACATTTACAATAATGTTGGTGTCGATGTCGCAGATGCGGGGGTAGGTCTTTTGGCAGAACACGTCCACGCCGGCGTTCTGCAGTCCCACGGCGTTGAGCATGCCCGAAGGCGTCTCGGCCATACGCGGGTAGGCGTTGCCCTCGCGGTGCGAGCCCGTGGTGCCTTTCACTATTATTCCGCCAAGGCGGCTAAGGTCGATGAAATCGGCGAACTCCTCGCCATATCCGAAAGTCCCCGACGCAGTAAGCACCGGATTCTTAAGGGACAGATTATGTATCTTTACGTCTAACATTTTGTTTAATTGTTGACCGTTTAATTGTTTAATTTTTGACTGTTTATAGGTTTAATTGTTGCTCTCAATAGTTCCCCCTTTACAAAGGGGGCAGGGGGATTTATAATACCGTATCTTTAATTACTCATTACTAATTATTCACTACTAATTACTCATTACTAATTATTTAACTCTCCGCCCATTCCGTCATATCCTTGACGTCGAACACGGGGCCGTCCTTGCACACGCAGCGGTGGCCGTGGTCGGTTTTGGTTACGCAGCACAGGCAGGCTCCCACGCCGCAGGCCATGGTGTTTTCCAGCGACACCTGGCAGCGTATGCCGTTTTGCAGGGCGTGTCGCGCCACGGCTTTCATCATAGGCGTGGGACCGCAGGTGAGTATGCTGTCGTAGCTTTGGCCGAAAGCCGGATGCTGTGTTACAAGCCCTTTCTCGCCCAGCGAGCCGTCCTCGGTGGCGAAAAACATCTCGCCGTAAGGCCGAAATTCTTCCTTTACCGGAATAAGCTCCGCCGTGCGGCCGCCCAAAAGTATGGCGGGACGTATGCCCTTTTCGCTGTATTTCTTGGCGGTGTAGAGCAGCGGCGCAATGCCGGCACCTCCGCCCACGAGCAGGGGTTTTTGTCCGTCGATGGCGAAACCGTTGCCCAAGGGATAAACGAGGTTGAGAGTGCGACCCTCGGCAAGTTGCGACAGGGTGCGGGTGCCTTTGCCCACCACCTGCACAAGCAAGGTTATTGTGTTGGCGGCGTAGTCCACGTCGTGGATGGAGATAGGACGGCGCAGGAACACCTCTTTGTTGTCGGGAACCTCTACCTCCACAAACTGTCCGGGCAGTATCTCCGGCAAAGCCTCGGGCGACTTCAGCAGCAGGGTGAAATAGCTGCTCCCGATGGTTTTCTTTTCGGCAATAACGAAATCGGCTATATGTTTTTTCATCTGTAGTTGGCGTATCTTTTTTATTGTCAGACAATTGCAAGGAATGGAACGCTTGCAGGCGTTTTCTCAAAAATACATAAAAAAAATGATTTATGCACTGACACTTTGAAAAACGGCCATAAATCGAGTGCTGAGCTTGCTTTCGGTAAATTTTTTTGTTTGCCTGCTTGTCTTTGACGAGCTAATTTCTTGGAAATTGTGTACTCTGCTTAAATCATTTTAGTATTGTGAACAAATCATGGGAATCTTGTAAATGATGTTCGCTTCGTCCCATGCCCCCAAAATACTGCCAACTTTGAGGTTTCTCAGACTTTCAGTTTTCCTTCAACCTTCGTCCTTCAACCTTCGTCCTTCGACCCCTGACCTTCGACCTTTTACCACCCTTCTCCCTCACTTCTTTCCGGAACTCGCCCGGGGTTTGGCCTGTGTGCTTTTTGAAATAGCGTACTAGCGTAGATGCCGAGGAATAACCGAGTTTTTCGGCTATTTGGTTCAACGACAGGTGTTCTGCCGAAATCAGATTTGTTTTGATATTTGTTACATTAATGTAATCCACCCAGTATTTGACAGAATGCCCCGTTACATCCTTCACGGCTATGCTGAGGTAGTTGCCGCTAACCTCGAGACGCTTGGCAAAACTCTCAATCGTTTTGTCTATTATCTTTTCGTCCGACAAAAGATCTAAAAAGTTTGTTACAACCCGTTGTCTTTTGTTTTTGAAAGTAACAGGACGGCCTCCGTATAGCTGGTTGTTAATGCCAAGTATTCGCGACATAAGCGAAAGCACCAGAAATTCAAAATTATTGGTGTCCGATAAAAATCGACAGCCGTGATCTTTGAGATTGTAACTTGTTGATAATCTATCAACGTTGGCAGACGTAATGATGTTTTTTGAAAAGCAAGCCCCTCATCTTATATTTCATCAAGGAAATCGATGGAGAGTTGTCCGTTTCCATGTGGGCGACATCTCTGTTCGTTGAGGGTCTCCCATGTCCGCTCGGGATCTTCGAGGAAGGCGAAT
>JAFSOU010000112.1 GCA_017443265.1 Bacteroidales bacterium | reverse complement strand
AAGCAAGAAAGTAAACGAAAATCAGTCTTAGTACAATAAAGTAAAACCAATATCCGTTTTTGGGATAAAATAGAGTAAACAAAAAACAGTCAAAACCAACCAAAAGAGTCAACCTTTTTTAGGAAAGGACAGGGCAAGGAGTTTTAACCGCCCCGCTAGTTCCGAGTTCCGAATTCCGAACTCCGAATTAAACAACCATTTGCAAAACTCATTTATTTTTGTTATATTTGCAGATTTGATAGTGCGGAGTATTTTTGCTTCGTGCATTAATGTATTTAATTGAAACACAGAATATAAACACAAAATATGAAGGGCAAAGTAAATCTCAAAAACGAAATAATTACGTATGTGCTGATAACTCTCGGCATACTTACATACACTTTTGCGTGGGCGGCCTTTATGTTGCCCGCAAAGATAGTGGGCGGCGGCGTTAGCGGTATCTCGTCGGTTATCTACTACGCTGCCGGAGTGCCGATACCCATCGGTATTCTCAACCTTTTTATCAATGCCGTGCTGTTGGCTATAGGCTTCAAGGTGCTGGGGCCGAAATTCGGCATCAAGACCATTTTCGGCATCGTTATGTCGTCGCTGGCTTTCATACTGTGGCAGCAGGTGTTGCATGTTGAAAACCTTCTCGACGTCAGCGCTTTCGGCGGATTTATGTGCGCCATTATCGGCGGAGCTATCTGCGGCGGCGGCATTGGGCTGGCGTTCGCCATGGGTGGCAACAGCGGCGGTACCGACATCATAGCATTGATACTCACCAAGTTCTACAATATATCGCCGGGAAAGGTTATCATGTATCTCGACTTGGTGATAATCGGTTTGTCGTATTTCGTTTCGTTCAAGATCGAAAACGTCATTTTTGGTTACATCACCATGGTAACCATGACCTATGTGCTTGATATGGTGATAGATGGTAACAAACAGTCGTACCAGATCATGGTGTTTTCCACCAAAAACGACGAGATAGGGCAGGCCATCACCACCGAGGTGGGGCGCGGTGCAACACTGCTCGATGCCGAAGGCTGCTACAGCCACGCACAGCAGAAAGTGCTCATCGTTATGACACACCGCACCGACAAACCCATCGTGATGCAGATAATAAACCGCATCGACCCCTCGGCTTTCGTATCGGTAAGCAAAGTGCAGGGCGTTTATGGTAAAAATTTTGACAAAATAAAAATTTAAATATAATACTAATATAAAAATATTCAATTTAGCCCCGAAGGGGCGACAGACCACAAACGTGGGTGCAACCCACGGATGATAGAATATAATAAAAATATGACCAACAACCACTTAATATCCCCGTCGCTGCTCTCCGCCGACTTCGGCAACCTACAGCGCGACATCGAAATGCTCAACAACAGCGAAGCCGACTGGCTCCATGTGGATGTGATGGACGGCGTTTTTGTGCCCAACATCTCTTTCGGCCAGCCCGTGGTGAAACATATCAAAAAACACGCCCGCAAGCCGCTCGACGTGCATCTGATGATTGTGGACCCCGCCCGTTATGTGCAGTCGTTCCGCGATGCCGGCGCCGACATCCTCACCGTCCACTATGAGGCCTGCAACCACGTCAACCGCACTCTCAATGCAATAAAAGATGCCGGTATGAAAGCCGGTGTGGTGCTCAACCCGCACTCGCCCGTAAGCCTGCTCGAAGACACCGTGCAGGACTGCGACCTTGTGCTGCTGATGTCCGTAAATCCCGGCTTCGGCGGACAGAAATTTATCGAAAACACCTATTCCAAGGTGTCGGCCTTGAAAGAGTTGTGCCAGCGCAAGAATCCCGCCTGCCTCATCGAGATCGACGGCGGAGTGAACCTTGCCAACGCCGCCAAGCTCTACGCTGCCGGTGCCGACGTGCTGGTGGCCGGAAACAGTGTGTTCTCGTCGCCAAATCCGGCACAAACCATTTCCGATTTGAAACGCCTTTAATCACAATAAAGCCTTATGACAGACCAATTGCCCATTTATTACCTTGGTATCGACATCGGCTCCACAACGTTGAAAGTGGCTGTGGTGGACCAAAGCGGCGACATAATCTATTCCGACTACCGTCGTCACAATACCGACATACGCGGCACCGCCCTCGAAACATATCGTCAGATGTACAACACTCTGGGCGACTGCGAGTTGTGTGTCACCCTAACAGGCTCGGTAGGAATGGGCTACGCCGAGTCGGCAGGCGTTATTTTTGTGCAGGAGGTGGTGGCCTCAGCCGAACTGATAAAAACCAAATTCCCCGAAATACGTACCTTTATCGACATTGGAGGCGAGGACTCGAAGATGATTTTCTTCGAAGAACATAAGTCGCCCGACATGCGTATGAACGGCAGCTGCGCAGGCGGTACCGGTGCTTTCATCGACCAAACGGCAACGCTGCTCAACGTTGACACCAAACAGCTCGACACTCTTGCAAGCACCGCCGAAACCATCTACCCCATTGCCTCCCGCTGCGGAGTGTTCTCACGTACTGATATTCAGAATCTTGTAAGTCGCAACGTAAGTAAGAACGACATCGCCGCCTCGGTGTTCAACGCCGTGGCCATTCAGGTTATCTCGTCGCTCTCGCGCGGCACCGACGTGCTGCCCAAGGTGTTTTTCTGCGGCGGACCTTTCGCTTTCCTTCCCCAGCTGAAAAAAGCTTTTGTAAACCAGCTCAACCTCAAGGAGGAGGACTGCGTGCTTTCCGAATCTGCCAAGTTCGTGCCTGCTTGGGGTTCGGCGCTTATATCGCTGAAAACCGACTTGCCGGCACGTCAGCTCTCGAAAGTCATAAAATCCATCGAAAGCGACGGCGGTATGCTGCTCAACGCCACTTCGCGGAGGTTGCCCGCACTGTTCCGCTCCCACGAGGAGTTCGACGAATGGAAAGAGAACAAAGGCTGTCGTGCCGTGGGCAAAACGTCGTGGGAAGAGCTGCAGGACAACGAGTGTTTCCTCGGCGTGGATTCGGGTTCCACCACTACCAAAATTGTTCTTATTGATAAAAAACAAAATGTTGTATTTCAAGACTATAGCCGCAACAACGGCGACAGTTTCAACGCCTTTTGGGAAGGTTTGAAACGCTTGCGCGACGAAGCCCGCAAACATAATCGTGAGATACGTATAATAGGCAGTGCCACAACGGGTTATGGCGAAAATCTGATAAAAACCGCCTTCGGACTGCACCGTGGCATCATCGAAACCATTGCCCACTATATGGCCGCCCGCAAGATAGTGCCCGATGTGAGTTTTATCCTCGACATCGGTGGACAGGACATGAAAGCCGTGTTTATCGAAAACGGCATCATCAAACGTCTGGAAATCAACGAGGCATGCTCGTCGGGCTGCGGATCGTTTATCGAAAATTTCGCCAATATGCTCAACTATCCCGTGGCGGAATTTGCTCAGATGTCGTGTTTTGCCAAAAATCCTTGCGACCTCGGCACCCGTTGCACCGTGTTTATGAACTCCAAGGTGAAACAGGCTATGCGCGAGGGCGCCGAAGTGGACGACATCGCCGCCGGTTTCTCCTATTCCGTGGTGAAAAACTGCCTTTTCAAGGTGCTGAAACTCAAGGATGTGAAGGAGCTCGGTAAAAATATCGTGGTGCAGGGCGGCACTTTCCGCAACCTCTCCATTGTGCGTGCCTTGGAACTGCAAACGGGCGTGGATGTGGTGTATTCCGACATTCCCGAGATGATGGGCGCCTACGGGGCGGCTCTCTACGCTTTGGAAAACCATTCGGCCAACGACAAGTCCATCACCCTCGACGAACTGGTGGAATCGCGGCAGTACGAGTCGCATTTCGAGGTTTGTCCTGGCTGCGAAAACAAATGCACCGTCAAGATTTTCCAGTTTGCCAACGGCAATAAGTTCTTTTCGGGCAACAACTGCGAGAAAATTTACTCCAACAAGTCGGAGAGCAGCCGCAAGGGCGTAAATCAGCACCATGCCCGTTACCAGATGCTTTTCGACCGCGAAAAGGTGAAAAATCCCATCCTGAAAATAGGCATACCACGGGGATTGGGAATGTACGAGAATTATCCGTTCTGGCATAAGATGTTTACCTACTGCAACATACAGCCAGTGCTCTCGCGTCCGTCCACCAACAAGTTATACGAAAAGGGCATACATTCCATCATGTCGGACAACATCTGTTTCCCCGCCAAGCTGATGCACGGCCATATCATGGACCTGATAGAACGCAAGGTGGACCGCATTTTCTACCCTTACGCCATTTTCGAAACCAAAGAGGACTCCAAATCGAGCAACAGCTACAACTGTCCTGTGGTTGCAGGCTATTCCGACGTGATAATCAGCTCCATTGACCCGCTGAACAACTACGGCATTCCGGTGGACAACCCCACCACGTCGTTCAACAACATAAAACTGCTGAAAAAGTCCTGTGTGGAGTACCTCACATCGCTGGGAATAAGCAAGAAAACCGCCGGCGAGGCTTTCGAGGCCGCCGTGGCCGAACAGCACCGCTATGTGGTTACTCTTGCCGAGCAGAACCGCCATATCGTGGAACAGGCCAAAAAGGAAAACCGCATGGTGATAATGCTTGCCGGACGTCCCTACCATATCGACCCGCTGATACAACACAAAATTTCCGACTGCATCACCGATATGGGTATCGACGTCATTACCGAAAACATAACCCTGATGGACGGCGACGATGTGTTCCGCGAAATCAACGCCATTTCGCAATGGGCTTATCCCAACCGTGTGTTCAAAGCCGCCAAATATGTGGCGCAAAGTGCCGAAAATATTCATTTTGTGCAGCTTACCTCGTTCGGCTGCGGCCCCGACGCTTTCATCATCGACGAAATCAGCGACGTTTTGAAACGTAGCGGCAAAAGCCTTACGCTGCTCAAAATCGACGACGTGAACAATATCGGCTCCCTGCGTCTGCGCATACGCTCGCTGGTTGAAAGCCTTCGTTTCAGCCACACCCGCGCCGACTACCAGCCGCCAATAAAACTGCCGCTGTTCACCGAACAGGAACGCCATCGCACACTGCTGGCACCCTATTTCGCCGAAGGCTACTCCGAGTTCCTGCCCGCCATTTTCGGACTGATGGGCTACAAGCTTGTTAATCTGCCTATGGGCGATATGGAAGCCGCCGAAACGGGCCTCAAATACTCCAACAACGAGGTGTGCTACCCCGCCACCATCGTCATCGGAAGTATCATCAAAGCACTGAAAAGCGGCCAATACAACCTCGACGACATAGCCGTGGCCATGACACAGACCGGCGGACAGTGCCGTGCCACCAACTATCTGGCACTTATAAAGGACGCTCTTATCTCGGCCGGATACAACGTGCCTGTCATCTCCGTGGCTTTCGGCAACGACCTTTTCAACGAACAGCCCGGTTTCCAGATGAAACTCAAAGGCAACATCTCCATCACCGTTTACGCATTGCTCTACGCCGACTGCATCTCGCGACTCTATTTCGCCTCGGTGGTGAGAGAGAAGGAAAAAGGTATGGCCAAGATATTGAGATACAAATATATAGAAAAAGCACTGCCCTTTGTGGAGAAACGCGACGGCAAAGCTCTGCTGAAACTGTTCCGCGAGGCCATAGCCGAATACAAGACCATCATACGTCCAGACGTCAAGGCACCTGTGATGGGCGTGGTGGGCGAGATTTACGTGAAATACAACTCGTTCAGTCACAAAAACGTGCTGGAGTGGCTCTCGGAGCAGGGCGTGGAAGTGATAGCCCCCTCGATGTACAATTTCTTTGCCAACAGCTTTGTAAACAAACACATAAACCGCGAAAACAACATCAAGGAAGAGAGCGTGCCGTTGTTTATAACCGACGCACTTTACAAGGTGTTGCGCACTGTGGTACGCAAGTTCGACAAGATAGGTGCCGAATTTCCGTACTACAGGCCGTTTGCCGACATTTTTCACGATGCCAAGCTGGCTTCGAACATCATCAATATGTCGGCCAATTTCGGCGAGGGCTGGCTGATACCCGCCGAGCTGGCAAGTTTTGCCGAAAACGGGGTTAACAACGTGGTAAGCCTGCAACCCTTCGGCTGTATCGCCAACCACGTGATTTCCAAAGGAGTGGAGAAACGGGTGAAGAAACTCTACCCAAAAATGAACCTGCTTTTCCTCGATTTCGACAGCAGCACCTCCGACGCCAACGTCTTCAACCGCCTGCATTTTATGGTGGACAACGCCAAAAAAGAATTGAATTGATAGGATATGACCGTGCGTCTAAAAAAAACGATGCGTGGCCTCGCGTCTTTGCGGTGACAAAAAAAACAACGCACAAAAAATTGCGTCGTGTCACGTCTGTACAAAAATTGTGCAAATTGTAACCCGTCCATACCCCGTAGAGACGCGGCGTGCCACGTCTATACATGATGGAACGACCACAAATTCCGAAAAACGAATATCACAACGTGATATCGCCGACATGCAGGGGTGGCTGTCGGTTGTGATTGGTGGGATGAAATCATCTGTAACAAAATTCGCCAACCAAAACGCCATCCCGTTTGCGTGGCAACAGCGTTTCCACGACCGCATCATCCGCACCACCGACGAAATCAACCGCGTTGCGTATTATATCGAAAACAACGTTGCACAATGGCAATGCGACGAATTTTTCAAATAACAAAAATTGTTACGACCGTCCCCTAGAGACGCTAAATGAAACGTCTCTGCAAAAAAATGTACAAATTTGTGTTGATAATTATTTTGTGTACGACATTTTTTCCTTTTCGAAAAGATGTAATTTTGCAAAGTCAAAACAGGAACTGTGCGAACAGCCTCCGACCTAACTTTCACGCCATTATGGACGACCGCCGATTCGATAATACAAGCAAACGAGTGAAACGCCTTGTGCTGGATTTCGAGAAACATCCCGACACCTACCGCGATTTGGACGATTTCTTGGATATTATCGATTTCTATGCCGCCGTCGATTATCCGCAGTCGTATGTAAACAACAGCAAACTGTCTCAGGCTCTGCGCATTGCCGAGGAGATATATCCCGACAGCACCGACATTAAGGTGCAGCGTGCGCATATCTATTTCCTGCAGGGCAATATCGAGAGCGCACAATATATACTGTCAAGCCTCGAAAAAACGGAACCCGAACACGTTGGAGTGCTTCTTGGACTGGCCGACTGCTATTTCCATAACAATATGTTCGACAAAGGTATGGCGTATCTGCGAAGGGTGCTCGTTATAGAACCCGACAACATCGAGGTTTACGACTTTATCATACAGCAGTGTCTGATCCAATGCAAGGTGGAGATGGCTCTGCAGTATTTCAAAAAACGCATCGCTCTGAAATCCGACGACGACGAGGCCTTTTTAGCCCGTGTCAACAACGACTTGATGCCCGTACCGCAGGTCTATGAGGCCGCTCTCAAATTTTTCGAAGCCTACCTCGAAATAAATCCCTACTCCAGCCATGCATGGTCGTATATAGCAATGGCCCATTACGAACTGCACCATGACGAAGAGTCCCTCGAGGCTTGCGAATACGCCCTCGCAATCTCGGCACAATGCACAGCGGCTTATCTTACCAAATTTTCGATTACCGACGACCGCAACGTCCTTTACGACGCCCTTAACAATGTGCCTGAAAACGAAAAATATCATATCGACATACAGCTTGGGGAGTCGTATTTCCGCAACCACCAATATTCCAGCGCAGCACCTTATTACCGCTCCGCGGTGAAGTTCCTCGACGATACTAAGTCCGATGACGATTTCAATAACTATCTTACACGCAATAAGTTGGCCAACTGCTATATGCGGATGGGCGATCCTGTTTCGGCCGAAAAACTGCTTGTCGAAAGTATCGCTATAAATCCTTATAGCATAGTGTCTTACGACGACCTCGCCATTCTTTACAAATACGAGTTCCACGACCCCGACCGTTTCGAGCAGATGTTCAAATTCCTTACGGAGAAGTTCCACGACTTTAAATCTCCGTGGCTGATATATATCGAATTTTTGTTGCAGTACAAACGTTACGATGATGTGATAGCCATGGTGTCAGAGGCGGAACAATATATCCGCGACGACGACGACCTCTACATCCCGCTTGCCGTGGCCTATTTCAATAGCAACCGCAAAAATGAGGCTTGCCTGCTGCTGCATAATATGGACATCGACGGTTTCTTTCTCGAAAATATGTTGCGTAAATACGATGGCAATATGCTCCTCGACGGCGAAGTGATGGACATCATTCTGCAAAAGCGCGACGAGTCGGGCTCCAACGACTATTTCGAGGACAACTACGACAAGGACAATTTACCATATTGACATAAAACGCTGAAAATGACAGCCTATACTATAGAGAATATCAGCCGGACGCTTGTGCCTTTGTCGGTTAGCATAGCCGATGAAAAAGTGGAAATAACCACCTTGCTTACCGACAGCCGCTCGCTCACCACGCCCGAAACCACCCTGTTTTTCGCCATCCCAACCAAACGCAACTCGGGTTGCCGCTACGTCGACGAGCTTTACAGCAAAGGGGTGCGCAGTTTTGTGCTACCCGCCGATGCCGGCAACGCTTTTCTCGAACGCATTGCCTCCCTCGAAGGTGCCAATGTGCTGGTAGTCAGCGATGTGGTGGCTGCATTGCAGGCTGTGGCCAAACACCACCGTCAACAGTTTGCTATCCCTGTGGTGGGAATAACGGGCAGCAACGGCAAAACCGTCGTCAAAGACTGGATTGTGCAGCTGCTTTCGGAAGGACATAAGATTGTTTCTAGCCCCAAGAGCTACAACTCACAGATTGGTGTGCCGCTCTCGGTTTGGCAAATGACTTCCGAAAACGACCTTGCGGTGTTCGAAGCTGGAATATCACAACCTGGCGAAATGACTCGTTTGCAGGATGTTATGCGTCCCACCATCGGCGTGCTCACTAACATCGGTCAGGCGCACAACGAAAATTTCCCCAGCCTTCAGGCAAAGATTGCCGAAAAGCTGCGTCTTTTCGCCGATTGCGATGTGCTTGTGTGCTGCGAGGACCACGCCGACATTATCAAAACCCTCGAAACCAACGAGGAGTTCCGCTCGCTGAAACGTTTTACGTGGGGCCGTTCGGAGAAAGCCTCGGTGCTGTTGCTCGGTACCGAAACCGACGGCCGTAACACACAACTTTCGATAAGTTACAACGGCGCTACTTTCATCGCAAGGATTCCTTTTTCCGACAACGGCTCGGTGCAGAACGCCATGCATTGCATCGCACTGATGCTTTATATGGGCTGCCCTGTGGCCGAAATCCAGCGCCGGACGGAGCGTCTGCTGCCTGTGGCCATGCGTCTGGAAGTGAAGGACGCCATCAACGGCTGCCAGCTGGTCGACGATGCTTATAGTCTGGATATCAATTCGTTGGTGATAGCCCTTGATTTTGTCCGTCAGGAACGGCAACACGCAAAAAAGACTCTTATTTTGTCGGACATAATGCAGTCGGGCAGGCCCGAGGCCGATCTCTACACCGAAGTCGCCGCACTGGTACGGCAGAAAGGTATCACCAAGTTCATCGGCATTGGCGAAGCTCTGCAACGCAACGCCGACAAATTCCCCGCCGACAGCCATTTTTTCAAAGATACAGATGATTTTATAGCCAACTATCTGTTTTCCAACTTCCAAGATGAGACAATACTGCTGAAAGGCGCACGAGTGTTCCATTTCGAGAAAATTGCCAGACTGCTGCAGCGCAAGTCGCACGAAACCATTATGGAGGTGAACCTCGACGCCCTTATCCGCAACCTCAACTATTTCCGTTCGCGTATCAACCCCACCACCAAGCTGATGGCTATGGTTAAGGCTTTCTCCTACGGAGCCGGCAGCGTGGAAATTGCCAACGCATTGCAAACCAATCACGTGGACTATCTCACGGTGGCTTACACCGACGAGGGTGTGGACCTCCGTCAAAACGGCATTACATTGCCCATTATGGTGATGAACCCCGAAGAGGAGAGCTTCGAGAGCATCATCAAAAACCGCTTGGAGCCCGACATCTACAGCCTTCGCATCCTCGACCTGTTTTCCGAGACTTCGCATTGCTACAACCACGAGCCGTATCCCATTCATATAGAGTTTGATACTGGGATGCACCGACTTGGCTTTATGGAAAAGGATATCGAACCTTTGGCACAGAGGCTCAACGAGTTGCGCAATGTGGTGGAGGTGAAGTCGATTTTCTCGCACCTCGCCTGCAGCGAAGACCCCGATATGGACGATTTCACACGCCGTCAGATAATCAATTTCCGCCAGTGGAGCGGACGTCTGAAACAGCTGCTCGGCAACGACAAAATCTGTTGTCATATCCTCAATTCGTCGGGCATCACACGTTTCCCCGAGGCCGACATGGACATGGTGCGGCTGGGCATCGGACTTTACGGCATCTCGCCAGAGCCCGAGGTGCAGAAACATCTCACGGCTGTGAGCCGTCTGAAAACCCGTATTTCGCAGATAAAGGACATCCCCGAGGGCGACTCCGTTGGCTACAACTGCCGCTGGGTGGCGCAGCGTCCTTCCAGAATTGCCATAATACCAATAGGTTACGCCGACGGACTCAACCGCCGACTGGGCAATGGCAACGGCAAAGTGGTGATAAACAACCATGTGGCACCGATTATCGGAACTATCTGCATGGATATGTGTTTTATCGACGTTACTGATGTGCAATGTGCAGAAACCGATGAGGTTATTGTGTTCGGCGATGCCAAGCTGCTACAGGAGATAGCTGCCGACTCCGGCACTATCACATACGAGATTCTTACATCCATCTCGCACCGGGTGAAAAGGGTGTATTACAGGGAATAGTCTTTTTAACGTGTTGTTTATCAAGGGATAAATAAACAGCTATCGCCGTAGCTGAGGAAACGGAACCCGTGGTCGAGGGCGTATCGGTAGCAGTCTTTCCAACGATTTCCTACAATGGCCGAAACAAGCAACAGCAGGGTGCTCTGCGGCTGGTGGAAATTTGTTATTATTCCATTGATTACGTGGAATTTATAGCTTGGTGCGATAATCATCTGGGTGTCGCCTTCGAGCACCTCCAAGCCATGTTTTTTCATAAACGCCAGCACATTTTCGAAAGCCTGACGTTTGTCAATGGCCTGTTCTTCAAGTTCGTAGCTCTCCCATTGGCTGAGGTGCAGCGATTCTAAGCCTGGGTCGTGCTGCAGTTTTACGCCGTACCAATACACTGATTCCAAGGTTCTTACGGTGGTGGTGCCCACAGGGATTATTTTTCTGTCGAACTGGCGGGCTATGTTTTCGAGGTTTTTGCGCGAAATTACTATTTTTTCCACGTGCATAATGTGCTCGCCTATGGTGTCGCTGCTCACAGGTTTAAACGTGCCCGCACCCACGTGCAGGGTTATGAACTCGGTGGCTATGCCTCTGGCGTTGAGGTTGTTGAAAACATCCTGCGTGAAATGCAGTCCTGCCGTAGGAGCCGCCACGGAGCCCTGCCATTGTGCGTAGATGGTCTGGTAACGCTCGTTGTCGCTGGCCACGGCGTCGCGGTGCAGGTAGGGTGGGAGGGGGATAACTCCCGCATATTCAATAATTTCGGCAAACGATACTCCACCGTCCCAGTCGAAATCCACAATCCAAGCGTTGTCCACGGCCTCGCGGCGGGTGGCGGTGAGGGTAACAACCTTGTTATCAATGGTTAAGGTACGACTAAGGTCACCGTTTTTCCATTTTTTGTTGTTGCCCACAAAACACACCCACGTGCAGTGGCTACGTTGCTCGAAACAAGCCGAGATGGCCGTCTGAAAGGGCTCGAGGCAGAACACCTCAATCACTGCGCCGGTCTCCTTGCTGAAAAACAGTCGCGCGTGTATCACCTTGGTGTTGTTGAAGATAAGCAGAGTGTCGGAGGGCAGTATGTCGGGGATCTCTTTGAACACCCTCTCGCCGATTTCGCCGCCGATGCAGGTCAGCAGTTTCGACTCGTCGCGTTTTGCGATGGGGAATTTGGCAATTCGCTCGTCGGGTAGAGGGTAGTTAAAGTCCTCAATGGCAATGTTTTTCGGTGCTTGCATGGCGTTATTCGGTGTGTTGTTTGTGGTTTGCAAAGATACGTTTTTTTGGTGAAAGAGGGGAGGATGGGGTGCAGACTTCTTATTTCTGGGTGAAATGTGTACAAATTTATTTGCTAAATCCAAATAAAAAGTGTATATTTGCAAGTTTGAATGAGCAAATATTTTATTGTGGTATTTGCTACAATTTATTGATGGCAAAGTGTTATAGTTGCAATTATTGTGAAATGATTTAGCATGGCAAAAAAAACAGAAATAATGTCAAACGGAGACTTGCATCAAGCGGTTGAAGTTATTAAGGGGGCAATACAGCGTTGCCAGGCTCGTGCTTTGCTCAATGTCAACAACGAAGTCCTTTCATTGTATTATGGCATTGGTCATTACATTTCGGAAAACTCTCGCCAACATTTTTGGGGTACGGGAGCTTTGAATGCTATCAGTGAGCAGTTGCAAAAAGAAATGCCTGGATTGAAAGGCTTCGGAGAAACCAGTCTCAAAAATATGCGCACTTTTTATGAGGAATGGTGCGAATTTATTAATCGTCAGCCAATGGCTGACGATTTGCTGATAGATGAAACTTCGCTTGTTACTCAAATTCGTCAACCATTGGGTGACGAATTTAGTTGGACTGACTTTCTGCGTGTCCCGTTCACTCACCACGTAATAATTCTGAGAAAGATAAAAGACTTGAAGGAACGTGCTTTTTATATTCACATGTGTGCTACCCGTGCATGGAACAAATATGCGTTGCAGGATTTTATCCGACAGGATCTTTACGGCAATCGTGGAATGCTCCCCTCTAATTTTACAGAAACAATACCCGATACACGTCTTGCTATACGGACATTGAAGGCATTTAAAGAAAATTATTTACTCAATTTTATCAATGCAGAGGACATCTATGAAAATGAGGAGGAACGCAATGAACCCGTACTGACAAAGGAAATCGTTAATAACATTAGAGACTTTATACTTCGCTTTGGGCAGGATTTTATGTTTATACGACCACAATATCGGCTTGTTGTTGGGGATGAGGAGAAATTTGTCGACTTGCTATTCTTCAACCGTCAGTTGAATTGTTTAGTGGCAGTTGAAATGAAGGATTGCCGCTTTCAACCGGCACATCTGGGACAGTTGGCCTTTTATTTAACGCTGCTTGACGAACAAGTGCGTAAGCCTCATGAAAATCCTTCTATTGGATTAGTTTTATGCAGAGAGATGGATAGGACTGTGGTGGAAATTGCCATTCAAGACTATAACAAACCTATGGGGGTGGCAACTTTCCGTTTGGGCGAAGACGCTCCGGAAGAGTATAACAGAATCCTCCCTGACTTGTCCGGTATTAATGCGCTAATGCAGGAAGACAAAGACAATTTGGAGAGTGATAACGAATGATGAAAAAATAAAGACTTTAGTTTGAAAGAAAAAAAATCGTGATATGAAAATAAAATCGTTTAATATGATAAGACGTTGTGTGTTAGTTTTTTGTGTGGTATTTTTAATGGCTGTTCCGCTCAATTTGCGGGCTCAGTTGTACGAAGATTTCAGCTCTCCGGCTTGGCCTTACGCCGGTTGGGTAGGGGATACCGCCGATTTCGCCACCAACACAGGCCAGCTGAAGATACTTCAGTCAGCCCAAAATTCTTCACCTGCCACGGTAGCCGTGCCATATTCATTTTTAGCAGGCGATACCATATTTCCTCTTAGGTTTGATTTTGAGTTGCAAATGCCTAACCCTACAAGTAGCAACCATGTGGATGTGTATCTTTGGGGGGATAGTTCAAACCTTGAAAACTCACAAAATGCGCTATATGTTGCTTTTACATATGTTCGTCCTAAACGTGCTGTACTTTACCAACGTGTGGGAGGCGTTTCTACCGCTTTGTTGACCACTGACACGGCAGTTGTGTTGAATACGGAGAATACACTTGTTAGATTGTCTTTGATTAGAACCCCGGCTAACTTGCTTACTTTAGTTTTGGATGTGTTCAACACAAATTCCGCTTTTTTACGATCAGACACTGTTTCTACAACACACATACTGCCTTCTGCTATCAATTTCGCAGGACAAGGGTATTTTGGAGGTCGGTTTACTTATACAAGCGGTAACTACAACCGTTATTATCTCGACAACATCAACTTGCGTGCCCTTGTGCCCGACACCGTGCCGCCTTCGGTGCGCTCTGCCGCCATCGCCTCCAGCGACGACAACAACGATTTTGTTCTTGTAACTTTCAACGAGCCAGTGGATTCGGTTTCTGCCGTAAATGCTAACAACTACCGCATCACCACCATGCCGCAGATGGAGCAAAATCCAGTTTTCAACGGCACTTTGGTAAGCGAGACACAGGTGAGACTCAACTATTCTCGTCTGATACCCAATATGTTGCATCAACTCAGAGTGTGCAATGTGAAAGACCTTGCTGGCAACGCCATGTCGCCTTGCCAGACAGCCCCAATCAAGCTCCATGCCGATGACTATCAGGCACCCGTCGCCACCGAGGCTGTGGACCGTAGCGTGAACACCGTGCGGGTGCGTTTCAACGAGGTGATGGACAGTCTTTCTGCCTTGAATACAGCCAATTACAGCATTTCGGGTGTCAATCCCACCGAGGTTGAGTATGGCCGCACTTCGGCTCTGCTCACTTTCTCGCAAAGCTGGCAGGAACTCACTTCCTACACCTTGCACGTGGAAAATGTGTACGACCTTTCGGCAAACGCGGTGGCTTCCACCGATTTGACTTTTGTTTTTGATACCACCTGCAACAATCTTATTATCAACGAGATACTTTTCAATCCGCAGACAGGTGGCGAGGACTATGTGGAGATTTACAACAAGTCGGAACGTGCAATCCCGCTGGGTAACATTATCTTAGCCACTTGGGACGACAACAACAGCTGTCTGAAAACCGCCTGCCGTATCTCCGACTCCGCCGTGATTGCCCCCCACGACTACTGCGTGGTTACCCGCGACACAGCACTGAACAGACATTACACCGTGATGAGTCCCGAAAAGGTGATTTACCCCGTCAACGCATTGCCGACCTTCGCCAACGGCGAGGGAACAGTTATTATCGCACTGAAAGACAGCACTGTAATAGACCGTCTCGACTACACGGAGAAGATGCACAACACCTTTTTGAACAACGTGAAAGGTGTGTCGCTGGAGCGCCGTTCGTTCGACCTCGGAACACAGAACGAGAGCAACTGGCACTCCGCCGCCAAATCGGCCGGCTATGGCACTCCAACCTACAAGAACTCACAGAGTTACGACTTCCTCTACAACGAAGGCGATATCACCGTGGAACCCACGCTATTCTCTCCCGACGCCGACGGTTACAACGACGTGGCCAACATCTCGTACCAGTTCGAGAACTGCGACTACACCGGCAATATATTCATCTACGACGCCCAAGGCCGTTTGGTTAGACGCATGGAGCGCAACGCCATACTCGGCTGTCACGGCGTGTTTGCTTGGGACGGCACCAACGAGGCCAAAGCCCGCTGCCAAGTCGGCAACTACGTGGTTTACATGGAGGTGTTCGACACAAAAGGCAACAAACAGACTTTCAAAAAAGTTGTAACCTTGATGGTTAAGTAAAACAAATTCAAATAATTATGAGAAAAACAATTATTATCCCTATAATGGGAATGGTTTTGGCAGGGTTGGTTTTTGCCGTATCCTGCAAAAAGGAGAAAACTGGTAATACGAATGTGGCTACTGAAACAGGAGATTCAGATGCCCAATTGACCGAAATCTCTTTTACACCCTGTACTCATCACAATTCCGACAAAGGTATTTACAATCCCGATTCGGTGGTGGTGAGCTATCGCTATGGTTCTGTTACAGTTACACACTACAACCTTACCGTTACCTGCGGTTTTACAACAGTCGGTTCCCGAATAACCAAAAGCAACGACACCATCCGCATTGTGGAATACGACGACGGCATGGCCAATTGTATTTGTGAAACCAACCACACTTTCAGGATAAACAACATCAAAGGTCGTTGGACTCTTATTCTGGAAAATTGTAACCCGATGTATTGCCATACATATAATTTTTATTAAAGAATAAACAGATTTTAATAATAAACAAACTAATTGTCTTATGTACAAAGCATTAGAAAACCTTCAGCCAGCTGCCGTGTGGCGTTTTTTCAACGACATACTCCAGATTCCGCGTCCCTCCAAACACGAGGAAAAAATAACCCGCTACCTTATCGAATACGGTGTAAACAAAGGATTTGAGACCCTTACCGACAATGTGGGCAACGTTCTTATCCGCAAGCCTGCCACCAAGGGCAACGAAAACCGTCCGTGGGTGTGCCTGCAAAGTCATATCGACATGGTGTGCGAAAAAAATAACGACAAAGACTTTGATTTCCAGAAAGATGCCATCGTTCCCGTTCTGAAAGGCGAATGGCTGCATGCCGACGGCACCACCCTCGGCGCCGACGACGGCATTGGCGTGGCTACGGCATTGGCAATCCTCGACTCCACCGACATCGAGCATGGTCCGCTGGAATGCCTCTTCACCGTTGACGAAGAAACCGGCCTCACAGGTGCCTCCGCACTGAAAAACGACTGGCTCAAGAGCCGCATCCTGCTCAACCTCGACGACGAGGACCTCGGCGAAATCTGTGTAGGCTGTGCCGGCGGTATCGACACCGTGATGGAAATAGACTACAAGACCGAAGCTGTAAATGCTGACACTCAGGCTTTTGTGGTGAAAGTGTCGGGACTTAAGGGCGGCCATTCGGGCGATGATATCAACAAAGGTCTTGGCTGTGCCAACAAGCTGATAACCCGTGTGTTGTGGGCAATGTCGGAAAATTTGGGACTGCGACTCTCGACCATGGACGGCGGCAACCTGCGCAACGCCATCGCTCGCGAGGCTTGTGCAGTGGTGACTGTGCCTTCGGCCAACGCCGAGAAACTGCAACACACTGTGGCTGAGTTCGAAAAAGCCGTGCGCTACGAGTTCCGCTCCACCGAGCCCGACTTGCACGTTACTGCCGAAGCGACAGAGATGCCCAAGTCGCTGATGGACAAGACTTCGCAGGACAACCTGCTCAACGCTCTATACGCCTGCGCCCACGGCGTTTTGGCTATGTCGCGCGAAATACCCAACTTTGTGGAGACTTCCACCAATTTGGCTTCCGTAAAGATGGACGACAGCAAGATTCACATCTGCACCAGCCAACGCAGCTCGGTGGAGAGTGCCAAACATGCCGCAGCATCGAAAATCGAGGCTACGTTCCGACTTATCGGTGCCAAGGTGAGCCACAGCGACGGCTACCCGGGCTGGACTCCCAACCCCGACAGCAAAGTGCTGAAAGTGGCTGCCGACGCCTATCGCCGCTTGTTCAACGAAGAACCCACCATCCGCGCCATACACGCCGGACTGGAGTGCGGACTTATCGGCGAGAAATACGAGGGCATGGACATGATTTCCTTCGGACCCACACTGCGTGGCGTGCACTCCCCCGACGAACGTCTCGAGATTGCCACCGTGGAGAAATTCTGGCGCCATGTACTCGAAATACTGAAAAATATATAGTGAACTGTGAACTGTGAACTGTGAACTGTGAACTGTGATTTCAACTTTTAATTTTCAACTTTCAACTTAAAAAGATGAACCTGTTCGGTCAAACCTTCGAAGAGCTGCAGCAGCTGTGTGCCGACAACGGCTTGCCCAAATTTGCCGCCAAGCAGATTTGCGACTGGCTGTACAAAAAACGTGTCCACAGCATCGACGAGATGACCAACCTATCGTTGAAAGCACGTGCGCAACTGTCGGAAAACCATACTGTTGGCCGCACGCCCTACGCCGATTGCCAGACTTCTACCGACGGCACCAAAAAATATCTTTTCCCTGTCGATGGCGGAAGATATGTGGAGTCGGTGTATATTCCTGACAAAGAGCGTGGTACGATATGCGTTTCGTCGCAGGTGGGCTGTAAGATGGGCTGCAAGTTCTGCGTAACTGGCAAACAGGGTTTCCACGGACATCTGTCGGCGGGAGAAATTGTAAACCAGATAGTTGGTATCGACGAGACCGACGACCTCACCAACATAGTGTTTATGGGTATGGGCGAGCCTTTCGATAACTACGACAATGTGCTGAAAGCCACCGAGATACTGACCTCCGACTGGGGTTTTGCCATGAGTCCGCGGCGCATCACCGTTTCTACAGTGGGCATACTGCCCCGAATCAGGGATTTTGTGGAGCAGAGCCAGTGCCATCTGGCTGTGAGCCTTCATTCGCCCTACGGAGACGAGCGTGCCAATCTTATGCCCATACAGAACTCCTATGCACACAGCGAGATAGTGCGTCTGCTGCGGAAATACGATTGGTCGGGACAAAGGCGGCTGTCGTTTGAGTACATCATGTTCCGTGGCCTGAACGACGATCTGCTTCACGCCCGAAAACTGTCGGAACTGCTGCGCGGACTGCACTGCCGTGTCAATCTGATACGTTTCCATGCCTCGCCCGACACACCTTTTTCTTCGCCCGACGCCAATACTATGACCGCTTTCCGCGACTATCTGAACAACAACGGCATAATCTGCACCATTCGCGCCTCACGCGGCGAGGATATAATGGCCGCCTGTGGACTGTTGGCAGGAAAGGGAGCGGGGAGTTAGGAGTTAGGAATTAGGAATTAGGAGTTTGGAGTTTGGAATTGGGAGTTTGGAATTGGGAGTTTGGAGTTTGAAGTTAGGAGTTGGGAATTAAGAATTAGGAGTTTGGAGTTTGGAGTTAGAAATTGGTTAGTAATAAATAATTAGAAGTTATACTAAATAAATAACAATTCGACAATTTAATAATTAAACAATTAACAATTAAACAATAAGTGATTCGATGAAAAAAATACTTTTAACAGCTTGTTTAGTGTTGGCTTTTTCGCTGTGCTCAAACGCTCAGGTGCAGTGGCAACCGATTGAAAATGTGGGTGCTACCCAACTTAAAGGCAACACAAAAATGTTTCTTGTGGATTTCTCCACCAGCTGGTGCGGATGGTGCAAACGTATGGACCGAGACACCTACGCAAATCCCGTTGTGGCAGCCATACTGAACCATTACTTCCTTTCCGTGCATTTCGATGCCGAAAGCAAAGAGCCTTTCAAATGGAACGGACAGGAGTTTGCCGGAAGCACAAAAAGAAACACGCCGCACAGTTTCACCACAGCCATTTTGGGCAGGCAGATAGGCTACCCGTCGCTTGCCATTTTCGACCAGAACATGAAACTCGTGCAGGTGCAGTCTGGCTATCAAGGTCCCGAGGACATGATAAAGATGCTGTGTTTCTTTGCCAACGACAACTACAAGAAATACTCCGCACAGAAGTTTATGGAGATTTTCGACACACAGATCTATCCCGCAATAAAGGAAGAAGTCGGAATAGAATAGACTGTTAAAGTTCTGATACCATGGAAGTTGTTGTCGACGAAAAGGCCGGATTCTGTTCGGGTGTCGTAGCTGCCATACAGGCGGCGGAAAATCACCTGCACCGTTCCGAAAAGCTGTATTGCTTGGGCGATATCGTCCACAACAACGAGGAGGTGGAACGGCTGTCGGCCAAGGGCTTGGAGGTGATAACCTACGAGCGTTTTGCGCAACTGCATGACACCAAGGTGCTTATACGCGCCCACGGCGAGCCGCCCTCCACATACCGCACGGCTCAGAAAAACAACATCCAGCTTGTCGATGCCACCTGCCCCATAGTGCTTGCCTTGCAGAAGAAAATCCGCAAAGGCTACGAAGAAATGAAAAACGTTGGCGGTCAGGTGGTTATCTTTGGCAAGAAAGGTCATGCCGAAGTAATTGGTCTGAACGGACAGACCGAAAACACCGCCATCGTTATCAGCGATATGCTTGATATAGAGCAAATTGACTTTGCCAAACCGATGCGAATCTACTCCCAAACCACCCAAAACAAAGAGCAGTACGAGCAACTTATAGAAACTGTGAAACAACGTTGTGCCTCGCTCTGTAACGACAACGTACTGGCGTTCAATACTATATGCGGACGCGTTTCAAACCGAATCAAGGAACTGACTGATTTCTCCGCCTCGGTGGACATAGTGGTGTTTGTGTCGGGGCAGAACAGCTCCAACGGCAAATACCTTTACGAACATTGCAAACGGGTGAAGGACAATACGTTACTAATATCCGGACTGTCGGAGCTGAAAAAAGAAAGTTTCGCAGGAGTGGAGCGTATCGGCATAACTGGAGCCACCTCCACGCCGCGCTGGCTGATGGAAAAAGTCGCAACTTGGATAGATAAAAACTTGTAAACGATGTATTTGAAGAGCATAAAACTTGCCAATTTCAAGAACTACTCCGATGTGGAGGTAGAGTTTTCACACAAAATAAACTGTTTTGTGGGCAACAACGGCGTTGGCAAAACCAACCTGCTCGACGCCATCTACTACCTCTCGTTCTGCAAGAGCTATTTCAATTCCGTTGACAATCAGAATATTAAATACGACGAGCCATTCTTTGCCATCCACGGAAGTTACATCTTCCCCGACTCCGACGACGAACAGCTGGTGTCGTGTGTGCTGAAGCGTGGAACGGCCAAGCAGATGAAATTCAACAAGAAAGCCTACACCCGTTTTGCCGACCATATAGGAAAGATACCACTGGTGATGATTTCTCCGTACGATCAGGAGCTTATCAACGAAGGCAGCGACATGCGCCGCAAGTTCATCGACGGCATCATCTCCCAAACCGACCGTCAGTATCTCGATCAACTGCTTAAATACCAAAAAGTTCTGGAGCAACGCAACAGCCTTCTGAAACAGTTTTTCGAAAACCGATATTTCGAGGAGGACCAGCTGCGCTTGTGGGACGAGCAGATGGTGCGTTTCGGACAGCCCGTGCACGAGCGTCGCAAGGCCTTTGTTGCAGAATTTGAAACCATTTTCCAACGCTATTTCGCGATGATTTCGCCCGCAGCCGAGAAAGTAAGACTAACCTATGAGACGCAACTCGAAGGCAAGGACTTCGCGCAGATGCTCACCGAGGCTTGGCAGAAAGACGCTTACACCCAATATACCACCGTTGGCCCCCACAAGGACGACCTCCTTTTCCATATCCACGAGGCAATGCCGATAAAGAAATTCGGTTCGCAGGGACAGCAAAAGACTTTCGTTCTGGCACTGAAACTCGCTCAGTTCGAGTACATTGCCTCCGTGCGCAACATCAAACCCATACTCCTGCTCGACGATGTGTTCGACAAACTCGACATGGAACGTGTGCGGCAGCTGGTGTACCTCGTGGGCAGCGACCATTTCGGACAGGTATTCCTCACCGACACCCAGCAGGGCAGGGTGGAGTCCATATTCGAAAACACAGAGATAGAACACGCAATATTCACCGTAAAGGACGACAAAATCGAAAAACAATAATGAAAGGACCGCACGAATACACACTTCAGGATTTGCTTAAAACGATTTACGAGCAGAACGAAATGACAGACATTGTCTATCGTAAAGCCGCCATTGATGCATACAACGAAGTGGTTGGCGAGATGATAGCCCAGTTATCTCGCAATTTCAAGCTGAAAAAAGATGTGCTGCAAGTGCAGCTGTCGTCGGCGGCACTAAGGCAGGAAATGTCGTATCGCAAAGACTCCCTTCTTGCCAAGATAAACGAAAAAATGACGGAATTTAAACTCAAAGATATAGTCTTTTTTTGATTTTTTCGAAAAAAAACGGTTGCAAATGTACCAAAAAAAGAAAACTAACGTTAGATATAGTTTGTATAAATATAATAATTGATGAAACAGATAACAACAGCATTAGTAACATTGCTTTTTGCCAACCTGCTTTTGGCACAAAATGATGATTTTAAAAATGTTAGAGATTATTTGAAGACGGGGGACTGCGAGAGTGCCCGTACTGCGTACCGTTCCTATGTAAACAGGACCAATATTTCCGACTACGCTATTGAGAAGCTGATAGACGACTGTGTTTCGGAGCGTTGGTACAAAAGTGGCAAGACGGAATTCGCCCAAGGTAATTATGCTGAGGCCGTTGCTTTGTATCGCAAAGCCGCCGACCAAGGCTATGCCATAGCTCAATATGCGCTTGGCGTGTGTTACGAAAACGGCACCGGCGTGAAAAGCAACCCCATAGAAGCTGTCAAGCTATATCGCAGTGCAGCCGAGCAGCAAGTTGTTGACGCCCAATTTAGTATGGGTGACTGTTATTATAATGGTATTGGTGTGGCCGCAAACAAACCCGAAGCTGTGAAATGGTATAAAAAAGCCGCAGAACGTGGTCTGATGGAAGCCCAGTATAGAGTGGGAGCGAGCTATTTTTACGGCGATGGCGTGAACCAGAACTATTCCGACGCTATCAAGTGGTTCCGCAAGGCGGCAGAACAGAACGATGCCAAGTCGCAGTATCATATCGGTTTGTGTTACTACAGCCGTTTGGGACTTTCTCGGAGCTATTACGAGGCTGTGAACTGGTTCCAAAAAGCTGCCGACCAGAATCATCCGCAGGCGATGTATTATTTGGGCCTTTGTTATTTCGAAGGCAACGGTGTGGAATTGGATTACGACAAGGCTTTCAATTATTTCAAGAAAGCCGAGGAAGCTGGTTGCACCGATGTTTGGTATTATCTTGGCGAATGCTATTACGAAGGGAATGGCGTTAAACAAGACTACTCCAAAGCCGTGTATTATCTACAACAAGCCTCTGATTCAGGCAGTGCCGAAGCTCATTATCTGCTAGGCATGTGCTACCTCGAAGGCAACGGTGTTGCTGAGAACACATACAAGGCAGTGCAGTGTTTCCAAAAAGCCGATGCAAAAGATTATCTGCCAGCCACTTATCAGATAGGGCTGTGTTATTATGATGGCAAAGGGGTGATACAGAACCATACCGAGGCTGCAAAATGGTACCAAAAAGCCGCCGACAAAGATTATCTGCCTGCCCAATACAATTTGGCACGTTGCTATTATACTGGTGACGGCGTGGAACAGAATCTTACCGAGGCTGCAAAATGGTACAGAAAAGCAGCCGAACAGGGTTACTATAAAGCTCAGTATAATTTAGGCCTTTGCTACGACCAAGGAATAGGTGTGGCCAAGAATCCATCCGAAAGTGCAAAATGGTATCGTTTGGCGGCTGAGCAGGGCTTTGCCCCAGCACAGTACAACCTCGGTGCCTGTTATTGCGCCGGATACGGTGTGGCAGAAAATTTCGACGAGGCTTTTCTGTGGTTCAAACGTGCCGCCGAACAAGGCGACACTGATGCTCAGTATTGTCTTGGCACATGCTATAGAAGAGGTTACGGAGTGATTAAAAACAGAACGGAAGCCCGCAAATGGTTTGCCGCAGCAAAGGAAAACAGGAAATCAGGGAAATAATCTCCACTTCGTTTTTTTAAAATCTTACATTCAACGCAAGCCCCGTTTCGCAGTGCTGTCCGCAGTAGGGCAGCAGCGACATCTCCACTTTTGAAGATTTTTTGTGCTTGAACCAGCTTTTCTCCCACGGCAGAAGCAGGTACGAGAGGTTGGCGGCAAGCATGCCCACGCCCGCTCCGGCAATAACGTCGTTGAGCCAGTGGCGCTGGTTGTACATACGCAGAAAGCCTATGCCCGCTGCCACTGTGTAGGCACCCAAGCCCACGGCAGGACCGTAGGAGTGCCACACCAGCGTGGCGCCCATAAAAGCCGTGGCGGTGTGCCCCGAAGGGAAGGATGTGTGTGCTTTGGTGTCGGGACGCGGCTCGCCAACTCCGAATTTGATGCCCTGCACTATGGCCGTGGTAAGTATGGCGGCGGTGGCAGTGAGCAGAAAACGCTCGTTGAAGTTGTGCTGCGAGGATGTTCCGACGTAATCGCCTAACACAAAGTAGGTTGCAGGGAGATACTGCACGTAGTCGTCGAAATGGAGGTAATTGTCGCCGCGCAGGTCGCAGAGGTTGCGGTTTATGTCCTCCTTGAAATCGCATAAAGCGGTGTTGTAAACTCCTATAAATCCGAGTGTTACGAAAGTAGCTGGCACTGCGTAGTCGTACCATTTTTGCTGTGCTTGCAAAGGCTTGAAAGTCAGCAATATGCACAATGCGAGTAACGTAGTAGCACGTATGTGCCGTGCAAAACTCGTAATATGTTGGTTTTTAACCTTTTCCACAATGCTATGGATGTGGTTTATTTTTTGAAGTTGGCGAGACCTTCGTTCAGCCAGTCGACGAATTTCTGCTCGTCGCGGTCGTACTTGTAGTTCTCTTTGGTAAGCACTTTGCCGTCGGAGTTGATGATAACATAGTAAGGTTGTGCGTTCATATTGAACTGGCTGCGTTGGAGGTATCCGTTGCGGCGGCCAAGCGTTTTGAGAGTTCTGCCTCTGTCATCGGTAACCCATTCGTTTTCAGGAAGGTCGATGGTGTTTTCGTCTGTAAAGAGGGAAACAATGATGAACTCGTTGGTAAGTAGTTCCTTTACCTTGGGTTCCGGCCATATATAGTGTTCCATTTCACGGCAGTTGCCACAGTTTTTGCCTGTAAAGTCGATGAAAACAGGCTTGCCTTGCTCGCGTGCGTATGCCTTGGCCTCTTCGAGGTCGTAGAATGCCTCAAAGCCCATAGGGGTGTGCTCAGACAGACGGTCGGCATATTTGCGGTCGGAGGGTAGGCTTCCCTTATCGTTGTTGCTGAATTCTTTAACCACTTTTTGTATGGAAAATTCCTGGCTGTTAAACGGAGGAACTAATCCGGACAAAGCTTTGAGTTCGGCACCCCAAAGGCCCGGAATCATATAAACCACAAATGCGAGGTCGAGGATGGCGAGCATCAGGCGGCCAATGCCTATATGTTTCATTTCTTCATCGCCTTTGAAACGTATTTTGCCAAGAAGGTATAATCCCCATAATCCAAAGATGACAATCCATAGGGCGAGGTATATGTCGCGGGGTAGCAATCCCCAGTTGCGGTCTATGTCGGCCATTTGCAAAAATTTCAATCCAAAGGCCAGCTCGATGAAAGCGAACGATACTTTGACGGTGTTGAGCCAGCTGCCCGACTTCATGTTTTTGAGGAACTGGGGAAAGAAAGCCAGTAGTGTGAAAGGTGCGGCAAAACCGATGCCAAATCCCAGCATTACGAGCAACGACACCCAACGGTTTGCAGTCTCTGCATCGGCACCTGCTGTTGTGGTGAGACCGACGAGAGCGCCACCGATGATAGGACCTGTGCAGCTAAAGGAGACTAGCACAGTGGTCAAGGCTATGAAGAAAGGTGCGAGCAAACCGCCCTTGTCGGCCTGTTTGTCGCTGCTGTTGATCCATTTTTCGGGCATCTTTATCTCGAAAAGTCCGAAGAAACTCAGTGCAAATACGAAGAAAATAGCAAAGAATATGAGATTGGGAATCCAGTTTGTGGCTATTGTGTTCAGTTCTTCAGGACCAAGCAGAGCAGACAAAACGCCTCCTATTACAGCAAAGATAAACACAATGCTGAAGCCAAAGAACCACGCCTGACGGCGGCCTTTACGTTTGTTTTCGGCACCGCGCATAAAGAAATTCACCGTCATAGGTATCATGGGGAACACGCAGGGGGTGAACATGGTGAGTATGCCGCCGCCCAAAGCCAGAAGGAACACTATGAACAGCGACTGCTTTTCTTTGCCGTTTCCGTTGCCGGAATTGTTGTCGGTGTCGGCTACGGCGGCTATGGCCGTGGTGTCGGTGGTGACTTCAGTCGCAGCCACGGTGTCGGTGCCGGTTGTATCTGTCTCGGCCACGGCTGCTGTGGTGTCGGGCAGTTTGGCACCTTTTACGTTGAACGAGAAAGGCTCGTCGTCGGGCGGTATGCAGCTGCCGTCGTTGCACAGCTGGTACGACATGGTGCCGGTAACTTTGAAATCTTTGTCAGTCAGCACTTTGATACGTTGACGGAAAGTTACGCTGCCATCGAACGAGCGTACCGTGCATTTGAACATATCGTCGAACTCCTCGTGAGCCTTGGGCTCTTTTACGTTGCTTAAACGCTTGTAGTCCTTCGAGTTGTCGAACTGGAACGAGATGCCTATGGGTCCGTTGGGGTCGGTGTGCTGCGAGTAGATATGCCAGCCTTGGTCGAGGGTGGCGGTAAACTGCAGCTCCACCTCGTCGTCGGAGATGGTCTTGGTTTTCAGGTTCCAGTGAGCGTGGCTCTCGAATTGTGCGAAACTCGTTGCTGCAAAGCAGAGGGCGAGCAGCAGGGCGGTAGCTTTTTTGCCGATGATTGTTTTTCTCATTAGTGTAAAAGTTAGTGTCAAACAAAAGTGCAAATTTACGATTTTTTTTTCAAATTCGGAACTCGGAATTCGGAGGATGCTAGCGCAGAGCTTCGATGGACTCGTCCCCCATGTCCTTTCCTAAAAAAGGTTGACTCTTTTGGTTGGTTTTGACTGTTTTTTGTTTACTCTATTTTATCCCAAAAACGGATATTGGTTTTACTTTATTGTACTAAGACTGATTTTCGTTTACTTTCTTGCTTTTGATTTGTT
>JAFSOU010000111.1 GCA_017443265.1 Bacteroidales bacterium | reverse complement strand
CACCTATCGAAGCGTGTATCAGATGGTTAGAACTGCAACCCGAACTTTTTTACAGAAAAACTTTGATAATCGGAAAAAATGTTATACCTTTGCAGTGTGAAAATAGCCATTTTCAACAATAACGTTATGAACTATTACAAAAGATGAAATTATGATAGAGACAGCGCAGAAACCACAGAAAGCCATTTTGGTGAGCGTGTGTTCCGCCAATATGACCATGGAACGCACCAACGAGTACCTCTCGGAGCTGGCCTTTCTGCTGGAGACGGCAGGAGGCGAGTGTGTGAAGACCTTTGTGCAGAAACTGGAACGTCCCGACGTGCGTACATACGTGGGCAAAGGCAAGCTGGAAGAGGTGAAAGAGGCTGTGGACGCCCTTGAGGTGGATTTCGTTATTTTCGACGACGAACTTACGCCCTCGCAGCTGCGAAACCTCGAACGTGAGCTGAGGGTGCGTATCCTCGACCGCACAACGCTTATCCTCGACATCTTTGCCAAACGCGCCCGCACCTCGATAGCCCGCACACAGGTGGAACTTGCTCAGTATCAGTATATGTTGCCGCGACTCACCCGAATGTGGACACACCTCGAGCGTCAACGGGGCGGCATAGGCATGCGCGGACCCGGCGAGACGCAGATAGAAACCGACCGCCGTATCATCACCGAAAAGATTACGTTGCTCAAAGAGAAACTCAAATCCATCGACAAACAGAAGGTGCTGCAGCGAAAGAACCGTGAAAGTCTTGTGCGTGTGGCACTTGTGGGGTACACCAATGTGGGCAAGTCCACGCTGATGAACCTGCTAAGCAAGAGCGATGTTTTTGCCGAGAACAAACTCTTCGCCACCCTCGACACTACGGTGCGCAAGGTGGTGATAGACAACCTGCCGTTCCTTTTGACCGACACCGTGGGTTTTATCCGCAAACTGCCACACAGTCTGGTGGAGTCGTTTAAATCCACCTTGGACGAGGTGCGCGAGGCCGACCTGCTTATACATGTGGTGGACATATCTCACCGTGACTACGAGGAACAGATTAACGAGGTGAACAAAACCCTTGCCGAGATTGGAGCCAACGACAAGCCCACGCTGATGGTGTTCAACAAAACCGACGCCTACACCTTTGAGGAGAAAGACCCCGACGACCTTACGCCGTGGACCAAAGCCAACAACACCCTCGAAATGCTACAGAACATCTGGCTTGCCAAGGACAGCGAGAACACCATTTTCATCTCCGCCAAGGACAAGCAGAACATCGACAAGCTGCGCGAGCTTATGTATAACAATATCAAACGGATACATGCCATCCGCTACCCGTACAACAATTTTTTGTACTGAAGAATACAGAAACCTTTAAATCATCACAATAAAAAGAGTTACACGACGTTATAAAGAAAAAGACAAAAATGTTGTTGGATATACTTCGCGAACAGAAACGCATGCAGCTGAAAGGAAACATCTATCATCGCACTCAGATAGATATGACATACAACTCGAATCATATCGAAGGGAGTCGGCTTACGCATGAACAAACGCGTTATATATACGAGACCAATACGATTGGCATTGCCGACGGCGAGGGCGTTAACGTGGACGACATTGTTGAGACAGTAAACCATTTTCGTTGTATAGAGATGATTATCGAACGTGCCACCGACCCTTTGGACGAGGCGTTTGTCAAAGAGCTGCACCGGATGTTGAAAAGCGGCACTTCCGACAGTCGCAAGGATTGGTTCTGTGTGGGAGAATACAAGAAATTTCCCAATGAAGTTGGCGGGATGGAAACCGTGCCACCGCAGGAGGTGCAACAGGCTGTGGCAAAACTGATTGCCGAATATCCTGAACAACCAACGTTCCACGACATACTTGATTTTCATCAACGTTTCGAGGCAATACATCCGTTTCAGGACGGCAACGGCCGTGTGGGACGACTGATAATGTTCAAGGAATGTCTGGCACACAACATTGTGCCGTTTATTATAAGCGACGACCTGAAGTTCTTCTATTACCGCGGTCTGCGCGAGTGGCCGGCAATCCCCGGCTACCTTACCGACACCTGCCTAACTGCCCAGGACAGATACAAAGTCCTGCTGCAGCATTTCGGAATAGAGTATTGAAGAAACTTTTTTTGTGAAAGATACAAATCCGCTGATAGGGCTATTGCCCAATATTTTGCGGCATTTTGAGCTTATGTATAACAATATCAAGCGGATACACGCCATCCGCTACCCGTACAACAATTTTTTGTATTGATTTTTCGTATTTTGTTTGCAAATATAAAAATTTATGTCTATATTTGCAATTGGCAACTTTTTTTTTATTTTTTGATTTAATGCGTTAAAAATCAATGGCATACATAAATATTAAATAGGGTTGTTATAAAGTAATTGAAAGTCAAACCAAAAATATATAAGTTATGAGTACTACAAAATTCTTATTAAAGGTTATGTCCGTAGCATTGTTTGCAATGGCGGTTTTCACATCCTGCACTAAGGAAGTGGAAGTGGTAAGAACAAATCAGGAAACAGTATATGTTACAGACACAATTTATGTTCCGCCAACGGGAATGGGTTGTATTTACGGAACAGTTAATGAACGTTATGGCAATTGGATGCCAGTATTTGATCCTGATGATCCTTCACATGGTTACAGACCGATAGTTAGAGATGTGTATGTGTTTGAATACACAAAAATATCGGATTTTGACAGCGTTACCCGACACATGTGTTCCACTCATTTTCCAATTAGTAGTATGCCCAAGCAACTTGTAGCCAGAAAAACTCCAGATTCGGCAGGATTCTATGTGATTCCATTGGCACCAGGTACTTATTCTGTGTTTTTGCTCGACGAAGGCAGGATGTATAATAATTCTTGGAATGGAGATGGTGGTATGTGCGCAGTAACTGTGGATTCCGTAGGAGCTGTAGTGCGGAAAGATATGGTTCTCGACCATGGTGTGGATTGATTGAAAATAGGAATTGATAGTATTAAAACAGAGGCTTGTGCCAACGGTACAAGCCTCTGTTTGTGCGACGCTTTGAAAGCGCTTATCTGCTTCGGATGTATTCGTTAAGTTCTTCTTTCGATGAGGAGAATTGGAAAACCTTGTTTACAAGGTAGTAACGGTCTTTTTGCAGAGAGAAGTCGTAGGCGAATTTAAGGACTTCCAATTTGGATTCCTCAAACTCAAAAATGCCGGCAAGTTGTGTAAGTTGTTCTATTGTAAGGTTCTGCGATGAGATTATTTGTTTTGCCAAATCGATACGATTGTCGTCGAAAGGCTCGGATCTTACTACGTCGTAAGCTTCGGCAAAGTCTCTGTCGGAGCAGAAAACTGGAGCAACAGGTTGTGGTGCTGGTGCATCTGCCGGAGGTGGGGGAGGAGGAGTATGGGTTGTAGCGTGATGGTTGCCGTGGGGACGGTGATTACCGCCGCCGTTATTGGTGTTTATGGTTACGTTAACCTGCACGTTGGCACGTTCTTCGGGAGGCATGTTGTTCAATTCCTTGTTGGCCTCGTTCATACCTACGTTCCAAGCAGCACCGAGGGCGCCAAGCACGGCATTGTCGGGACTTTTGCAAGGAACGGTGATAGCTGTGCGGTATGGGTCGGCAGGACGCATGGTGTAACTTTTGATACGTTGGTCGAAATAGATGAGGTAATGCGTGGGGTTGTCGCGGCCCAAGCTGACACGTTCGTCACTGATGACTTTTTCGCGGCGACCGTTGATTTCCATATAGATATTGACATGGACAAAGATGTCGGCGATATGTGCCACAGTGATAGAAGGCGAGGGGAGCTCGTTTTGTGGTATTTTGTCGAAAAACACCCAGAATGGCTCGTTGTTTGCGGTGGCGAAACTTACATTGTTATAGTCCACCATGCCTTCGAACTGACAGAAAGCCTGAAGGCTGAAAATACTCGCAAGAGCGAAAAGAAACAGCTTTTTCATTTTTTATTATTTTTTTGCTAGTTAATAATATTGTTGAGGGTGCAAAATTACAAAAAAATAATCAGATAAAGGCTGTTATTGGGTGCGTTTTTTTTTTTTTTTTTGCGTAAATCATTGATAATTATATAGATATAAAAGGGGTGTGTGGCGGTGAGATGCGTTTTTAGGGATTTGTATCGGGAGTGGAGGATGAGTTTTTGTCGTCTTTTTGCATTTGTTCGATGGTGCGTTGGAGTTTCTTTACTTTTCGTTTTAATCGCAACACGGCTATAAAAGCATAAATGCTGAGAAAGGTGGTAATTATCAGAAGCAAAAGGATTACCAGCCGCAATACGATGAAATGAAAAAAGAAGGTTGACATGGCCGTTTATTTTTCTTTTTCCGCCAGTTCTTTGTTGGGGATGTCGATAAATTCCACGATAATCTGCTGGTATTCGCCGTAGTTGTAAAAAACGAAATTCACCCTGCCGTATTTCTCTTTGCCTTTGCCGGGGATAAGATTATAGCCATGCGTCTCAAAGTCGTAACTTACGCTTCCGAGATTGAAATTTCGCGCACCGGTTGTTTCTTTGGGAAGGTCGCTATAGTACGCCTCGTACATGTTCGTGTACTGCTGTTTGAAACCTGTGTCGGAGCTCTTTTTCGAGAGACCGACAAAGTACACGGTGTGGCTTTTGGGAGTTGCCAGAACGGTTACTTCCATATCGTTGATTCCGCCGAAATTGCCTGTGAATACCGCTTTCGTAGCTTGGTCGCTGGACTGCAGGGCATAGCCTTTGCCTTCCAAGGCTTTGGAGAAGGCCTCCAGATTCATATTAAATGGTAGTCCGAGAAAAGTGGTGTGGTTCTGGGCTATGGCCATTGCGGTGATTATCAGCAAAGTAAGTAAAAAGGCCGTTTTCTTCATAACGGAAAGCCCTGATATGTGCCGGGCGCAACTGTTTTGAGATGTGATTCGTGATAATTGTCCTGCAAAAGTATGATTTTTTTTCCGTTTGGCAAAATATATTTTCTATTGTCGCAAAAAATCAGTATTTTTGCACCTTTAAAACAATAGAAAAACCAACGTGATGGAAAGTCCCGAAACAGCACAGACACCCCGTATCCACTGGCTTGTGGCCATGCTGCCCTTTGTGGTGCTTGTGGCCTTGCAGGTGCTGGTGATACGTGTGTTCGGCTCCGACGCCCTGGACGGTGCCAGCCAGACGGTGCTGCTCTTTTCCGCAAGTATTGCCGTGGCCATTGCCATGCTTTTCTACAAAGTGCCGTGGAGCCGCATCGACGGGGCTATCCTCGACAATATCAAGACAATAGGCGGGGCTATAGTGATACTTTTCCTGATAGGCGCGGTGTCGGGCAGCTGGATGCTCAGCGGCGTGGTGCCCACCATGATTTACTACGGAATGAAGATAGTCCACCCGTCGGTGTTCCTGTTCATCACCTGTGTGGTGTGTGCGCTGGTGTCGCTGGTTACGGGCAGTTCGTGGACCACTATCGCCACCATAGGCATAGCCCTGATGGGCATAGGTACGGCGCACGGCTATTCCGTCGGCTGGACGGCAGGGGCCATCATCTCCGGCGCCTATTTCGGCGACAAGATTTCGCCCCTTTCCGACACCACCGTGCTGGCCTCGTCGGTGGGCGAAGTGCCGCTGTTTACGCATATCCGATATATGATGATAACCACAGTGCCGTCGTTTGCCATTGCCTTGGTGGTGTTTTTGGTGGCAAGTCTGTGCCACACCACCGACGCAGGTGTGCAGCAGGCTGTTTTCGAGGAAGGCTTGCAGAATGTGTTTGCCATCAGTCCTTGGTTGCTGCTGGTGCCTTTGTTCACCGCAGTGCTGATAGCCTTGCGGCTGCCCGCAATAATGGTGCTTTTCCTTTCGGCGCTCGTGGCCGGAGTGGTGATGCTTTTTGCCCAGCCCGACATTGTGTCGCAGATAGGCGAGGGCAGCGGTTTCCGTGGCCTGATGCTGTCGTATTACAGCGGCACGTCGCTCGACACCGGCAACGAGGTGCTCAACGGTCTGGTGCAGACGCGCGGCATGAGGGGGATGCTCAGCACCGTTTTCCTTATCTTCTGTGCTGCGGCTTTCGGCGGGGCACTAACGGGAGCAGGCATGATTAAGAGTATCACCTTGGCCTTGGCCAAGGGCATAAGCGGACGCCGTTCCATAGTGGCATCCACAGTGGGCACTGGGCTTTTTGCCAATATGGTTACCGGCGACCAGTACCTCAGCATAGTGCTTACGGGCAATATTTTCAAGAAACTGTACAAAGAAAAAGGTTTCGAGGGGCGTCTGCTGAGTCGTAGCACCGAGGACTCCGCCACAGTAACCTCCGTGCTTGTGCCGTGGAACACCTGCGGCATGACACAGAGCGTGGTGCTGAAAGTGGCCACGGTGGAGTACCTGCCGTACTGTTTCTTCAACCTTATTTCGCCGCTAATGTCGATAACCGTGGCGATGTTGGGGTACAAGATTTTCAGGCGCGACGACACAGCAGGGAGCGACTCGGAGGTGGAGGAAAAATAGGGTAGTGGGGCTATTTTTTCCCGTTTGGAAAAAATGTTTTCGCTATGTCAGGAAAAAATCGTATCTTTGCAGGCTGAAATATTATTGTTTCAAACAAAAAATAATGAACGTTACATTCGAAGATACTGCACTGGAGGAGTTGTTCCTCCAAGGAAAAACAGCGGAGAAGAAGTATGCCCGATTGCCGATGGATATAGTGAAACGGTATGTTAAAGTGGTGAACTACATCAAAGCTGCAAGCCGTATCGAGGATTTGTTCAAGGTAAACTCGCTGCATTACGAGAAAAAGACAGGAACATTGGAGGGTGTTGAAGCTGTATGGATAAACACACAATACCGTTTGCTTTTTCAGAGCAGCCCGAATGATGACGGCATTATTGTAAACGCATTATTGAAAGAAATATCAAAACATTATGAATAACAAGGATTTAACCCCATTTGTGGCCACTCATCCCGGAGAACTCTTGCGTGATGAGATGCGTGAGCGCAGGCTGACACAGAAACAGTTGGCGGCTAAGGCTGGTCTTGCCACCACTGTGATAAGCGAGTTGGTTCGCGCCCGTCGCAGCATGACGGAAGAGATTGCGGAGTCGTTGGAAAAAGCGTTGGGTATTCCTGTTGCAATGTGGATGAACCTTCAAACGCAGTATGATAACGACATTGCAGCAAAGGACAGTCAATGTGAGGATGTCGTTGTTACTATTCCCATCAGCGACCGAAATCTTCTCCGCGACTTGTCACGTAAGTTCGGTTGGGTGTGTATGTTATAGAATGATAAATAATTAACGTCAAAATAATAAAAAAAACCATGAGCATAATAAAACCTTTCAAGGGCTTCCGCCCGCCCGTCGACATAGTCGAAAAACTGGCTTCACGTCCCTACGACGTACTGAATTCCGAAGAGGCTCGCGTTGAATGCGAGGGCAACCCCTACAGCCTGCTTCACGTTACCAAAGCCGAGATTGACCTCCCCAAAGGCACCGACGAACACTCGCCCGAAGTGTACCTGCAGGTGGTTAAGAACTACAACCTTTTCAAGGACCTCGGTTGGCTGGTGAAAGATGAAGAGGAAAAACTCTACATCTACGCCCAGAGCATGAACCCCACAGCCCCCGACGCCAAATGGCAGTACGGCATTGTGGCCTGCGCCTACAGCGAGGACTATGTGAACAAGGTGATTAAAAAACACGAACTCACCCGCAAGGACAAAGAGGAAGACCGCATGAAACACGTGCGTATCACCAACGCCAACGTGGAACCCGTGTTCTTCGCCTATCCCGCTGTGGCACGTATCGACGAGATTGTGGCCGGCATCACTGCCAAAAAACCCATCTACGACTTCATAGCCAAGGAAGACGGCTTCGGCCATCGTTTCTGGGTTATCGACGACAAAGCCACCATCGCCGAACTCGTTGACCTGTTCGACAAAAAAGTTCCCGCCATGTACATCGCCGACGGTCACCACCGCAGTGCCGCCGCCGCACTTGTGGGACAGGAAAAGAAAGAACAGAACCCCAAACACACCGGCAAAGAGGAGTACAACTACTTTATGACCGTGATTTTCCCCGACAACCAGCTCAACGTTATCGACTACAACCGCGTGGTGAAAGACCTCAACGGCCTGAGCAAAGAACAGTTCATAGCCGCCGTTGGCGAAAGCTACGACCTGCAGGACATGGGCACCGAAATTTACAAACCCGCCAAACTGCACGAACACAGCATGTATCTCGACGGACATTGGTACAAAATGACCGCCAAGCCCGGCACCTACAACGACAACGACCCCATCGGAGTTTTGGACGTTACCATCCTGAGCAACCTCGTTTTGGACAAAGTTCTGGGTATCAAAGACCTGCGTACCGACAAACGTATCGACTTCGTTGGCGGTATTCGCGGACTGGGTGAGCTGAAACGTCGCGTGGACAACGGCGAGATGAAAGTGGCTTTTGCTCTCTATCCCGTTTCCATGAAACAGATTATCGACATTGCCGACACCGGCAACATCATGCCTCCCAAGACCACTTGGTTTGAGCCCAAACTGCGTTCGGGACTCGTTATCCACGAGCTTTGCTAAGCTACTTTTAATTAGGTGATTATAACTGAAAGAGCCGACCTCCCAGCGAGCAATCGGCTCTTTTTTGAAATTCATAAAAAACACGAAACAATGTTTCAGACTGACAAAGATTTGATGACGGCACAAGTGGCCGAAAACGTTGCACAACTGCAGAGCAAGACCGACTCCATAATGGATTCCACCCGCACAGCATTGCACGATCAAGCGCAGAACATCGACTCGGTGGGCGATGTGTTCAATTTCCTTGGCACCATTTTCAAAACGCTGATAGAGGGCGGCATACCCTTTCTGCTGAAACTGGCCGGAGCCCTCTTCATACTGTGGCTTGGCCTGAAATTGGTGAAACGCCTGAAAAACGCCATCGTTAGGATGATGGACAAACGCAACATCGACAGGTCGCTGACCGGATTCCTTTCGTCGTTTGTGGATGTGCTGCTTAAAGTGCTCCTCATCATAATGGTGATGGACATCATCGGCATCAAAGCCACCTCGTTCATAGCCATACTGGGTGCCGCCGGACTTGCCGTGGGTTTTGCCCTGCAAGGCACGTTGCAGAACTTTGCTGGAGGTGTTATCATATTGATAATGAAGCCGTTCAAAGTGGGCGACTACATCTCTACAAGCGGCTACGAGGGCTATGTGAAAGAGATACGCATTTTCAACACCATACTCACCACTTTCGACAACCAGTGCGTGATACTGCCCAACACCGACCTTGCCACCAAATCGCTGGTGAACTACACCCGCGAGCAGTACCGACGTGTGGATGTCAATGTGGGCATCTGCTACGGACAGTCGGTGGACAGGGCCCGCGACCTGATGATAGAATTGGCCAATGCCGACGAAAAGGTGGTCAACAACATAAAACCCACCAAAGTGGTGTGCAAGGCCATGTCCGACAGTTCGGTAGACATCTGTCTGTGGGCTTGGGTGAAACAGGAGGACTACTGGGAAGTGTTCTTCCGTCTCAACGAACAGGTTTACAGCAAGTTCGGCGAAAACGGCATAGAAATAGCCTTCCCGCAGGTGCAGGTACACATGTCGAAAGACTGATTTGTCTAAATATCAATTACATAGACTGTTATGCGAGGCTCTTGTCTGATATTCAAAATGGTTGTGCTATTGTTTGCAGCGGCTTTGTTGATACCGGCCAAGAGCCTTTCTCAAAGCCGTTTCCGCGACTGGGGTTATGTGTCGTTCGGTATCGACGGCGGTATTGTAATCCCCAACGAGCCTTCCGATAGTCCCGTGCTCGGAGGCGTTGGCGTGGCGGGGTTTAATGTGGGTGTGGGAGCACGCATGGTCGGTACGGAGTACTGGAAAGATTACTGGAACTATCCGTATTTCGGCATTAAAGTGGGTTACGAGCATATCACAAGCACCCTCGTCGGCGAACGTTTTTCGCTTGGAGCATCGCTCGAAATGCCTTTCTTCCGTAGTGAACGCATGGGGCTTGGCGCTTTCTTCGACTTCGGATTTTCTTATCTTACAAATACTTACGACTCGGTGTCCAATCCCGACAACCTGTTTATCGGTTCCCATCTTAACGCACTTATCTCCCTCGGTTTTTGTGCGAACTGGCAAGTGGGCAAACGTACCACGCTGTACTCGCAACTGGCATTCTCGCATTCGTCGAACGGCACGGTGCAGCTGCCAAACAAAGGTATCAACATCGCCCGGCTGGAAGTGGGTGCCAAGGTAAATTTCGCCGAACTCAGGCATCTGCTACCATGTTGTACTGTAGGTTATGATGACACCGTGGAAAACGGCACGAAGAACAGGCTGTTTATAAATGTCTCGCCTGTTTACAACTCGTCGCGCAAGACGTGGGAACATTATTTCTCCGCCAGTGCGTCGATAGGCTACAGGCGTAAGTTCCACCCGTGTTTCGCCTACGGCGGCGGGGTGGACTTTATGTACGACGCTTCGTTGGAGAAAGCGCACGAGCCTCATCTGCCCGAAAACAACTATGCCGTTTCCGCCTACGGGCTTTTGGAGGCCTATTGGGGACGTTTTTCGTTGCGCGGGGCAGTGGGGTATTACGCTTGGCGCGGGTGCGATTTCGCCCTGCCCTTCTACGAGAGGATAGGGGTGTACTACAGTTTCGGCAAACGGGTGCGGCAGTACGTCGGGGCATCCATCAAAGCCCATGCCGCCCACGCCCAGTTCCTCGAATGGACCTACGGGGTGGAGTTGTTTAGGTTTTAATTTCCACCTGTTGTAGAGGCGTTTCATGGAACGTCTCTACAACCGAACGACAGCCCCAAAATAATTGATATGAAAAAAAAATTTTGCCGAATGGCAAAAAAAATGTATTTTTGCAGAACATTTTAACGGAATATAAACGAATATATTTGCCAATGAAACATAGCGCATAGATTGATTTTATGCACATCATAGAATAGGAAAAAGCAAAGTAGCTTATCTGGTTATTCTGAAAATTGGACACTTTCGAATTACTTACCAAGATGAAGCAACGGAGATCCTGCCGCATGGCGTGGACTTTGTTCGTTGTAATTAGGTAAGTAAGGTCGTCCAAAACCTCAGAATAACTGATTAAGACAAAAAAAGTGCCACGCTTTTTTTATGTGCATATCCCACCCCACCACCGGCACTTACAATAAATCAAGTAAAACAAAATATTCAATTTAAAAACCGACGGGCCGATGGTATATAACCGGTTAAAGAAAAAAATGAAGAAAATAAAATTGTTTTTAGGAGCTATCCTTTGTGTAGCCCTATCAGTCGCATTTGTTGCTTGTAGCAAAACAGATTGCGAATGTATGGTTTCGTTTGACGACGGTTCTTACAGCGGTATTAACCAAACCATATCAATGAACGACTACGATGGTGAATGCAGTTCTATTTCTCTTAATGAAATAGCCAGCCATGTTGGAGGTTATGTTGATGATCCAAGAGACTATGCTTATAGCTGCTACGAAAAATAAACTATTTCAAACAGTCAATGGGAGAGATTATCTCCCATTGACATTTTCCCAAACAGATTCAAATGAAAAAAATCTCTCTCCCAAGAGTCTTTAGCGTTGTTGCCGGAATAGCCTTCTTGTTGTCCGGCTTTATGAAGTTGCCAGATGTTTCAGGTTTTCAAAATCTAATTATTCAATATGGATTCCCTTATCTCAATTATTTGGCACCATTAATAATCCTACTGGAAATACTACTTGGCATGGCTTTAGTTTTGGGTGTCTTTCAAAGGGGAACAGCCATTGCCTCAATTATTGTGCTTTTTTTTTTCACAGTGGCATATACTTATGGTTATTTGGTCAATTCTGTGGAAGATTGCGGTTGCTTTGGTGGATTGGTCAAATCTTCTCCTGCAATAACATACATAAGAAATATTGTCCTAATAGCCATATTGATAATTGTCGTATGTCTTGAAAAAGGATGTTTTTCTATTGTACCGAAATGGAAAGTTGTGATTTTGCTATCTGTTATGATTCCTTCTGTTTTCACTGCTGGATTGTCTTTTAGAATCAATACCCACCATTCGAAGAGCCACCCGTTTGAGGGAAAAGAAGTCTCTGAAACTTCATTGAAAAAATATGTTGCAGAAGATGGTAAAAGCAAATTAGTACTTTTTATGTCATATCAATGTCAGCATTGTTGGAATTCGATAGAAAATTACAAGGCGTATATTGAAAGTGGTTTTGTGGACACGGCTCTATGCTACGCACTATGTAGCAAAACCTTGTCCGAATATGATAGTACTGCAATTCTTTTCAAAGAATCATATCCAGAAGTAAAATGTCAAGATTTGTTTAGGGATAGCGCTGATTTTATTGAGGCTACTCCAACTGCCTTCATTATTGAAGATAATAAGGTGTCCAAAATCATCATTGGTGGGGTGCCTTCCCCATTTTTATTGTTTCCAAGAAATTAATATTTAGCTTGTTGTCTCGTCGTGGCGGATTCGTAATCCGCCGCAATAGAACAAAGGTATATCCTCCCCCAAAAAACTACAGGCTTGTGTCGATATGTCGCAAGCCTTTTTGTTTTTTTTTAACTTTTCAGGAATATATTCCCGAAAATTTTATATTTTTCGGGAATTCATTCCCGATTTGTTGTGTTTTTTTTGAAAAATATCTGAGATATGAAGTCGTTTGTCGTTAAATTCTCAAATAAAATCTCAAAGCTGCAAACTATTTATCAGTTCCTAACTCCGAATCAATGTTCAACTTTTTAGTAGAAAGTCCTCAATGTTTTCTGGCGTTACTTCGAGAAATGTGGAGTCGGGGTAGGAAGTGGCAAAACCTCTTGGCATTGTGGCGTGTTTTCGGGGGCTGAATTTGAATTCGTAGGTGTGCAGATTGTTGTCGTATTCCTCAATATAGTCAATCTCTTGTTGTTCTCGAGTGCGCCAGAAATAGCTGTTGCACCAGTGACTGTTGTATTCGTTGCGTTTTATTCGTTCTGAAATGACAAAATTTTCCCACAGCGCTCCAGCGTCCACTCGCATTTCTATGGGTGAGAAAGCCGAAATCAGAGCGTTACGCACCCCATTGTCGTAAAAATAAATTTTTTTGCTGTGTTTCAGTTCGTTGCGCATATTTCTGCTGAAAGACTTTAGTCTGAAAATAATAAAAGATTTTTCGAGCAGACCAATATATGTCTCAACGGTTTTAGCATCAATACCAACGGTTGATGCCAGTTCGGCATACGACACCTGCGAACCGATTTGGTATGCGAGGGCTTGCAATAGAGCGAAAAGTTTGTCGTTCTTTTTCACCAAACCGAAAGTGAAGATGTCTTTGTACAGATAACCGTCGGTAAGTTCTTTGAGTACAGTCCGCTCTTCGCCTGGCGAAGTAACTACTTCGGGGTAATAGCCGTATAGCAGACGTTGGTTGAGCAAGCGTTTCTCTTCTGTCAAGCCTATATGCGCCACCATCTCGCCAAATGATAGCGGGTACATCTTGTGTTCCCGTTTGCGTCCAGTGAGAGGTTCGTTGAGACTGTTGGCAAGGTCGAAAGAAGAACTGCCGGTTGCAACGAGCTGGACTTCAGGAATTTGATCCGTAACAAGTTTCATTTTCAGTCCGATGTCGGGAATGCGTTGGGCTTCGTCGATTACAAGAATGCTTTTGTTGCCGATAAGTTCGCGAAAACGGGTCGAAGTGATGTTGGTAAGAATTGCTCTGTCGTCAGGCTCATCGCCGTTCATCCATTTAACATCGTCGTTTCCGGCAAAGAGCTGTCGCAGGAGAGTCGTTTTCCCTATTTGGCGACATCCCATAATAACTATAGCTTTGCCTTTAAATAATTGTTTTTCAATATTTTTCTTAATAATTCGATCTATCATAACAGTAGTTTTTGTTCTGCAAATATACAACTTTTCAGGAATATATTCCCGAAAAGTTTATATTTTTCGGGAATTCATTCCCGATTTGTCGTGTTTTTTAGGCAAAAAATTTAAGATGTGAAGTCGTTTTGTCGTTAAATTCCAATTCCTAACTCCTAACTACCTCAACAAGTAGTGTTCCGTTCTCGTAGCCGGTAACTTTTACGGCAGATCCCTTTTCGGCAAACGACATTGTGGCCACGGCGTCGTAGGCTTCGCCGTCTATCTCCACTTTGCCCGAAGGTCTTAGCAGGGTGATGGCCACCCCCGTCTTTCCCACCAGCGACGCCGTTTCGGGCACCGACACCGTGTAGCCCTCCGAGGCGTTCTGCACCTCGTTCAGCGCCAGTTTGGGGCCGAAAGTCCTGCCTTCGAACAACTTGCGGCTGAGCCAAACCGATATTGGGATGGCGGCTGTTACCGCTATTATCACCACAAACAGCTTGGTGAAGAAATCACGCACGGGAATGCCGGAGAAATCGAATCCGATATTGCCTACAAGGCTGAGTGTGAGGCTGGTAACTATAAGCACTATGCCTCCAATACCCGCAAAACCGAAGCCGGGTATGACGAAAATTTCCAAGATCAGCAGTATCACGCCGATGAAGAACACCACTATCTCCCAGTTGGCCGCCAAGCCTTCGAGGAAGAGCGGTGCGAAATAGAGTACCGCCGCCGTAGCCGCCACGATAAGGGGCAGGCCTATGCCCGGCGACTGCAGTTCGAAATACAATCCGCCCACAATCAGCATGATAAGGAGTCCGCTGACCACAGGGTTGACGAGAAATCCCACCACTTTTTCGATAAACGAGTAGCGTTGCTCAACGATGGTGTACTCTTCGATGTCGGCCTGTTCCAGAACTTCCTTCAGATTTTCGGCTTGTGCCTCGCAGTAGCCGTTGCGGATGGCCTCTTCGGTGGTGAAAGTCAGCACTTTGCCTTTGTCGGAGATGCCCGGAACTTCGATGTCGGGGTCCACCATGGCCTCGGCTATGTCGGGACGGCGGTGGCGGGCTTCGGCGGTGGCGCGCATAAGCGAGCGCATGTAGCTCTGGTATTTGTCGGGCTGCACTTCGCCGTTTTGGTTAACCACGGTGGCGGCTCCGATGCTCGAGCCCGAGTGCATGTAGATGCGTTCGCAAGCTATTGATATCAATGCACCTGCCGAGGCAGCGTTGTTGTCGATGTAGGCAAAGACCGGCAGTTTCGACTGTAGCAGCATGGTGCGAATCTTGTCTGCCGACTCCAGTTCGCCGCCGAAGGTGTTGAGCTGCATCACCACCACGTCGCAGTGTTTCTCGGCAGCCTCGGCCAAAGCTTTCTCCACCCGCATCACGGCGGGTTTGGCAATTTCCTCCTCCACTTTGAAATGATAAACTTTGGTGGATTTGGCCATGGTTGCGGTGGATATTATTGCAAAAATGGCTGCCAAAACGATACCCTTGATTCCAATGTTGTTCATAATATTCTGGTTTATAATATTTTGATTTAAAAATCTTTTGGTGATATTTTTAGCAAATATACAATTTTTTTTGCTACCTTTGCAGTGAATTTTTATTCGACAGTTTTTCGTTATTATTTTGGAAAATAGATAGTTGTGCGAAGATGGCGAGGGCTGTTGATTGTGAAATTTTAATAACACTCTGATGAACAGGAATATACTGCGTCTGGCGTTGCCTAACATCATCACCAACATCACCGTGCCGCTGTTGGGCATTGTGGATATGGCCATTGTGGGACATCTTAGCAGTACGCATATAGGTGCCATCACCATCGGCACGTCCATTTTCAACCTCATTTACTGGAATTTCGGTTTTCTGCGCATGGGCACAAGCGGTTTTACGGCTCAGGCCTACGGTGCACGCAATTTCGCCGAGGCTGTGCGTATCTTCGTCCGTGCTTTTGCCATAGCTCTGCTTATAGCTCTGTTATTGATTGTCTTTCAGCGACCTTTGGGACGTTTTGCCTGCTGGATTCTCAACAGCAGCGGCGACATAATGCGGCTGGCGCTGATATACTTCTCCGTTAGGATTTGGGCAGCTCCCGCCACCCTCGGCCTCTATGTCATAAAAGGCTGGTTTATAGGCATGCAGAACTCCAAAGCCCCCATGTGGATTGCCATTTTCATCAACGTGGTGAACATACTTTGCAGCTTGCTTTTTGTGCTTGTGTTTGGGTGGGACATCGCCGGTGTGGCCTTGGGCACGGTGATAGCACAATATTCGGGGCTTGTACTCGGTTTTGTCATCTGCCTAAAAAAATACGGTCCGCTGTTTCGCGAACATCTCGACATCCGCAATAGCTTGAAAATCCGTCAGATGATGGGCTTTTTCAAAGTCAACGGCGATATTTTCCTGCGTACCGTGTGCCTGTGTGCGGTCTTCACTTTCATCACTTCGGCGTCGGCAAAAATCAGCGACGAGATACTTGAAATCGACGCCCTGCTGCTGCAGTTTTTCACGCTTTTCTCGTACATAATGGACGGTTTTGCCTACGCCGGCGAGGCGCTGGTGGGACGCTATATCGGCGAACGCAACAAACCGCTTCTGCAAAAGTCGGTGCGCTACCTTCTGCTGTGGGGATTGGGGCTTACCGTACTGTTTACCGGACTTTATGCCGCTTTTGGCGACCTGTTTCTGCGTATCTTTACAAGCGAAGCCAAACTGATTGCCGGAGTTCAGGATTACCTGTTCTGGATTTTGCTTGTGCCGGTGTGCGGTTTCGCCGCCTTTCTGTTCGACGGTATTTTCGTTGGCGCAACGGCCTCGCGCACAATGCGTAACGCTATGTTTGTGGCCACCCTCGCTTTCTTCGGAGTGTATTACGGTCTGCCGAAAGTGATTTATGTCGCTCCCGACGATATTGCCCTGAGAAACAATGTGTTGTGGGTTGCCTTTATGGTCTATCTCGTGCTCAGGGGCGTGCTGCAGGGTGTGTTTGTTCGGAAAGCGGTGTATGGGAAAGTTAGTTCGGAATCCGGAGGTCGGAGTTCGGAACTGATTGAAAATTAATAATTAACAATTAACAATTAACAATGAACAATTGACAATGAAATTAGTTTATGATTAAAAATTTACTATTCATAGTTAATACTATGCTTTCGCCGAAGGCGAAAATGAATTTACAAGATTTACAAGATCTCGCGAAGCGAAGCTGAGCAGGAGAAAAGAAAAAAAGATATACAGAAACTAATTGCAGTTTGTAGTTTTGAGTTTGCAGTTAAACAAATAAACTGTTAAACAAATAAACAAATAAACAAATCACAGTTCACAGTTCACAGTTCACAGTTCACAGTTCACTATAATAATATGGAACACAAAAGAAAGACTTTTAGCGAGTTATCGCCGCTTACATACTGCATTTCCCGCGAAAAGGAGATTGCAAAACGTCATTTTACCGACTTCTTGCACAAAGTGAAATTTGCAAAGACCATCCAAAAGGACAAGTTGCCTGTGTCTATTTACGAGCATAACTCGTTGATACGTCGCAGATTGGGCAATGTGGATATGCAGTTGCAGGAGAACAAGGCGGTAAATCTCACCCTTGCCTCGGCGCATATCAACGGCGTGCTGATACGTCCGGGGGAGACGTTCTCGCTCTGGACTTTGGTGGGACGCACCACCGCCCGCCGTGGTTACAAGGAGGGGCTCACCATATCGCGAAGCAAGACGGGCAGCGGCATCGGCGGAGGCCTTTGCCAGCTCTCGAACCTCATCCACTGGATGGTGCTTCATACCGAACTAACCATTGTGGAACACCACCACCACGACCGTGTGGACCTCTTTCCCGACTTCAACAGGCAGATACCTTTCGGCACGGGCACCAGCGTGTCGTACAACTACCTCGACTACCGTTTCCGCAACGACACCCCGAACACCTACCAGCTTTTTGTCTATGTTGACGGCGAATATCTACGCGGCGAGATGCGGGCGGCGGAGAGTCAGCCGCACTCGTACCATATCCACGCCGAAGGCGAGTACTTCGCCCGCGAGGCCGACGGCAACATATACCGCAACGGCACCGTTATCCGCGACACTATCGACAAACAGACAGGAAACATCGTCGAACAGCAGACCATACGTGTGAACCACGCCAAAGTGATGTACGATATGAAGTTGGAAGGGGAGGGGTGTTGAGGAGGAAAAGGGTTATTTTGAAATTGAGATATAGCGACGTTGAAGGGCGGTAAGCACACTTTCAGAGGCAATAGGGTTCAATCCGCGGAAAGTGGTATGCTTTTTGAGTTCATCCAATGGCATTGTTAGTAAAATCTTTGCAATGCATTCGTCTGCAAATGAGTTGCTTACTACATTCACTCCAGTGAAATCCAAAACCACAAGGTCGTTCTGCTCTATCAGTGGTACAAGTAGTTCTCTTGCACGTTGTCCCAATTGACGTGTCCCGAGATCTTCTCCAAATTGTAAAAAACTGAATGTTACCATAATTCTTCTATTCCGCTATCGTTTAAAAATGATTCATTATATTGATTGGCAATGTCTGTGCGTCTCGAAACAACTTCAGCAGGATCGATTTCCTTATCAGTGCGCAAGCGAACATAGACTATGGTCCCTTGCCAGAAATCGCTTTTTTCAACAGACATTATACCATTTTGCACTCTTAATGTGTGATTGCCCGAACGTACAATGAATAATAGACCTGCATTCTGGACGAGTAATGATGTGGAATAAAGGCCAAACCCCATACCTTTACCATCTGTTACAGAGTCCATAATGCTGATTTTTAATGCGTCAGGTTCGGAAATGTTTGCGTAATTATTATTTTCGGACAGAGATGCCTGAATGCCTCTGCCGTCGTCTGCCACAAGGAACGCTAAAGAGTGTTCTGAAGTGAGATGTTGTGTTATTACTGTTCCCATCTCCTTTTCAGAATGAGTTAAAACATTGTCAAGTATTTCGTAGAAACAATAACTCATACCCTGCAAAACAGTTGTCTCAATAGTCATGTTTTTTGTCAAAACACTAACAACACGTTTATAGACAGAGTAGATGTTCTTTTCATCAAACACGTCTATGGTTACATCGTTGTCATCGGATGTAAAGTATTGTTTTATAAGTGATGAGACATTCATTTGTTTGTAGTATATAATTTACTTTCCAATTGCAAAAATACATTTTTTTTTCAAAATGCACAAATTTAACGCCAAAGTGATGTACAACATGAAGTTGGAAGGGGAGGGGTGTTGAGGAGAAAATGATATGTTTATAACGTAAGTGCCCATTTCCAAGCGGGAACTACTTTTACAGTGCCGCAATCTGTTTCTATATCCCTTTCGTCATCGTGCGTAACAATGTACATATCTGTACAACCTGTGGCCTTAGAAGCCTCGAGGATTCCTGATAATTCTCGGTTGTAGGTCTCTTCGTCGCTCATATCCCAAGTTACTTGTATGAGTTTTTCAACTTCTTCTTCTCGGCTTATAACAAAGTCGCATTCGCCGTTGGCCTTGAAATAGGAAAGTTTCTGAATTTCGTCGAGGTTCCGTCTTAAATGCAGATAAACAGTGTTTTCCAGCATTTTTCCATTGTCATCGCTTTGCGGTCTCAATGTCAGTTTGCGAAGCCCGTTGTCTATACAATAGTATTTTGTGTCAGATTTTGTTGAGAGCTGTACACTGGCCGTATATTTGCTCAACGGCAAAAACAGATATATCGCCTCGCATTGCTCCGCAAGAGTGTATGCCCGTTCTTTGCTTATTGCCACCCCCATCGATTTCAGCTCGTTGTAAATTTTGTTTATGGATGTGGGTTTTGTGATGTTCTCCATAACACGACGTATGAAGTAACGTGCAACGGAAGCGGGATTGATGTTGAAATGCTCTATCATGTCGCGGTATAGCATCACATAAAAATAGTCGCTCAATATCTTCATTTTTAAATTGTCGTCAGCCATAACCACTTCGGGGAAACCGCCCCACATCAGATATTCGTCAAAAAGAGCTGTCATACGGGCGCGAGACACTGCGCTGTACACGCTTGTGTCCACATTGCGGAACCGACACATCTCGTCGAAAGACAACGGGAATACCTCGTATTGCAAGGAACGCCCACGCAACGACGTGGCCAATTCGGACGAGAGCATCTGTGAGTTGCTGCCTGTTATATATATGTTGCGACACTCATCCTCATATATTCTCCTTACAAAACTTTGCCAGTCCGAAGCCATCTGTATCTCGTCGAAAAAGATATGTGTCTCGCGCAGAGGTATTTCGGGATATAGTTCGCGGTAGGCGGTGATAATTGTGTCGAGGTTACTGCCGTCCCATTTTATGCGTTCGTCGTCGAAATTGAAAAACAGTATGTTACTGCGATTCACGCCTTTGGCAAGCAGCTGCTTGATGGTTAACAGTAGCAAAGTGGATTTTCCACAGCGTCGCACACCCGGAACGGTTATTATTTTGCCGCTTTTTAATGGCAAGACGACGTTTCTTTCCACAGAATTGATTTCTTCCAATCGTTCCTGATTGTTTATAATCGTCTGTTTTACAAGTTCTTTGCTGTTCATTTTAATAAAAAAATATAATTAATTCCAAATGCAAATATACAACTTTTCCTTCTAAAACGGAAACTTTTTACAAAATGTTTCCTTCTAAAAAGGAAAAGTTTTGAGTTTTGTTTCCTTCTGGGGAGGAAAATGGTGCTGAAATTTCGGTGAAATGACATCTTTTTTGCAGCCTAAAAAACCGCAAAATCCTGCCACCGCTAATTCCACCACCAACCTTTGACCTTAGACCAAAATAATTTCGCAAAAAAATCGTATATTTGCAGCTCTAACCGAAAAATAATTAGCGCATAATGGCCTCAATTAGCGACGAATATGAAAAACTGCAGCGATTAGGAAGCGGCAGTTTCGCTACAATTTGGAAAGTGCGGCACAAAAGTCTCCGCTATGTGCGAGCTCTTAAAGTGTCGAAAGAAGAAGTTAGCTCCGAAACGGAACACGCATACCAGCAGTTTTTGAAGGAATGCACAGTCCTTTTGAAGATAGGCAATGGCTGTCATCCCAACATTGTGCGCATATACCAGCCGCGACTGCTCGACGGCCGTGCTTCGGTGGAGATGGATTATGTTAAAGGCCAGACACTTAACGGATACCTGCAAAAAGTCAAGTTTATCGAGATGGACGAGTTCTACCGTCTTTTCGAACAGATTGTGGGTGCTTTGGCCTACTGCCACCACGACATATATGAGTTCCTTATGGACCCCAATGTGGACAACCTCACCAGCGACCCCGACGACGGAAGTCGCTACCTTATCGACGAGGAAACCGAACGCCGCCTTGTGGCAAAATATGCCGTAACACACAACGACATACACTCCAACAACGTGATGCGCCGCGACTACGACGGCAGTTTTGTGCTGCTCGACTTCGGCCTTGCCATACAGGACGGACAGGCAGTGAAGACCAGCGCCCGCACAGGCGGGGCTTTGGAATATATGGCTCCCGAAAAGTTCGAAAAAAGCGGCAATATCTCCACACAATCGGACATCTACAGCCTTGGCATACTGCTCTACGAAGCCCTTGCCGGACGCGTGCCCTTTGTGCTTACCCAAGGAGCCAGCATCCTCGACCAAACCGCCATGTATCAGCAGCATAAAACGGGAATTCCGCCGTCTATCGAAGCACTGCGCCGCGAGGCTTTCGAAGCCGCCAATCCCGGACAGACCTACCAAAAGGACTTCCCCGACTGGCTGGAGCAGATGATACTGCACTGTATAGAGAAAAATCCCGCCAACCGCTATGCCGACGCAAAACAGCTGTGCGACGATTTCAAAAGCAAAATGGAAACCAACGCCATAACCGACAATGTGGCGTTGCTTAAGGAAAACACCGCACTGAAAAGAAAACTCCACCAAGCCGCCGAGCATGCAGAAACGCAGCAAACAGCAATAGACAAGCAGAACCGCGCCATAAACGACATGCGCAATATGGTTGACAACCTGCAAAACGACGTGGCAAAACTCGATGCCGAAAACAAAGACCTGCAAAACACCAATGACAACCTTACACTGCAAAACAATGCTTTGGACACCGAAAACGCGAAACTGAAAAGTGCCTCAGGCAAAAACAAAGGCGGAAAGGGATGGAAAACTGTTGCCCTGCTTTTTGCAGCAGCAGCCGTTGTTCTGGGAGTTTTGTTCTACAAACAATACAACACCCAGAAAACTGAAAATATTACTGTGGAAAATATGGAAACACCCGATGGCTGGTGGACAGGGCTTATTACACCCGACAGCCTAATGCAAGGCTACGGCGAACTGCGCTACCGCACCGACGACCCCGACGGACGTGCCTCCTACAAAGGCAACATGACGTCCGGAAAACGCAACGGACAGGGATTTCTGCTTTACAGCAACGACAACAGCTTTGAAGGTCTTTTCCAAGACGATAACTTTGTGAAGGGCATTTTTAAAGTGCCCTCAGAAAAGATGTTTTTCGAAGGCGAGTTCAAGGACAACAACCCCTACGAAGGTTCGTGGAAAGACGACAACACAATAATATATAGAGTGAAAAACGGAAAAACAAAATAAACATGAAAAAACATATACTGCTTCTTTTTGCAATGGCATTGCTCATCTCCTTTTCGTATGGGCAGAGTCCTACAGTGCCTGGCCGCCCTCAACCCGCCAAGCCTGCACAAACCACTCCCCCAAAACCAGCACCAACCCCCAAACCCACTCCCAAACCTGCCCCCAAACCCACTCTCGAAGTATCTCCACAAACATTGTCTTTTGCTGCAAATGGTGGTAGCAAAACCGTAACGGTAAAAGCATCTTCAGGAAAATGGTATAAAACCGACCCCGCCGAAACATGGGCAACGCTTGCAACAAAAGGCAATACTGTTACCGTGAAGGTTTCCGCCAACGCAAAAACACAACAGCGTTCCACCTCTTTTAAAGTTGTTTCCGGCAATTTGTCGAAAACCGTAAGCATAAACCAAGACGGTGCCAAAAAGCAAAATCCGCAACCCACTAAGCCAAAGCCCACCGGAGGTAGTAACACAACCACAACAACCACAAAAACCCCACCAACCTCGAAAAAAGAGACCAGTCTCTCACTCTCCAGCTACTCCGAGTCGTTCAAAGCCGAAGGCGAAAGCAAAACTATTACTGTGAATGCGAACGAGTATTGGGTTTCCTCCAGACCCAATGGTCCAGTGAGTGGTGGGAGAGCCGACTGGTATATAGGCACCCAGCCCGACGCCTCGTGGGTTAGCTATACAAAAGACGGCGACCGCCTTACAATAAAAGTCTCGCCCAACCCCCGAACCACCAAACGCACCGACTATTTCACCGTTAAGTGCGGCGACAAAGAAAAACGCTTCGACATAACCCAAGCCGCGGCGACACCTACAACACCCCCCGCCACCTCATCCAACGCACAAACCTTTACTGTTAAGGGCGTTACATTTAAAATGATACGTGTGCAGGGCGGCACTTTCCGTATGGGCTGCACCTCGGAGCAGGGTAGCGACTGCGACAGCGACGAAAACCCCGCCCACAGCGTAACCCTGAGCGGCTACTACATTGGCGAGACAGAGGTAACGCAGGAACTGTGGCAGGCTGTGATGGGCAATAATCCGAGTAGATTCAAAGGCTCTAACAAACCTGTGGAAAGGGTGAGCTGGGAGGATTGCCATGAGTTTATTACGCGTCTTAATAGTCTCACAGGCTATAATTTCCGCCTGCCCACCGAGGCGGAATGGGAGTATGCCGCCCGCGGAGGCCGCAAAAGCCAAGGCTACAAATACTCGGGAAGCAACACCCTCGGCAATGTGGCGTGGTACTATGGCAGCGACGGCAGCAAAACGCACCCCGTGAAAACCAAAAATGCAAACGAACTTGGAATATACGACATGAGCGGCAACGTGTGGGAGTGGTGCCAGGACTGGAGGGGCAGCTACAGCGGCAGTCCGCAATTCAACCCCAAAGGGCCGAGTTCCGGCTCTTACCGCGTTCGCCGTGGTGGCGGTTGGTGCTTCAGCGCGAGTGACTGCCAGGTGTCGTTTCGCGCCTACTACACCCCCGGCGACCGCAATGACTTTATTGGCTTCCGCCTTGCTCTGTAGCTCGTCCTGCACAAAATAGTGGCATAGGAAGAACAGGGGATGCTCCCGTTCGTTTTAGTAACGACAAATAAATTATTGTTGGCGGAAAACTTTAGTAGTCCGAAAGTGACGAAAGATTTTTCCGCCTGTTTTTTTAACAATACAAATGTGTATTATCCCGTTGTAGAGACGCAAACCTTTTGCGTCCCTACAACTCCCAACTTCCAACTCCTAACTCCTAACTCCTCTCGTGTTTGTACCTGAAAAAGATTGCGAACAGCACGGCAATGACAAGTGCGTATGCGGCGAAGATAAACCACACTGTCGGCCAGTCGCCTACGAGTGTGGGGTGGGGCGGCTCGGACCAGTGGCAGTAGCTATTTACCACAGCCTGTGCCGCAAAAATGCCGAGAGTGGCTCCCAAACCGTTGGTCATCAGCATGAAAAGTCCCTGCGCCGAGGAGCGCATGCTGGGGTCGGTCTCCTGATTGACGAACAGCGAGCCGGAGATGTTGTAGAAATCGAAGGCAAAGCCGTACACGATCATCGAAAGGATGATGGCCCACAGTCCTGCGCCGGGGTCGCCGATGCCGAACAGCCCGAAACGCAAAACCCATGCCAGCATTGCCATAAGCATGACATTTTTTATGCCGAAACGCTTGAGGAAGAAAGGTATCAGCAAAATACATATCGTCTCGGAAATCTGTGAAATAGAGTAAATTATGACGGAATATTTGACTCCGAAGGTGTCGGCGAATTCGGGATTGGCGCGGAACGACGAGATGAAAGGGGTTGCAAAACTGCTGGTAACTTGCAGTGCGGCGCCCAGACACATCGAAAATATGAAGAAAACAGCCATTTTGCGTTGGCGGAACAGTTTGAAGGCGTTGAGTCCGAGGGCTTCGGCAAAGGATTTCTTCTCGCCGGTGTTGCATATCGGGCAGTTGGGCATGGTTATGGAGTAAGCGGCGAGCATAACGCCCAAAGCACCGCTAAGCAGGAACTGGTAGGGGGTTTCGGACAGCTGCAGCAGGTCTATCGCCCACATGGCGGCAATAAAGCCTATGGTGCCGAACACGCGGATAGGGGGGAAGTCCTTGATAGTGTCCAGTCCGCCTTTTTCCAACGCATTGTATGTTACGGAGTTGGACAATGCTATTGTGGGCATGTAAAAAGCCACGCCTATGGAGTAGAGGGTGAACAGCGTGCCGAAATCGGGGTGGGCGTTGTATATGCCGTGGAAACTGGCCAGAATCATGGCTCCGCCCGATATGAAATGACAGAGCGACAACGTTTTTTGCGCCGGAATCCAGCGGTCGGCCACAATGCCCATAAGTGCGGGCATAAACATCGACACAATGCCCTGCATGGCGTAGAAAAGTCCTATTTTGTCGCCCAATCCGCTGTGTCCTAAGTATTTGCCCATACATGTGAGATAGGCACCCCAAACGGCGTACTGCAAAAAACTCATCAGTATCAGTCGGGATTTCAAATGGTTGTTTTGGTTTGGCAATGCTGTTTCCATAATAGTCGTTTTTTTATTAAAAAACGGAACTGCAAAAGGACTTTCGCAGTTCCGCATGAAAACAAAAATTATTCGCAACCATGCGGTTGTTTACCGTATTCTTTCGGAATATTCGCCTGTGCGGGTGTCCACTTTTATGCGTTCGCCTTCTTTGATGAACAGGGGCACGCGAATCTGTACGCCGGGTTCCACGGTGGCGTCTTTCATGGCGTTGGTGGCGGTGTTGCCGGCAAAACCGGGTTCGGTGTAGGTTACCACGGTCTCGATGAAGGGGGGCAGTTCGCAAACCAGAGGGGTCTCGGTGTCGGCCTCTACAGTTATTTCAACATACTGTCCGTCCTTGAGGAACTGCGGAGCGTTGATGATGTTTTCGGGGATGTAGATCTGTTCGTAGGTCTCGGTGTGCATAAAAACGTGCATGTCGCCTTCTTTGTACAGGTAGGTGTATGGGCGGCGTTCAACGCGTACTATGTCAATCTTGGCACCGCTGGGGAAAGTGTTTTCCAGAGTGCGGCCGGTTTTTACGCTGCGCATTTTGGTGCGGACGAAAGCGGCTCCCTTGCCGGGTTTCACGTGTAAGAATTCAACGATGGTGTAGATGTCGTTGTTGAAATTGATGCAAAGTCCGTTTTTGATGTCGGTCGTTGTTGCCATTTGATTGTGTTTTAGATGTTTATAATGTGTTTTTTATTTTTCTTCGTCTTCTTTTTTCGAAAATTCGAGGATGTGTGTCAGGTGGCGCAGGTCGTCTTTAAGTTTCTGATTCTCACGATCTATGGCGATGCGGTTGGAACGTTCCATCAGCATACGGAAAAAAATGGCGAACATCAGGGTGATAAGCACCCAAGTGCTGTTTTTAACCGCAAAAAATACCACAAAAGCTCCTATCAGAAGCAGAAACGAGAGTATTCCGTAAATTTTTGTCAGTATCGACCTGTCCATGTTTTAGTCCTGAAAAATGAACTGCAAAGATACGTTTTTTTTGAAAAATATGCAAGAATAATTGTTTTGCGGTTGTAAAGTCTTGATTGTTTGGGAGTTTTGCGGTTGTCGGTTAGGTTGTTCATTGCGGTTTGTGCAACAAAAATAGTCTGAGGATGACGATTTTCGGTATTTGTTTTCAGAACAAATCGGAGTGCGAGCCTGTGTCGAGCATAAGCAGGGTAAGGCATTCGTCGTTTTGTTCCCAAATCATCAGCCAATCGGGCTCGATGTGGCATTCCCACGTCATTCCGCCTTTGAAACCGGATAGTTTGTGCGGTCTGTAATGGGGTGGCAAAGTACCGCTCTCGCGAAGAATATCAACGCAAACAGCAATCTTGTTTACGTCCAGCCCTCGCTTGACGCACCGTTTAACCGAACGCTTGAATTGGTTGGTGTAGTCAACTGTGTACATATCTCAATCGGCTAAACATTGACGTATAAGGTCTTCGCCATCGTTGGCACGATGCACACGCCCGGCGGCGACATCCTCGTATGCCAGTTCCAAGCCGCTCTTTTGTTTTGTGGGTGCCGGTTTTTCGGCAATTTTAATAAAATCAAGCGAACGAAGAAACTCCAACAGTTTCAACGCTTTGCGATTACGTGCATTGTAATTTATTGTTATTGTTGCCATAATATTTCCTTTCATTCATTTCGTGCAAAGATACGTTTTTTTTGAAAAATATGCAAGAATAATTGTTTTATCGTTGTAATGCGTTGATTTGTAAATTATTACCAAAAGCATGGTCGTGCGTATATAGTAAATCAAAGGTCGCAGGTATCCGAAAATCGCCTTTTTTTCGTATCTTTGCACCTGCAAAATCGCATTTTCGGGTGCGAGGAAAAAAGTAGAACCGTTTGAAAAACATCTTGTTGTCCGAAACTTAATGAAACAGATACTGCTGATAAACGACGTTGTGGGACATAGCCACGTGGGAATGGCGGCTATGATGCCCATTCTTACATATCTCGGCCACCAGACTTTCAACCTGCCCACCGCGCTGGTGTCGAATACCCTCGACTACGGCCATTTCAACGTGCTGGAGACCACCGAATATATGCGTGGCACCATCCCAGTGTGGCGCAAGCTGGGATTCCGTTTCGACGCCGTTTGTACCGGACTGATGTTCAGCGAGGAACAGGCTGTGCTGGTGTCGGACTACTGCGCCCAGCTGCGTTCCGAGGGCACCGCCATTTTTGTGGACCCCATTATGGGCGACGCCGGACGCCTGTACAACGGCATCACGCAGAAACATGTGGAGCTGATGCGCAAGATGGTGGGTGTGGCCGACCTTACTTTCCCCAATTTCACCGAAGCCTGTTTCCTTGCCGACGTGCCATACCGAGAAGGAGGGCTGCCGTGGGACGAGATGTGCAGACTGATGGACAAGATTGCCGAAATGGGCGCCAGATCGGTGGTGATAACAAGTGCTTGCGTTGACGGCAAGAAATGTGTCACCGGACGCAGGAATTTCCAAAAGACTGACAGCTTCAGGCAAAATAAATCCGACGGACTTTATTTCAGCATAGAATACGATGAAATCCCGGTGGCTTTCCATGGCACAGGAGATATATTCTCGGCAGTGCTTATAGGTAATCTGATGAATGGCAAAACATTGAAAGACAGTACTTCTATCGCTATGGACATAGTTAGCCGGCTGATATACAACAACCGCGCTCAAGCCGACAAATGTCTGGGCATTCCCGTGGAAAAATGCCTCGATTTGCTGAAAAATAGTTGATTTTTTTATAAGACTTTCCGATTGTCCGATTATCAGAATATCCGAAAATCTGAACATCTGATAATCCGAACATCCACGCAGTTTATCATTTTTCAACGCAGATTGTCTCGCCGAAATCCTTGCGTTTTTTGTCGCGTAGTTTGTCGTCGGGGGCGGGGTAGCCCACGGCTATGACAAGCCTCACACGGCGCATCGGACCGAACCCCATGGCTTTCAGTATGGTACGACGGCGGAACGAGCCAATCATGCATGTCCCCAAGCCTTCGGCCTGAGCAGCAAGGCAGATGTGGGCCGCAAGTATGCCTATGTCGATAGGAGTGAGGTTGTTGCCGGCAAAGAAACCGCCGCTTTTCGACTTCATGTTTCCAAAAGTCTGTTCCACAACGATATAGCTGCACACGTTGTTCAAAAACTTGTTCAGTCCCACTGTCTGGCAGGCCTCGGTTATTTTAGGCACTTTGGGGCTGGGGCGTTGCACAATATGCAGCCGCCACGGCTGTGAGTTGCACGACGAGGGAGCGAGGCACGACAGCTGGCATATCTCCACAAGTTTCTCGGTGTCAACGGCTTGGTCGCTGAAATTGCGTGTGCTCTGTCTTTGGCTGATGATGTCGCGGATGGTGTCGTTCATGGGGTGTCATTTTTTTATAAAATCGTAGAAATTAAACCATTGCAGGGGTTCTTCTTTCACTTTTTCCTCCAAAAGTCTGGCGTATTGCCGCACGAGGTGGTCGGTTTTTTCGTTGCGGTTGCCTGTTTTAAGGCTTTGCAGTGGTGCCACAAAACCGTTGTAGCGTTGTTTCGCTCCTTTAAGTGTGGATATGAAAAGCATTGGAACTCCGAGTGTTACGGCTATATGGAAAATGCCTGTGGGGAACCCCGCTTCTTTGCCGAAAAAAGGGACCGTGGTGTTGCGTTGTCCGTTGGCAAAACGGTCGCAGTTGGTGATAACTATCTCGCCTCGTGCAAGGGCGTTCTTTATGTCGAATATGTACGAAAGGTCGTTGCCGATACGTATTATATTTACATGGAAATCACTTTTATTGAACGATGCAAGACGCTGGTTTATAATTGTTTCGCTCTCGTTGCCCCAGAAAATGATGTTTATCGGCTTGCGGCAGTACTGCATGGTGGTGGCTGCCATCTCGAAATTGCCTATATGTGCGCTTGCCACTATAAATCCTTTGTCGGAAAGGGTTAGCTCGGTGAAAAGCTCCTCGTTTTCGAAATGTATGTCGAAT
>JAFSOU010000110.1 GCA_017443265.1 Bacteroidales bacterium | reverse complement strand
AACCGACGGTTTTGTTTTTTTGCTTTAGTCGGCTGTAAACTGTAAAGATTTTCCGGTTTTCCGAATATCTGAAAGTCGGAATGTCAGAAAATCAAAATCAATTTTCAACTTTCAATCTAGTTGCGTACTATTTAGCACAAAACTACGTTATAGGTGCGATGAGAAGACTTGTCGTCATAATATGCCTTGTGTGTCTGTCGGTGCGTTGCATTGCCACACAGATGCTTATACCTATGGACGAGGTGCAGAAAAACCATCTGAAAGCCTATGGCATAGCCTATTATGCGTTGCAACGCGACGTGGAGGTAACGTGGTTGCTCAACTACCGTGGCGGCTCGTTCCTGCTCGGCCATTACGACAATATCGAACGCGAATGCCGTCTGCTCGGCGTTACCTGCGAAATCATCGCCGAAGGGCAGGCCACCAACATACTCGCCTCCATTGCCGACCCCGCCGTTAATATGGACGCCGTGCGTCTGCAGAAAGCGCCCAAAATAGCCGTGTATTCGCCGAAAAACAAACTGCCGTGGGACGATGCCGTAACCCTCGCCCTAACCTACGCCGAAATACCTTACGACGTGGTTTACGACGCCGAGGTGATGAACGGCGTGCTGCCGATGTACGACTGGCTGCACCTGCACCACGAGGATTTCACCGGACAGTTCGGCAAGTTCTGGGGCAGCTACCGCTCCAAACAGTGGTATGTGGACGACGTGAAAGCCCAAACAGCCACAGCCAACGAGTTCGGTTTTGCCAAAGTGTCGCAGCTCAAGCTGGCCGTGGCCCACAAAATTCGCGATTTCGTTGCAGGAGGCGGTTTCCTCTTTGCCATGTGCTCGGCTCCCGACAGCTACGATGTGGCTCTGGCAGCCGAAGGGGTGGACATCTGCGAAACCATGTTCGACGGCGACCCCATGCAACCCGATGCACAGCAGCGACTCGACTACTCCAAGACTTTTGCTTTCAAGGATTTCCATATCGTCACCGACCCAGTGGAATACGAAATCTCCGACATCGACATCAGTCAATACCAGCGCAGGGGCAAAGTGTCGGAGCAGAACGACTTTTTCACACTGTTCGAGTTCTCAGCCAAATGGGACTGGGTGCCCACCATGCTCACGCAGAACCATTCACGTATCATCAAAGGATTTATGGGACAGTCCACAGCGTTTCGACGCAAGTATGTGAAATCCAGCGTTATAATCCTTGCCGAAAACAAAGCCCTCGACGAGGTGCGCTACCTGCACGGCACCTACGGCAAAGGCACTTGGACTTTCCTTGGCGGACACGACCCCGAGGATTACCAACACTATGTAGGCGACCCGCCCACCGACCTGTCGCTATTCCCAAATTCACCCGGGTATCGGCTGATACTCAATAATATATTGTTTCCCGCAGCAAAAAAAGAAAAACATAAAACATAAGATGATCAAACAAAAAAATACCTATAATGTGTCGGAGACACATCATTTTAATAACCCCGCACCGCAGTGTGGGGATGTAGAAGTAAGAAACATAAAATCCTCATCGATGAAAAAAATAGCAGTTTTTGCAGTAACAATTTGTATGTCAATAATATCTGTTGCACAGGTGTGGAACGTGTACAACACCCAGAACAGCGACATCAACGGCAACACCGTGCTTGCCCTCGCCACCGACCGCAAAGGCGCCAAATGGATTGGCACCAGCGAAGGACTGAACAAGTTTTCGGGCAACAACTGGACCGACTACGCCATGTTCAATAAAAAGCTGAAAGGTCAGTTCGTCAACTGTCTCACCATCGACAAAAAAGGAATTTTGTGGGTTGGCACCGACGACCACGGTGTTATCGAGTTCGACGGCACCCACTGGAAAGAGCACGAAACGGAGACCCGCCGCCTGAAAATGAAATTCATCCGCACCATTGTCATCGACGAGAACGATGTAAAATGGATCGGCGTAACCCTCGGAGGTCTTGTGCGTTACGACAACAAGAAATGGGACCTTATGTCCACCAAAAACTCAAGCCTTGTAAGCGATTTCATACTCTGCATCACCATCGACGATGAGGGCAACAAATGGATTGGCACCAACGAGGGTGTTTCGGTGCTCGACAAAAACGGCTATTGGAAAAGCTACAAGCCCACCAACAGCCAGCTGCCCGACAAAATTGTGCCCGGCATTGCCATCGACAAAAACGGTGTGAAATGGATGGCCACGCTCAACGGCCTATGCTCTTTCGACGGCGAGAACTGGGAGGTTTACAACACCAGCAACAGCCGCATCCCCAGCAATCAGGTGAACAGTCTGGCTTTCGACAAAAACGGAGTGCTGTGGCTTACCACCGACAAGGGCGTTACCGCTTTCGACGGCAAATTCTGGGTTACCTACACCACCAAAAACAGCCCGCTGCCCTCCAACGTAATACAGAACATCACCATCGACGACCAGAACAACAAGTGGTTCGGCACCGATTTCTACGGCATCACCTGTTTTTCGGGCTTCACCATAGCCGGACGTGTGGTGGACGATTTCGGTCAGGGTATGAAGGACATAACAGTGCAGGCAGGCAACCAGAAAGTGAAAACCGACGCACAGGGCAACTATCGCATAGATGTGAAAAACGGCACGGCAATTTCGGTGAAACCTATTATCCACGACCAAGAGTTCACCCCCGCCGAACACTCGTTTAGCAGCGTGTCGTCGTTCCAGCTGGGCAAAAACTTCGTGGTAACCATGCCGCAGACCGCCTCCACCGAGAAAGTCTCCATCATACCCCATCTCGAGGAGGGCTACATCAGCGTGTCGTTCGAGAGTCCCGTTGCCAATGTGGAAATCCTCGACGACAATGGCGAAAGCGTGCTCACCGTGGACCAGTATAAGAAAGGCAAACGCATCATCATTCCCAAGGACGTACTTGCCAAGCCCTTCCATGTGGTAATCCGCACCAAGAAAGGCATCCGCAGCATCAAGCTCACCCCCGAAGGCAAGAAAGCCCAGTCGAAAGACAGGAAGAAATAATATTTCGATACAATGAAGAAACCATTTTCATTGCCCTTTTATTGGGCTTTTGTGTTGGTTTATCTCGTTCTCGACATAGTCGGACTTGCGATTTATTTCGCCATGGGGACATATCTACTTCCTGATGTGACTGTGGATAATATTGTTGTGTTTTTTGCTTATTTGTTTGCTATCATATGCCAGATGATTTTTGGGTTGGGCATTTGGCTTATCTATAAATTTGTAAAAAACAAATGGATGGTGTTGTGGACATCGCTTATTTTGCTCGGTTTTACTATTTTGATTTCGGTTGGAGTGGAAGGCGATTTTGCGATTTTTATTTTGTTTATCCCCATATTGGGTGCGGGAACTCCTTACATTGAAATATTATTTGAAGAGAACAATCTCTTAATCTTTGAATTATTGATGCCCTCCGTCATCTACACTGTAGTGACGTTTTTGGCACTTGTATTATCGAAGAACAGATGGAAAATGCATTCTGTAGCAATAGGTACCGACTTAAAACGATGAGTAACAAGAATTTTAAATGTTGATATTTTGGAATGTGAATTATGTATATTTGCACGACTAAAGCAATTGTTTGTTTATAATTTATAGTTGAGTGCTGGAAATTAAGGCCTTATGAAAATAATTAAATAATTGTATAAAACAATGAAAAAGGCTATCTTTTTATTATCATTGGTTGTGGTTACAAATCTTGTTTTGGCTCAGTCTTTTTTACAAAATGCCAGAATTCCGACAACGAAAGAGATAATGAGTAACGGCATTCAATCTCTTAATTTCGAGAACCTGAACAGGAAAATGACAGAGACTCCACCTCTCTATATAGGACTGTTTGACAGTATAACCGATATAAAAATCATCAACACGGATAAATTGAAAATTAAATATTCCGAATTAAGTAGTGCGAGAAAGAAAAAATGTGATTGCAACAACGCCTTCGCAATACAGGTTATGGAACAAAGGATTCAGCTCTTAATAAAGATAAATCAGTTATTTAGAGACAGATATACTCACAGCAGGGATGTCGACTGCATTTTTCTGAACTTCAACCTATTAACTGGAGTTAAACACGAATATGACGGCGACGGTGATTTTATTGGTCCTCTACCATTTTCAATGGGAGAAATATCACAATTTGAGGAATGGCTAAGCCAAAACAAACAATATTTGTGTATCGATATGGAAAGCAGAATATTGTATAGCAGAAAAAAAAGATAGCATTAATAATTGATGAACAAGGGAATCTGCATTTTAGAATAATCGATATCGACCGAAGTGAGCATAGTACACCCCTATATTCTTAACACCTTCACGCCTTCACCTAAAACAAACTTTCAACTTTCAATTCTCAACTTTCAATTTTCCCACAGGTACAAATCGGCTGTAAGCGAGCGGTATTGCTCCGAATACTGGCCGTTGTTGTCGTAGATAGCCAGTTGCGAAACGGCGGGCATGGCGGTGGCGTTTCGTCCTAAGACAAACACTTTGCGCAGGGGCTTGCCTTGCGGTTTGCTGAAAATCAGTATCTCTTTTTGGCAAAACAGATTTTGTCCCATTGCTGTGGCTATAAACTCGTCGGCTTCGGGGCAGGGCAGTATGGCGGTGAAAGTGCCGTCGGGCGACAGTAGAGCCTCCACGGCGGCTGCCAGCTCGTCGAAAGGCAGGGAGTCGCTGTGGCGCGCCATATTGCGTTTCTCCGACGGACTTTTCAGCGAGCGGCGGAAATAGGGCGGGTTGCTCACAATGCAGTCGTATTTCTGTCGTGTGGTACACGCAATATGTTGCACGGTGGTTTCAAATACTGTAAGCCGGTCGCTCCACGGCGATGCCTCGAAATTGCCCATAGCGCATTTTGCGCTGGCTTTGTCGGGTTCCACGGCGTGGATATAGGCGGTGGCGTTGCGTTGTGCCATAATCAATGCCACCACGCCGCAACCGGTGCCTACGTCTAGGACAGAGACGGCTCCTTCGCTGTCGGCCAAGGCGGCAAGCAGCACGGCGTCGGTGCCCACTTTCATGGTGGCGCCACTGTCGTTGACGGCAAATTTCTTGAAACGGAACACTTTTTAGTTAGTAATTAGTAGTAAGTAATTTGTAATAAGTATTGTTGCTTTTGATTTATAGTATATGTTGTGGCTGAAAATCAATCAAAAAAGGCAAAGAGCGTAACGTTCTTTGCCTTTTTGTTGTAGTGTACTGGAGCGTACTTATTTAGCTCTGCGCGAGGTGGTGTAAATAAGTTTGAAGGCTCCGTTTTTACGCAACTCCTGTTTGATGTCGGAAATGGTACCCATCCTTACATCCTTGTCAGCTTTGATGGCTGTTGAAAGGAAAGGACGTTCGTCCTCGGGATGACTGGCTCTTTCTGTTTCCACAAAACCTGCGATGTCCGAAACCTCGGCAATCTGGTCGTTGAGCTGGATACGTGGTTCGGAGCCGTATTTCTGCGGATCCTGAGGTACACCCACGTTGATGTAGCTAACAAGCGATTTCTTTGCCAGTTTCTGTACTTCGGTAGCTTGAGGAACGGTTATTTTCACTATCAGCGAGCTTTCTCTCATAGTGGTGATAACCATAAAGAAGAACAGCAACATAAATATGATGTCGGACATGGATCCCATATTCAGACCGGGAGTGCCTTTGTCATTTTTTTTCTTGAATCGTGCCATTAGTTGTTTCCTCCTATTTTAGTGGGTTCGGCTTCAGATATGGCTACAGGTATTGCTTTGTCGATGGCGTCGCGCTGTTCCTTTTCGGCGTCGTTGTACGATTTGCCGAATTTGATGCGGCACAGTTCGTCGCGCATCTCGTTAACAGCGGCGGTAAGCTCGTTCTGCACCTGTATGTACATATCGTACGACGTGCCCCTATCGTTTTGCAGGGAGATAACTCCTTTGGAGACTCTGTACGAACCCAGCAACGGAATATCCATTTCTATCTTTTCGGGCAGGTTCTCAAGGTCGTTGGGGTTGCCCAAAAAGTCTTTGGCACGGGTCTTGAGGTCTCTGATGTCACCAATTTCTCCGTCGAAGAGCAGAGCGTCGTGGCTGTTGATTTTCACCACAAAGATATTTCTTTTGTGGATATCAATCTCTTCTTTCTGGTTCGGATCTTTTGGTGGCGGCAAACGCCTCGAGATACCCATATCCGTGTTGATTGACGACGTCATAAGGAAGAACGTCAGCAACAGGAAGGATATGTCCGCCATTGAGCTGGTGTTTAATCCGGGTGTTGATCGTTTAGCCATAAATACTTACTTTTTTAATAATTTTGATACCTCAGCGTAGATGATCGACAGCAGCGAGGCGAAAAACAGGATGTAAACCGAGATACAGGCTGCGCCCACAAGTTTGGAGCCGCCCGCGCCCATTTGTGCTTTTGCAAGCAGTTTGGCGGGAACATCATCGCCTTTGGCTATCAGCCACGAAATGAGGAATACGACGAGCATCAATACTATGATAAGTACTGTTTTGATAGCTTTCTTGGGTTCGTCCTTGAAGTTTTTAATCAGTTGCCAGAGGGCGAAGAGTAAGATTGCTACAACAGCCACTATAAGTATTATGTATAAAATGTAAGCCGCCGTAGAGAATAGCGGATTGATGCTGTTCATTGCCTGAGCGTATGCATCGGGAGTCAGGTTGTCTTTGTCGGGCATTTTGCCAGCGAAGAGCACTGCGAAAACTCCGGCAATCACTGCGATGGCCAGCAATGCTATTAATATTATTTTTCTTGTTTTTTCTTGCATAACAGTTTAAGGATTAAAGGGTTAATACTTGTTTTTGCTTGTCCTTACACTATTATCTTTTGTATTTTACCAAAATGTCCATAAAAGTGATGGAACCGTCTTCCATTTGGTTAACAAGGCTTTCGATTTTGCTTACGATGTAGTTGTAGAATATCTGAAGGATGATAGCTACGATAAGACCGAACACGGTTGTCAACAGAGCGGTTTTCATACCACCAGCCACAACGGTCGGGCTGATATCACCGGCTGCTTCGATATCGTCGAATGCTTGTACCATACCTACCACAGTTCCTAAGAATCCGAAGGAAGGAGCAAGGGCGATAAACAGGGCAATCCATGTGAGGTTGCTTTCCAGACGTGCCATCTGCACACCGCCGTAGGATGTGATGGCTTTTTCAACGTTTTCAAGACCTTCGTCAACGCGGTCCAAGCCTTGGTAGAATATGCTGGCCACAGGACCTCTGGTGTTGCGGCAAAGTTCTTTGGCTCCGTTGTAGTCGCCTTTCGAAACGTTGTCTTCGATGCCGGAGAGGAGTTTCTTCACGTTTGTGGTAGCCATATTCAGATAAAGAACGCGTTCGATAACGAGTGCCATACCGAATATCAAGCAGAGCAGCACGGGGGTCATCCAGCCTGCGCCACCGTCGATGTATTTTTCTTTCAATACTTGGTGGAAGGATTTGCTTTCGGCAACCTCGGGGGTTTGGTTTTGTACCGGTGCGGCTTCTTCAGCTTTGGCTGTGTCGGCTTTTGCGGCATTAGTGTCGGCTTGTTCTACAGCAGCTTTGTCGTCTTTTGCTGCGTTCTTACCTTGTGCGCTAACACTGTTTACGTTCATAAATGTCAATAATCCTGCTATCGACAGTAATGCGATTACTTTTTTCATGATAATCTAATTTGTTAATTATTAAATTGTTACTTTTTTTTGTGCTTTGTTGGTTTATGGTGCAAAAATACCAATATATTTTCAACAAACAATGGTTTTTTTGATTTT
>JAFSOU010000109.1 GCA_017443265.1 Bacteroidales bacterium | reverse complement strand
TATTAAATATGTTGCTAATATACAATATGTTATAGCATTATATTTAAAGTATTGCTTTAAATTTTAATTTATTCACATTTGTAACTTTAACAAAATTTACAAATGTTTCAATATTTTTGTGTATATTTGTAAATTGAAATTATTTATTGTTATAAATGTAACTTGTTATGATAGACAGAATTAATTTAATAATGCGTGCCAAAAATATCACAGCATCGCAGTTTGCCGACGAGATAAGCATACAACGTTCGGGGATGTCGCACATAATGTCGGGTCGAAACAAACCCAGTCTTGATTTTGTTATGCGTGTTTTGAACCGCTATCCCGAAATAGATACCAATTGGCTATTGTTCGGCAAGGGCGAGATGTACAAATCTGCCAACACACTTGAGAGCGTGCAAAACTCCGGCAAGGAAAACGCCTCTGATGTTCAACCTATTGAAAATAAGGTAGAACCAGTTGCCAATGGCGGACAAATTGATATGTTTTCCTCTGAAATGAGTGATTTCGCACCTGAAAACACCACTTCGGAAGTGATTGAAAATGAGGTTGTTGAAAAAGTATCTGCATTGCAAGATATTGAAAATCAGGAGTCTCCAAAATCCACTCAACTTGTCGAGAGTGAGACGAAAATTTCAAATCTTGACGGGGATAAAGAAAAATCGATTCTGAATAAGGATACACGCAAAGCTGTGCGTTATCTGGTTTTTTACTCCGACCACACTTTCGAGGAGTTTCTTCGGGCCGAAGAATGAACAATGGATTATGATTTTCGGATAATCAGATGTTCGGAAAAACGGAAAATCTGTCAATCGAAATATATTTTCTTTACGGTTCACTGATCACAGTTCACTGTTCGCAGTTTTAAAAAATATTGTATTTTTGCAATGCTGAAGTTTTGTGGCTTTGGCTGTTAAACTGTTGTAAATAATCTTCTTATATGATAAAGATATTGCGAATATTGTCGTATCCCCTGATGATATTGGGAATTTTGGTTGTTGCTCCGGAGTTTTGGGCGGCGGTGAAGGCGGTTTTTGTTTCGTTGGGGGTGTACAAGTGGTTTTTCATTGGCATGTGTGCTTTTTTTGTGTTGCGCATCATCCCTTTTCTGGGGCGCAATTCTAGGGTTCTCGAAACGGCATCGCACGAGATTACTCACATGGTGCTTTGTCTTTTGTTTTTTAAACAGGTCAAGTCGATGAAAATTTCCTCCGAGGGCTCGGGCGAGGTGTGGCACAGTGGCAACGGCATCGGCAACACGTTCATTGCTTTAGCTCCATATACGCTGCCGCTTTTTACGTTTATCATATTGATTTTCAGTATTTGGGGCTCCGCCGAGTCGATGCACGTGTTTCATCTGCTGATAGGTTTCACATTGGCTTTCCATCTGATTTGTTTCGCAACACAAACTTCTCTGCGACAGACAGATATAACGTCGCAGGGCGTGGTGCGGTCGTTTCTGTACATTGCCCTGTTTCTGATGTTCAACCTTGCAATTGTGCTTTTGTCGGTAAAAAGTGGTTTCACCGATGCTATTGTTTCGGTGTGCAAGGGTATGTGGGGAAATTTTGTAAGTATCTGGAATAAAATCCTTTAATCCTTATTTCTTTCCTCTTTGGGTTGCTGCGGGCTTTGCTCGTAGGCGTTGATGATTTTCGTTACCAGTTTGTGACGTATCACATCGCTGTTGTCGAGCTGGATTACGGCTATGTTGTTGATATTGCCCAAGATGGATATGGCGTGTGCCAGTCCTGATGACTGATATCGTGGCAGGTCGATTTGTGTGAGGTCGCCGGTGACGACGAATTTGGCGTTGCGCCCCATGCGTGTGAGGAACATCTTTAACTGTGCCGAGGTGGCGTTCTGGGCTTCGTCGAGGATTACGAAAGCGTTGTCGAGGGTTCGTCCGCGCATAAAGGCAAGGGGAGCTATCTCGATGGTCTTGTCCTCCCACAGCGACTGCAGTTTCTGTTGCGGAATCATGTCGCGCAGTGCGTCGTAGAGCGGTTGCAGGTAAGGGTCGAGTTTTTCGCGGAGGTCGCCGGGCAGGAATCCGAGGTTTTCGCCAGCTTCCACGGCCGGGCGTGTGAGTATGATGCGCCGCACCTCTTTGTTGCGCAAAGCCCTCACTGCCAGAGCCACGGCGGTGTATGTCTTGCCCGTTCCGGCAGGGCCTACGGCAAATACGAGGTCGTTTTCGGCGCAAGCCTCCACAAGACGTTTCTGGTTGGGGGTGCGGGCTTTGATGAGCAGTCCGTTGCGGCCGTGAACCAGTATGTCGGAGCCGGCGTTGTCGGTGGAGACGTTGCCTTCGATTATCTGCATTATGTTTTCTTCGGCTATGTTGCCATGCTGGCGGAAATAGTCGGTGAGTTGCCGCAGCTGGGTTTCGAAGATGCTTATCTCGTCGGCGGGGCCTATGACTTTTAGCATTTCGCCGCGGGCTATGATGTTGAGTTTTGGGAACAGAGCTTTGATGAAATTGAGGTTGCGGTTGTTGGCGCCCCAGAAGTTGGCGTGGTCTATCTCGTCGAGAGCGAGAATGTGTTCCAAATTATTGTTTTCCAAGGTGATGAGGTTTTATCGCAGGTTGCGTCGTTTGAAGAAGAAAAGCAGCAGGAGTGTGGCCACCACCATTATCAGCATCACGAACCAGAAAGCCTGAGGGTGTTCCTGGAAAGGCAGTGCCACGTTCATGCCGTACATGCCTGTTATCACGGTAAGTGGAAGCATGGTGCTGGAGAAGATGGTGAGCACTGTCATTATTTCGTTGGAGCGGTTGGCCTGCAACGAGTCGAAGGTTTGCGAGAGGCCTTCGATAAGTTCGCCGTAATCCTCCACGGAGTCGAACATTTTCTGGTATTGGTCGAGGATATCGCCCCAGTAGTCTTCCATCTCCTCGCCTCCGGTGAAGCCTTTGATACCGCCGCTTTCGAATTGGTGGAAGAGTCGTATTTGCGGTTTGAAGGTGGTGTTGAGCAGGATGATGTTGCGTCGGGTGATGGAAATCTGTTCGATGATAGAGCGTGCTTTTTTGCTGAAAATGTCGTAGTTGATGAGGTCCACTTCGGCGCCGATGCGGGTGATGAGGGTGTTGGTTTCGGCCATGAGGCGGTCGAGGATGCGGTAGAGCAGTATGTCGCTGGTTTTGAAGGCGGCGATGGTTTGGTCGTCGTTGTCGGCAAGGCCTTCGCTGATGGCCTCGAAGGTCTTTTTAACGGCCCAGTGCGACTTGCCGATGGTGATGATATAGTCCTTTCCCCAGAAAATTTTCACCTCTTTGATGCGGACAAATTTGTTGCCTTTGTCGAAATAGGGGAAATGAAGGATAAGGAAATAGTAGTTGTCGTATTCGTCGATTTTTGGGCGCTGGTTGGTGCCGCGGCAGTCTTCGATGTCGAGAGGGTGGAAGTGGTAGGTTTCAAGCAGGTAGCGGTAGTCTTCTTCGCTGGCGTCTGAAATGTGGTGCCATTGCAGTCCGTTGTATTGAGCAGTTTCTATCATGGGTGCCCTCTCCTTTCTTTTTGCAAGATCACTATGTGGTCGGTATTCTACATCGGTTGTTGAAATTTTTTGCAAAAGTAGCATTTTTTTTGCAAAAAAGCAAATTTTTTGTACAAAAAGCTGACGGATAATGTTTTGCATGACCTAGCGCTTGCTGGCCGATGTGCTGTGAAGCGTGTAATGAAAGGATTTTTTGATTGTTGTGGGGTTATTAACAGATTGTTGAAAATTATGGAAAAATTTGTACTCGTTGGCACGATAAAATTATGTAAATTTGCAGATTGAGTATAAATATGAAAATATTGAAATACAATAATTTATGACGGAAAAAGGCTTGCCGAAGACACTTGTCAACATCATAACGGATGAAAATCCTATACCCGCATATCTTTTCGTGAAGGAGAAATATGTGCCGGGCGACCGTGTGATATACATCTCCGCCAAGGACACCGCCGACGATCTGGAGTGGCTTGCCGCCATCGACGGGGTGCCGTCGGAGATGATTGAGGAGATTGTGCTTAGTAACGCCATCGACGAGTTCAAGTACGAGAAAATCTGTCGTGCGGTGAAAAGTCATATCCGCCAAGGGGTGCGCTACTGTGTCAATCTGGCCGGCGGCACGCGCTATATGGCTCTGGCGGTGCAGCAGGTTTTTGAGGCGGCCGACGCGCAGTTCTTCTACACCAACGTGGCCGACAACACCATCATACATTCGCAGTTCGACAACAGCATTTTCGACGACGACGACTATTTCTTCCCAATCCGTTACCGCATGCGTATTGCCGAATATCTAGCGGTACACGAGCTGGAGCACGACTTGGCCCTTCATGGCCACGCTCCCCAAATGCCGTTGGAGGCCGTGGAAAATATGTTCGAATTGTTCACCAAAAAGCTGCTCTCCGACCGCGACTACAAAGTATTGGAGCTGCTCCGCACACACTACCGTGATTGCAAAAACGGCATCGCTATAAGTGAAATAGAAAGGCCCACAAGATACGGCATCCCGCCCATTTCCGACATCCGTGGTTTTTTGCGGATGACCAACGTTGTGCCGCACGACGACAGGCTTACACACTCGCAGCTGGAGTGGCTCACCGGAGGATGGTTCGAGGATTATGTCTATTATAAGGTAAAGCAGATTATCAATCCCGACGAGATTGTAAAGGGTGCGCATATCTGGCGAAAGGGCGTGAGCCGCCACAACGAGCTCGACGTGGTTTTTATCAAAAACAACCAACTGTTTGTAATTGAGTGCAAAACGGGCGTGCAGACCGAGCGTCTGTTCAACGAGATTGTGTATAAGGCCTGCGCACTGAAAGAGGCTTTGCTCGGCGTTTCGTGCCATTCGTACATCGCCTCGCTGAAACACGACTCCAGTCATGAGCTGAAGAAAATCGCCAGAAGCATGGATATCGAGTTTTGGGATTTCAAAATTATGACCTTCAAGCTGGAAAACAAATTGAAAGATATCAAGGAAAGGTTTTGATTCAGAATGTGTTAATTTTCAACCGGATGAAAGATATTTATAATGTTATAGGACTGATGTCCGGCACATCGCTCGACGGGCTCGACTTGGCTTACTGCCGTTTTGAGTTCCTTGCCGGAAAATGGACTTACAAAATCCTCAGTGCCGACACTTACGAATATTCCGACGACTGGCGCCAACGCCTTTCCACACTCGAAAACGCCACCGCCCTTGACTATGCCCGTGCCAATGCCGAGCTGGGGCATTATTTCGGCAAGTGTGTGCGTAATTTTATGGCGGCCAACGCATTAAATGCCGCCGACGTGGATTTCATTTCGTCGCACGGACATACTATATTCCACCAGCCGGAGATAGGGCTTACCACCCAGATTGCCGACTCCAATGCCATCTCCGCAGTGACCGGACTGCCTGTGGTGGCCGATTTCCGCACCCTCGACGTGGCGCTTGGCGGACAGGGCGCGCCGCTAGTGCCGATAGGCGACAGGCTGCTTTTCGGCGACTACAACTCATGCCTCAACTTGGGCGGCATAGCCAATATCTCGTTTACAAAAAACGGCAAGCGGGTGGCTTTCGACATTTCGCCTTGCAATATGATTCTCAATCACTTGTCGGGGAAAATGGGCAAGGCTTACGACAAAGACGGTATGCTTGCTAAAACGGGGAATTGTAATGAGGCTTTGCTTAAAGTTCTGAATGAGTTGGAGTATTATAAAATGCCTTATCCCAAGTCGTTAGGTAAGGAGTGGTTTGTCGGTAAATTCCGTCCTTGTTTCGAAAAATCGTCGTGCGACGTGCCTGATTTGCTTGCCACCGCCACCGAGCACATTGCCGAGCAGATAGCCAAAGTATTGAACGACAATGCTTTGATGAGTGTTTTTGTAACGGGAGGCGGAGCGTTTAACACATTTCTTATCCATACTCTCCACCAAAAGACCGATTGCAGGGTAGAGGTAGCCAACAAGCTGATTGTCAACTATAAAGAAGCGATGATTTTTGCCTTTTTAGGTGTTCTGAGGATGCGTGGCGAAGCCAACTGTCTGAGCAGCGTGACAGGGGCGAGCAACGACAATTGTGGCGGAATAGTTTCCGGACTCATAAAACCCATGCAGACAAGTGATTGAAACTTAGAACAATATGAATTGATGGTCCGAAAAATGAACTTTAAACTGCTGAATTTGGAATTTTTTTTGTATCTTTGAAAAATATTAGAATAACGGAAAACCGATGGAAAGTTTCATAGTATCAGCACGTAAGTACCGTCCGATGTCGTTCAAATCGGTGGTAGGGCAGGAGCATATCACCACAACGTTGAAAAACGCCATAAAGAACAACCAGCTGGCACAGGCATTTCTGTTCTGCGGTCCACGTGGTGTTGGCAAAACCACTTGCGCCCGTATTCTGGCCAAAACCATCAACTGCACCAACCTCACCGACGATATCGAAGCCTGCAACGAATGCGACTCCTGCCGTTCGTTCAACGATTCGGCATCCTTCAACGTGTTCGAGCTCGACGCCGCCTCCAACAACTCCGTCGACGACATTCGCGAGCTGGTGAAACAGGTTTACATCCCCCCCCAGGGAAGCCGTTACAAGATATACATCATCGACGAGGTGCACATGCTTTCACAGCAGGCTTTCAACGCATTCCTCAAAACTCTGGAGGAGCCTCCGTCGTACGCCAAATTTATACTTGCCACCACCGAGAAACACAAGATAATACCCACAATTCTGTCGCGTTGCCAGATTTTCGATTTCAAACGCATCAAAATCGAGGATATAGCCAAACATCTGCAATATGTGGCGTCGCAGGAAGGTGTTGCCTATGAGCCTGAAGCCCTGCATGTTATAGCCCAGAAAGCCGAGGGCGGCCTGCGCGATGCGCTTTCGATGTTCGACCAGCTGGTTAATTTCTGCAACGGCAACCTCACATACAAAAGCTGTATCGAAAACCTCAACGTGCTCGACAGCGAGTACTATTTCCGTTTTGTGGACTATTTCAGGGCTGGCGATATTTCCAACAGTTTGTTGCTGTATCAGCAGATAATTGAAAAAGGCTTCGATGGCCAGCATTTCATTACCGGACTTGCCGAGCACCTTCGTAACCTGCTTGTCTCGCTCGACCCTGCCACCACAAGCCTTTTGGAGGTTAGCGACAACGCCCGTGCCAAATTTGTCCAGCAGGCGCAGCAATGCCGTTTGCAGTTGATTCTCAAATATCTTGAGATTGCCTCCGATGCCGAATACCGCTTCCGCGACGCTTCGAACAAACGTCTTTTTATCGAAGTGGCTCTGATGAAACTTGCCAATCTCCTTAATGCCAATCAACCCGTTGCGGCACAGCCGGTTGCAACGCCTCAACAGCCTCAGGCGGCCACCAAACCACAACAACCAGTCCAGCCACAACAGCCGGTGCAACAGCCTCAAGCACAGCCGAAGCCCACTCAACAGCAACAGCCGGTGCAACAGCCTCAAGCACAGCCGAAGCCCACTCAACAGCAACAGCTGGTGCAACAGACACCTGCACAGCCTACGCAACCTACTCAACCGCAACCGGTTAATCCTCAGCAACCGGCAATCGTGGTAAAACCGGCGCAGATTAAAATTCCTACCAACACAAATACATCTTCTATTTCGATAAATCCCAATCCTCAACAGTCTGCCAACCCTGTTGAGCAAAAAAAAAAGATAACCCTTTCGCAGGATGAGTTGGAAAAGCAGTGGCGCGAGCTTGCCGAGCTGAAAAAACACACCAATATGGAGGTGTTCTCAGCGATGAACGAAAAGGAGGTTAAATTCATCGACCAAGAGAATTTCGAGGTGGTGGTGAACAATAATATCTACGAATCAAACTTGAAGAAATTCAAAACGGATATACTTGAGGCTCTGCGTTTCCGTACGGGTATCGACGAACTCAACTTTTCTATAAGAGTAGTGCCCCTCTACGACGAAAGCGAGGCTAAACTTTACACTAGCAAAGACAAGTTCGAGGCAATGGCCAAAGAAAATCCAGCCTTTATATCATTTCGTAATTCATTGTTTCAAGATATTGATTATTAAACATATACCATTATGGCAAATGCGGTAATCTTTTTAGGACTTCTGATTTTTTTAGGACACGTTTTTTCGGCTATTTTCAGTCGCAAGCGCGTTCCCGACGTGCTTCTGCTGATGATTATTGGTATAGTGATAGGACCCGTGTTCGGCTGGCTGTTGCCTTCCGATTTGGGTGTGGTGGGGTCCGTATTTGCATCGCTGACACTTATTTTTATTTTGTTCGAGAGCGGTACCGACATAAGTATCAACACATTGCGCGATGCATGGAAAAATCTGGCCAAAGTCAGCCTTACGTCGTTTGTGCTCTCGGTGGTTTTGGTAGGTGTACTCGGCCATTTCTTTATGGGATTGGAATGGAACGCCTCGCTGCTGCTTGGCTCCATACTCGGCGGCACCTCGTCGGCGGTGGTGATACCGCTGGTGAAACAGCTGTCGATAAAAAAGGAGAACGAGGTCGTTCTGGTGCTCGAATCGGCCATCACCGACGTGCTGTGTATCGTGTTCGCCCTGGCCTTTATGGAAAGCTATAAGATTGGCGGGCTGCAGGTTGGAAGCATTTTCGGCAAAGTGATAGCATCGTTCCTGCTCGCCTTGATGATAGGGGTGGCGGGAGGCATAATATGGGCCAGCGTTCTTGACCGCATCCGCAAGATACAGAACTCTATGTTCCTTACTCCGGCCTTCGTTTTCATCATCTACGGCATCACCGAAGCCATGGATTTCAGCGGTGCCATCGCAGCCCTCGCTTTCGGAATGGTGATGGGCAATACCGAGTATTTCGAGTTCTCGTTTCTTAAGAAATTCAGTCGCGACGGCATGATGAAACTCGAGCCGCAAGAGAAAGCTTTTTTCCGCGAGATAGTGTTTGTGCTGAAAACATTTTTCTTCGTATATATCGGATTGTCAATTCCTTTCGACAATATGTCGGCTCTGCTCTACGGACTTCTTATTACTTTGGTGCTTTTTGTGATGAGGCTGTTCCTTATCAAATTCATAATTGGCAAAAAAACACCTTCGTACGACCGTACAATAATGTCGATGATGATACCCAAGGGACTTGCCGCCGCCGTGCTTGCCACAATGCCCGAACAGCTTAACCAACAGCGCGGTATGACGTTGATTCCCGGCGCCGAGGAAATAAAATATGTAACCTATTCCGTCGTTTTCATATCCATACTTTTCACCTCGATACTTATACTTCTGATGGACAAATTCCCGTTGCTTCGCAAGTTTTACTCCCTGTTTTTCGGTAAGATGACTGTTTCATCCAACGCTTCGGATGATAATGCGCAAGTAACTGAAACAGAGGAAACTCAGCAGACAGATATTTTCCACGAAGTTGCGGGCTTTTTCGGCAAGAAAACGGACGAAACGGACGTGGAACCCGATGACGAAAACGTAGGTGAGCCCGAAGGTGAAAAATCTTCTGCCGATTCGGCAGACGACAGTGTTTCAGACAATACTACAACTAGCGATGAAAATACCATTCAGTAAATACCACGGTGCCGGCAACGATTTCGTGCTTATCGACGATCGTGAAAGCAAATATCACCTGACAACCAGTCAGATAGCCAGTATTTGCAATCGCCGTACTGGTGTTGGTGCCGACGGACTTATGTTTTTGCAGCAATCGGCCGACTACGATTTCCGTATGCTGTACTACAACAGCGACGGCCACACAGCTTCTATGTGCGGCAACGGCGGTCGTTGCATCACGGCTTTCGCCAAAAGGCTTGGCATCATTGGAACTGTAGCACGCTTTGAAGCTGGCGACAACCCTCACCAGGCCGCAGTAGTGGGCTGGGACGGCAATTCGGGCATAATCAAAATCGGGATGAACGTGGTGGCACAGCCTGAACCTTTTATGGATGGCTTTTTTGTTAATACAGGCGTTCCTCATTTTGTGCAAAAAGTGGACGATATTGCTGATTATGACGTATTTACCAACGGCAGGACGTTGCGAAACAATTCTGCTTTTTCCCCCGATGGCACTAACGTTGATTTTATAGAATCCATGTCCGACGGACAGCTTTTTGTCCGCACCTACGAGCGCGGTGTGGAGGGAGAGACGCTGTCCTGCGGAACAGGCGTTACAGCCTCGGCCTTGGTGTGGGCAGTTATGCAGGGCGGCAATTTGCGCAAAGTGTCAGTGCACACCTTGGGCGGCGATTTTTTGGTGTCGTTCGAAAGAGATGACAAAGGCAATTACAAAGATGTGTGCCTGCAAGGTCCCGCCACTTTTGTCTTCGACGGCGAAGGCGATTTTTGACCGGCTTTCTTTGCAAAAAAATACATTTTGCGAGGTAAAAAACATTTTTTTCCGACTTTGATGATTGTTTTTTGACAACATTTTTGTGTTGCCTGTTAATAAAAAAATATTTTATAACTGTTTGTCAATTACCGACTTTTAAAAGAAAAAAAGGCGGCAGTGCAAAAAAGTTTTGTTTTTTTCCGAAAAAGTTGTACCTTTGCAAAACGATTTAGTGCGGGGTGGAGCAGTGGTAGCTCGTTGGGCTCATAACCCAAAGGTCGTTGGTTCGAATCCGGCCCCCGCTACCAAAATTATAAAGGCAGGTTGCAATAGCAACCTGTTTTTTTTCTACACAAAAATATTTTTTCAATTATTTTCGTAGTATGGGATTGTTTTCGTGTTTTACCGAAGGAATGAGTGTTGAGATAGGTACTAATTACACCCGAATAATGAAAAATGGAATCGTTTTGCTCGACGATTCTTCGATAGTGGCCTATCGTGAAACCCACGATGAAAATGTGCGCCATTGTTTCTGTGCTGGAATTGAATGTTATTCATATGATGATCCGGAGGAAGTAAAATATCTTTATCCAGTAAAAGAAGGAATATTGGCCGATTTTGATGCAGTAGTTTTTATGCTGAGAGAATTTAAAAAGAGACTGCATAGTTCAATCCCACGCAGATTGTTAGTTGCTACACCAGCCTATGTTACAGCAGAATTGGACATAAGGGTATTTAAGGAAGCGATTGAGATGGCTTTTGACAAGGTATTTTGGAAAAAGTATGCCGTAAGCGCACCCATTGCCGCTGTGGCCGGTTTAGGTTATGATGTTTTTGATGACAGCGTTGCGCATTGCGTTGTGGATGTGGAAAATGAAATGAGCAGTGTTTCTCTGGTATGTGGCGGCAAATTGTTGGCAGTAAATAAATGTGCCGAAGTGGGACTAATATTTAATGACAAGGTGATAGAATACTGCAAAACAAACGGACTGCTGATAATAGAGCCAAGTACAGCCCTGAATGCTAAAGAATTGTTGCCGGGCGGAGAAAACGAGTGTGTGGTTAGCTGTATAAATTTGAAAACTGGAGTTACGGAATACAGAACGTTTGAACGCAACGAGGTAGAGTATTGGTTTGATAGTAGTTACAAAAAATTGGTTGAGTGTTTTAAAGAATGTATGGAAGAGAAATCGATTACAGAAAAGCCCATTAAATATCATCTTATAGGAGGAGCATCACAAACTATCGGTTTAAAGGAATATATGGAAAATGCCACAAATTGTAGTTTTTCTATGCCAAATGAGCCAGATAAAGTGATTATCAAAGGTCTTGACTTGTTAAACACTAAGCCATACATAAAACACCTGTCCGAGTGCGGAAGCCTTTTTTAGATTATTCCACTTTCCACTTTCCACTTTCCACTTTCC
>JAFSOU010000009.1 GCA_017443265.1 Bacteroidales bacterium | reverse complement strand
GTGAATAGATTTTATGTCGAAATTGATGATATTGATATAGACAGTACTGGGCATTTGAATGATGTACCCAAAGTAAAAGTCCATTTGGTACAAGGCAATCGCGAACGTGTTCCAGAGACGGTGATTGAACAGTTGGAGCAGGAGTTCAAGAAGATGTTGATGGCAATTCCCAAGTGGAAGGTGTATTGTATAAACGGGAAGTATGGAACGCCTTATCATGGATGGACTATGCCGATACGGTTGAAAATAAATAATGAATGATGTGAATGCTGGCGTTTTTTTATTTTATTATCTTGTTGCGGTTAATGTCGTGACGTTCGTAGTTTACGGTCTCGACAAATGGAAAGCCCGTCGTGGGCGTTGGCGCATACCGGAGGCCGCGTTGCTGTGGTTTGCCGTGCTGGGCGGCAGCGTGGGGGCACTGTCGGCGATGTGGCTGTTCCGGCATAAGACAAAGCATAGCAAGTTCCGCTACGGTGTGCCGATGATTTTGGCCGTGCAGGTGGGGGTGGCGGTAGCGCTGATGGGGAAAGGTGGTATTTAGTGCGAGGTCCCTTGTCGGGTGCTTTTTTTTGAAATTGTAAATGGTAATTTGTGTAAAAAGTTAGTTGTGGGGAAGAAAAAATTTTGTCATATTGAAAAAAAAACGTACTTTTGCAAATCGAAAAAATTACACTTTTTATGAGAAGTATCGGGTATAATTTGTTTATCATTCTGTTGCTGGTTTTTACAATGCAGGGTTGTACAGAAAAGGAAAGTGTAGGAAGTGTCCTCGCAGAGCCTCGTGTATATGATGGCGTGTTGGAGATTGTTTCCGAGCCATGTGTGGAAGAACCTTGTATGCCAGGTATGGTTTTTTCGTTGGCTATTAGCGAAGACTCGAGTCTTGTCGTTGTACGTGACGGTATTTTTGTCCGTTGGCATTCTAATAGCACCGCCATGGAAAAGTTTGGCGTTGAAATAGGAGATTCTCTATCGTTGAATGGTATTTGTGAAGAAAAAAAGGATTTGAACAATAAGAAGTATTTGACTTTAACAGTCAAGTAAGCATGAAAAATCTACAAAGCATCAAAATAAAGGGGTCGAATTCGACACCCTTTTGAGGGATTCTGGCAGTAATTTGACTTTTTTTATTTTACTTTGCAAAGCAAAAATAAAATAAAAGTGTTCTTATTTTACTTTCGTAGCTAAAAGTAAAATAACGGAATGGCTTATTTTACTTTTGATTGATGTGAGAAAGAGTTATTATTCGCAAGCCCTTGATTGTTTTAATCTTGCGAAAGATATTAAATGGCTATTGTTGCCGATATCCTCTTTTCAAAAATAATTTTCCCTAAAATGCTGGGAATACCGAATTTTTTATGTATATTTGCAAGTTTAAAACCAAACAATAAGAAGTAATAATACTTTAAAAAACAAATATTTAGTAATATGGCAGAAAGGTGCTAAATGGTTGTTTGGGGTATGATTAATGCAGTAAATGAATAAGATACAAGAAATAAGTGTTAGAGATGCCATCATTCGCACAATGAAAGCTAATGGTGTAGACTATATCTGTATCACCGACATAGCTCGACAGAAAAACTCGCTAGAACCCAATGCGGTTGTAGGCAATTGGATGCGAAACAGGAACACTATCGAGTATCTTGGTATTTGGGAGTACTTGAACAATCCCAGTTTTAACCCCATCGAATTCGAGGGGTTTAAACAACAGGCTGGACTCAATGCTTTCACCCTTTCTCCTTCCCGCTGGATTGAGGCGACAAATGCCATTGGAATCATTGCCAAGAGTGGCCGCTATGGTGGCACCTATGCGCAGCGAGATATTGCCTTCAAGTTTGCCAGCTGGGTGTCGGTGGAATTTGAATTGTACCTTATCAAGGAGTTCCAGCGTCTGAAGGAAGAGGAGCAGAAGCAACTGGGTTGGTCGGCGAAGAGGGAGTTGTCTAAGATAAACTATCATATACACACTGACGCTGTGCGAGCCAACCTTGTGCCCGACGAGGTGGATGCCTACCACAGCTCTCTTATCTATGCCGAGGAAGCGGACGTTTTGAATGTCGCTCTCTTCGGGATGACGGCAAAGGAGTGGCGCGAAGCCAATCCCGGCAAGAAAGGCAATATGCGCGACTATGCTACTATCAACCAACTTATCTGCCTCTCCAATATGGAGAATTTGAATGCGGTGTTTATCAACGAGGGCATCCCGCAACGCGACCGCCTGCATAAACTGAACAAGATAGCTATCCAGCAAATGACCGTGCTGGAAGAAGTGGGAAATAGAAAATTGTTGAAATGATTGCCTTCGAAATCATTTTTTCAATAGATAGGTAGGCAAAACGGCAGTTGTTGCTTTTTTCAAAAAATATTTTCCGGAAAACCTTTGGGAATAACATTTTTTTTGCGTATATTTGCAAGTTTAAAACCAAACAATAAGAAGTAATAATACTTTAAAACACAAATATTTAGTAATATGGCAGAAAAAAAACAATTCATGACATGCGACGGTAACTGCGCTGCTGCGCACGTGGCCTACATGTTTAGCGAAGTGGCCGCCATCTATCCTATCACTCCGTCCTCGCCGATGGCCGAATACATCGACGAATGGAGTGCTGGCGGCAGAAAGAACATTTTCGGTGAGACCGTGAAAGTGGTTGAGATGCAGTCCGAAGCTGGTGCTGCCGGTGCCGTGCACGGCTCGTTGCAGGCTGGCGCCCTCACCACCACCTACACCGCATCGCAGGGTCTCCTGCTGATGATACCCAATATGTACAAAATTGCCGGCGAACTGTTGCCCGGCGTGTTCCACGTTAGTGCCCGTGCTCTGGCAGCCCAGGCCCTCTCCATCTTCGGCGACCACGCCGACGTGATGAGCGCCCGCCAGACCGGTTTCGCCATGCTGGCCACTGGCTCGGTGCAGGAGATTATGGACCTCGCTCCTGTGGCTCACCTTGCAGCCATCGAAGGCCGCGTGCCTTTCCTCCACTTCTTCGACGGTTTCCGCACATCGCACGAAATCCAGAAAGTGGAAGCCACCGACCAGGCCAAGGTCGAGAAACTCGTCAACTGGAAAGCTCTGAAGGAATACCGCGAACGCGCCCTCAACCCCGAGCACCCCGTAACCCGCGGCACAGCACAGAACCCCGACATCTATTTCCAGACCCGCGAGCTGCAGAACAAATATTACGACGCTCTGCCCGACATCGTGGCCAAATATATGGCTAAGATGAGCAAAATCACCGGCCGCGAGTACGCTCCTTTCACCTACTACGGTGCCAAGGACGCTACCGACGTCATCGTTGCCATGGGCTCCATCACCGACGTTATCAAAACCGTTATCGACAAGGAAAACAAAGCAGGCAAGAAACTCGGTCTGGTGAGCGTTCACCTGTACCGTCCCTTCAGCGTTAAATACCTGATGGCCGTTATGCCCAAGAGCGTGAAGAGAATCTGCGTTCTCGACCGCACCAAAGAACCCGGCGCCAACGGCGATCCTCTGTATCTCGACGTTGTTGAGGCTTTCAAGGATGTGAAGAAACAACCGATGATTATCGGCGGCCGTTTCGGTCTCTCCTCGAAAGACACCACCCCCGCACAGGTTCTGGCTATCTACAAGAACCTTGCAGCCGAGAAACCCATGAACCAGTTCACCGTGGGTATCAAAGACGATGTAACCCACCGTTCTTTGAAGGTTGGCAAAGAAATTTCCATCCTGCCCAAGGGCACTTTCGAAGCCAAATTCTACGGCCTCGGTGCCGACGGTACTGTGGGTGCCAACAAAAACTCCATCAAGATTATCGGTGACAACACCAACAAATACAGCCAGGCTTATTTCGACTACGACTCGAAGAAATCGGGCGGCTACACTTGTTCGCACCTGCGTTTCGGCGACCAGCCCATTCTGGCTCCCTACCTCGTTGGTACTCCCGACTTTGTGGCCGTTCACGTTCCTTCGTACCTGAAGAAATACGACTGCCTGCGCGGTCTGAAAAAGAACGGTACCTTCCTCTACAACTCGCCGTGGAGCGTGGCCGACACCAAGAAACATCTTCCCGATTTCGTGAAGAAATATCTGGCCATGAACAACATCAACCTGTACATCATCGACGCCACCAAGATTGCTGCCGAGATTGGTCTGGGCAACCGCACCAACACCATCCTGCAGAGCGCTTTCTTCAAAATCTCCGGCGTTATTCCTTACGACCTCGCTGTTGAACAGATGAAGAAATTCATCGTTAAGAGCTACGGCAAGAAAGGTGAGGACGTGGTGAACATGAACTACGCAGCCGTTGACCGCGGTGGCGAGATTACCAAAGTGGAAATCCCCGCCGAATGGGCTAAGCTGGACTGCAGCACCGATTTTGTGTTCGAACACAACGACAACGATCCCGAATTCATCAACAAAGTGATGCGCCCGATGGTGGCACAGTGCGGCAACGACCTGCCCGTGAGCGCTTTCAAGGAAATTGTTGACGGTACTTTCCCCGCCGGCACCACCGCTTACGAGAAACGTGGCGTGGCTACCGTGGTTCCCGAATGGAACTCCAAAAACTGTATCCAGTGCAACCAGTGCTCGCTGGTATGTCCTCACGCTGCCATCCGTCCCGTGGTTATGACCGACGCCGAGCTTAAGAAAGCTCCCAAAGGCATGGCTACAGTGGATGTGAAGATGCCGAAGGAACTGGCCGGAATGCATTTCCGTATGCAGGTTTCCGTTATGGACTGCACGGGCTGCGGCAACTGCGCCGACGTATGTCCCGCCAAGGAGAAAGCTCTGGTGATGAAACCTTTCGAAAGCCAGCTCGACGAAGCCAAGAACTGGGAATACAGCCAGAAGAAAGTTACCTACAAGGACGAACTTATCGACAAATACGCCAACGTAAAGAACAGCCAGTTTGCACAGCCTCTGTTCGAGTTCAGCGGTGCTTGCGCAGGATGTGGTGAGACTCCTTATATCAAGACTATCACCCAGCTGTTTGGCGAACGCATGATTGTGGCCAACGCTACCGGATGCTCCTCCATCTACGGCGGTTCGGCTCCCGCAACTCCTTACTGCAAGAACTACCGCAGCGGCAAGGGCGTGGCTTGGGCCAACAGCTTGTTCGAGGACAACGCTGAGTTCGGTCTGGGTATGGCAACAGCCACCCGCCAGATGCGCGACCGCGTGGAACGTATCATGCGCGAGGCTATAGCCAACTGCAAGAAATGCGACAAGAAACTGAAAGACCTGTTCCAGGAATGGATCGACAACCGCGAATGCGGCGTTAAGACCGCCGAGCTGGCCGACAAGATTGTGGCCGGCTGCACAAAATGCGGTTGCGACTACTGCAAACAGATCATCGACCTGAAAGACCACCTTGTGAAGAAATCGCAGTGGATCTTCGGCGGCGACGGCTGGGCATACGATATTGGATTCGGCGGTCTGGACCACGTGCTGGCCAGCGGCGAAGATGTGAACGTGCTGGTTCTCGACACCGAGGTGTACTCCAACACCGGCGGACAGAGCTCCAAAGCTACCCCGGCAGGTGCTGTGGCCAAATTTGCCGCTTCCGGTAAGAAAGTGCGCAAAAAAGACCTCGGCATGATTGCCAAGAGCTACGGCTATGTGTATGTGGCACAGGTGGCCATGGGCGCAAGCCAGGCTCAATACTTCAAGGCTATCAAAGAGGCCGAAGCTTACCACGGACCTTCGCTGGTTATCTGCTACGCTCCCTGTATCAACCACGGTATCAAGGTTGGTATGGGCCGTTCGCAGCACGAGGAGGCCAAAGCTGTGGAATGCGGCTACTGGCACCTGTGGCGTTTCAACCCCGCCGAAGAAGAGGCCGGACAGAACGGCTTCCACCTCGACAGCAAGGAGCCCGACTGGAGCAAGTTCCAAGACTTCATCATGGGCGAAGTTCGCTACAACAGCTTGCTGAAGACTTTCCCCGCCGAAGCTAAGGAACTCTTCGCCAAGACCGAGCAGTTTGCTAAACTCCGCTACGAAGGCTACAAAAAGCTGAGCGAAGAGAAGTAAAACGCCAACTGAATTTTTGAGAATTCAATTAAACTGGGTAGCCCGAGAGGGCTACCCAGTTTCTAAAAATAAGTGATACTAGAAGAAATGGATATTGGCGAATTTATCAAAGAAACAATCCGTGAAGTAAGCAATGGTGTGAATCAAGCATCAAAAGATTGTAGTCAATTAGGAATTATTGTCAACCCGACGATTATAGTTGGAGAAAACGGAGAGTACTTTATTCCTCGCAATCCATCTTCTGTCTCTATGCAGAGAAGGGTGCAGAAAATAGATTTCGATATTGCTGTTGAGGTTGCAGAATCTGAAGAAGTAGGAGGTGACGGTGGTATATCTCTTCATGTTTTTACAGCGAAAGGGAATCTTTCAACGAAAACAACAAACGCAATAGTTAATAGAGTCAGTTTTTCTGTGCCTATCTGTCTACCCACACAAGATGTTTTAGACGAGTGGACAGTGTGATATGACCTTATGTGCATTTTGCAAAATAAATAAACTATTATGAAAGACTCAATAATAAAAAATGTATATTTACTATTTCTGTTGATACCAGTTGCAGTTAATGTTTATTCTCAGCAGTTGGAATTTATGGGATACCCTATTCATTCTACCATCACAGAATTCTCTAAAGAATTAACTTCCCATAGGTTCAGGGATAAATATACAAATGGAAATCTTGCCCATCAATATTGGGAGGGGGGCGACTTTTGGAAACGAAAAAACTGTACTGTGAGTTTATTTACTGCACGAGACGAGATTCATGTGGATCTTATTGAAGTTACAATTCCACATGTGAAAACAATAGAAGACTATAATAATTCCATAGAAGAATTAATAACCGATTTATCAAACAAGTATGGTCAATATACTGTTGATACAGTAGAAGAACTGGAGATTTTTTTTTATCCTTCAAATTTTGGATGCCATTTGTTAACATGGTCACTTGCTAATGGCGAACTTAAGGTTGAAGTTTGTCCTAATTGCATTTGTGATATTAAGATGCGATACGAAAGCATTGAGAGAATCAATTGGCTTAAAGAGGCAGCAAGATTTAAGGGAAAAGGAAGCTCGGATTTGTAATTTCAAATATGCCCAATGTCTCAAATCTTTTCTAAATTACAAGCACACATACGAAAAATAGAATAAAAACGTTATTTAACACGAATATAAACAAGTATAATAAGAAATTACAGATAAATAAAAAACAAGTGTTACTATGGCACATTTTGTTATTGACCAGATAGGACCTATCCGTCATGCGGAGTTCGACCTAAATAGAGTAAACATTTTTATAGGTCCCCAAAGTGTTGGTAAAAGTACAATTGCCAAGATAGTTAGCTTTTGTCTATGGCTTGAAAAATATACTATTCGTCAACAGCGCATTAATAATGTTTCATCAAAGTTTATAAAGAATAGTCTGATTTCTTATCATAAAATGAACTCTTATTTTGGGGAAGGGTCTTATTTCAAGTACATAGGTAATACTATTGATTTTGAGTATTTCCACAATAAAAAATATCACTTTAAAAAGAAGGAGGGTTTTTCAGAGGCAGAGGTGGGTAAAGTAGCCTATATACCTGCAGAACGTAGCATAGTATCGATGGCAAATGTCAGTAGTTACAAACTAGAGGATGACTATGTTCGTGATTTTGTTTTTGAATGGTTGAGGTTTCGTTCAAAATTTTCAAGGGATGAAGCGGTACAGATTCCTGGTACATCAGTACAATATTTCTATGATGCAGAAAAAGGAGGTGTTATTGAATTGTCAGATAATAAAACAATAAACCTTACAGAATCATCAAGTGGTTTACAATCGCTAATCCCTCTGTATTTGTATTGCTTATACGTATCAAAATGGATATATAACAATAGTATTGATATGTCATATGCAGATATGGAAAAAATACTTGATGGAGTTAGCCGTAATGTATTTAATGATTTACGAAAGAATGATATTTTTAGTGCGATTATAAAAGGTGATAAATATGAAGACAATATTGACATAATGTCACATCTTATTAGAAAAATGCTTACTGATGATGGAGATTCGTCATCCGAAAACGTAAGGAAGGCGCTCTCAAAAATAGCGGAAAAGACAATGTTGCCTCATTATACCCAATTAATTATTGAGGAGCCGGAACTTAATCTTTTCCCTGAAACACAAGTAGAATTGTTATATTCCATTTTGAGACTAATACATAACGACAGAAAAGACAGCCTTATCATCACAACCCATAGTCCTTATATACTGTATGCTCTAAACAATTGCATTTTAGCAAATATTGTCAGAGAGAGAATGCCTAAAGCTAAATTTGAGAGAGTCAAATGCTCTGATGTGGTATTAGACCCCAAAGAAGTATCGGTTTTTGAGCTCGACAATGGAGAGTTCCGTCCAATTGAGCAAAATATTGATGCTGGCAAATACACCATTCAAGATAATTTTGGCTTAATCCGACAGAACTTTTTTGATAGGGTTATGAAGGGAATTATGGAAGACTTTAACTCATTATTAAGATACCGAGTCTAAACATGAAGGCAAGCTTTACCAATTATGAGGAACTTACCTCTGACCTATATATATCAGATTACACCAATTTCAAGGGAGAGGCTTCTACCCGCGGAGTTGATATTGCGAAAAGCGTACTTGATATTCACAAAGAATGGCCGCCATTACACATCCATAATCCTTATGGTATCTCCATTTTTGTGGCAAACATGGAGCGCAATCCATCGGTGAATAAAAAAAATGACGGGAAACAATGCAAACAATGTGAATGTTTGTGCATATCTGAACAATCTGAAATAGATGATAGACCATGGTTCGCTCTTGTAGAATTAAAGTGCTGTAAAGATGCGAAAAGAAATATTGAATCCAACTTGCAGAGTGCAATAACTAAATTGAAAGAACATCACACCCATTTGAGAGATATAAAAAACATTATTAGGGAAGGAGATTATCATTATTACTGGATTATTTCAATACCAACCAGCTATGATCCTCCGTTTAAAAGTTTTATATGGACGGAAGATTATTTAACAGATATCAGTGAGAAATACGATGGGGCAACAATTATAGGCGACAATGACATTCTTGTTGTCGATGGTTCCGAAATAAAAGGTTTACACAAATAAACACTCTTTCAGCCGTTGTTCGAGTTCATCGGTGCTTGCGCCGGTTGTGTCGAGACCCCGTTTCACAAATGCATCAACCAGCTCTTCGACGAACAGATGATGGTTGTGTTGAAATTGATGAGTTTTTTTTTAAACACTCAAAATTGCGGTAATGTCATGACATGCAAACGATTGGGTTTGCAAAATGGCGGAATTTTATAATGAAATTCAAGTTTTGCGTATTTGAGACAAAGAACATCCTAACTGAAATCAATGATGATTTCCGCGTAGTTATCTGGCGGCGAAATGAAGAAAGAGTACAAGAAGGAGGTGAAGAAGGAGTACAAGAAAAGGTACAAGAAAGGGTACAAGAAGATGGCAATATAATCAAAATTGTGTTGGACATTCGAGGAAATACGGTGTCGGCAGAAGAGATAAAGAAAAAAATGAATTTGAAGGGTAGAACCAACTTTACAAACCGTTATTTACACCCTTCCATTAATCTGGGTTATGTGAGCATGCTTTATCCTGATTCTCCCAAACGCCGGGACCAAGCCTATTATCTTACCGAAAAAGGACTGGCGTTATATTCTGAATTATTCAAAAGCAAATAAAATATTTTCAAAAATAAAAAACTATTATCATGAAAAAATACAAATGCACCATTTGCAAGTATGAGTACGACCTTGCGAAGGGCGATCCGACACAAGGCATAGCTCCAAATACGCCGTTCGAGGCACTGCCCGCCGACTGGAAATGTCCGCGATGCAAACAGGGCAAAGACAAATTCGAGCCCGTAGAGGAGACAAAACCGGCAAATCCTTACGCCGGCACACAGACCGAAAAGAACCTCCACGCCGCCTTTGCTGGCGAGAGCGAAGCCCGCAACAAATACACCTATTTTGCTTCGAAAGCCAAGAAAGAGGGCTTTGAGCAGATTGCCGCCCTGTTCCTGCAAACGGCCGAGAACGAGAAGGAACACGCCAAACTGTGGTTCAAGGAACTGAACGGCATCGGTAACACCGCCGAGAACCTTGCCGCTGCCGCCGATGGCGAGAACTACGAGTGGACGGATATGTACGAGAACTTCGCCCGTACCGCCGAGGCCGAAGGCTTTGCCGAGCTGGCCGCCAAGTTCCGTGCCGTAGGCGCAATAGAAAAACACCACGAGGAACGCTACCGCGCTCTGCTGCACAACGTCGAGGCCAAAGAGGTCTTCGCTCGCAGCGAAGTGAAAGTGTGGGAATGCCGCAACTGTGGTCATATCGTAGTCGGAACACAGGCTCCCGAAGTCTGCCCCGTATGCGACCACCCGCAGTCCTACTTCGAAATCAACAAGCAGAACTACTGATTTCCAAGCGGTACAGCTAACACTCAAGACAAATAAAAGTTCCAACACCATCTCGATGGTGTTGGAACTCTATATTTTTCCCGAATATTTTCGTGTCTTGCGATGTTGAAGTTCTAAATATTAATCTTTTAGATTCCGGAAACAAATATTTTTTTTTGTCGTTTATCGGAAGTCTGATGTAAATCTGCGACAAGGGATAAGTGCTTGGTTGTTAATTATATACCACAAATTTAGTTGCGAGTTACCAGTCACTATTCAATATTACAAAAAAAAAATCGTATATTTGCACTATCCCAAATAATGTAAAATAATAGATAAAATACTGCAGAATAATATGTTACAACTTCAATTTCTACGTGATAACAAACAGGAGGCCATCGAACGCCTCAAAATCAAGAACGTAAAGGATGTGGAACAGCGTGTTGACGAGATTCTCGACTTCGACAACACCCGCCGTCAGCTCCAGAAAGAATGCGACGACACCAAGGCCGAAGGCAACGCCATCGCCAAAGAGATAGGTATGCTTTTCAAACAAGGCCGTCAGGACGAGGCCAACGCCAAGAAAGCCCTCACCGCCGAACTGAAAACCCGCGAAAAAGAACTCTCCGACCGTCTTGCCGAAATCGAGAAAGAGCTCAACGCCAAACTGATATCCCTCCCCAACGCACCCCATATCTCAGTCCCAAAGGGCAAAAGTGCCGACGACAACGAAATTGTAGCCTATTTCGGCGAAAAACCCAATCTTCCAGCCAACGCACTGCCACACTGGGAGTTGTGCGCAAAATACAACATTATCGACTTCGAACTTGGCAACAAGATAACCGGCGCGGGATTCCCCGTGTACCGTGGCAAAGGTGCCGCCCTGCAGCGCGCTTTGATTAATTTCTTCCTCAGCAACGCCGTTGCCGCAGGTTTCGAGGAAATTCAGCCCCCGCTGATGATCAACGAGGCTTCGGGACTCGGCACTGGCCAGCTCCCCGACAAGGAAGGGCAGATGTACCAGATACCCCTCGACGGCTTTTACATGATACCCACCGCCGAAGTGCCTATCACCAACATCTACCGCAATGTCATTATCGACGAAAAGCAGTTCCCCATCCGTCATGCAGGCTATTCGGAGTGTTTCCGCCGCGAGGCCGGCTCCTACGGCAAGGACGTGCGCGGACTCAACCGTCTGCACGAGTTCAGCAAGGTGGAAATCGTCGTTATCGACCACCCCGACCACTCGTACCAGCAGCTCGAGATAATGAAAGACTATGTGGGCGGACTTTTGCAGAAACTGAAACTGCCGTTCCGCATAGTGAAACTCTGCGGCGGCGACATAAGCTTCACATCGGCAATGACTTACGATTTTGAGGTGTGGTCCGCAGCTCAGGAGAAATGGCTCGAGGTAAGCTCCGTGTCCAATTTCGAGGCTTTCCAGGCCAACCGTATGAAACTGCGTTTCAAGGACAAGGACGGCAAGATGCGTCTGGCTCACACCCTCAACGGCAGCGCCCTCGCCCTCCCGCGCATAGTGGCCTCAATTCTCGAAAACTACCAGACCGAAGACGGCATTCGTATGCCCGACGCACTGGTGCCTTTCCTTGGTTTCGACAAAATTGGTTAACACTCCGAAAAACAAAAAGCTATGAAAAAAATATTGCCTCTGCTGCTTGCCATAACGGCGATGCTTTTCGTTTCGCCCCTTTCGGCACGTAATGCCCGCGACACCCTCAGTGTTGGCGGACGTATGCATTTTACCGAAAACAAAGGACAGTGGGAGAGCAATATTCTTTTCAAGTCGGTGATGAGCAATGCCGACCTATTTATGGAACGCAACTGCTTCACCATCCTTCTTTCCGACCCAAAAAATCCCAAGGGGAAGCCCTACCTCAACGACAAGAATACCAACAAAGAGTATCGTTTCCACGCCTACCGCGTGAATTTTGTCAATGCCAAGCCCGATTCCATAGTGGGGCAGGACAAGGAAGAAACCTACGAGAACTATTTCATCGGCAACGACCCCAAGCACTGGGCCTCGGAAGTGCGTCTGTACCAAACTGTTGAGTATCGCAACATCTACCCCGGCACCGACCTCAAGGTGTATTCTGCCGAAGGTGCCTTGAAATACGATTTCGTGCTGCAGCCAGGGGCTTCCGCCAAAAATATCTGCCTCAGCTACGACGGCACCGACGGACTCCGCACCCAAAACGGCAACCTGATAATCAAGACATCCGTGCTTGATATCGTGGAACTCGAGCCCTATGCTTACCAAATTATTGATGGCAAAGAAGTTGAAGTGGAATGTTCCTACCGGTTGAAGGGGAACACGGTCTCTTTCGATCTCGGTGCCTACGATGCGTCGAAACCTCTGGTCATCGACCCGATGCTGATTTTCTCCACCTACACCGGCTCGGTGGCCGACAACTGGGGTACCACCGCCGCTTTCGACTCGCACAAAAACACCTACTCGGCCGGACTTGTCTTCGGCAACGGATATCCCACCACTATTGGCGCTTTTCAGTCCACTTCGGCGGGAAATGCCGACATAGGTGTGATAAAACTCGACGCCACTGGCACTCAGCGCGTCTATGCTACATATATCGGCGGCCTCTATGCCGATATGCCGCACAGCCTGTATGTCAACGAGTTCGACGAACTTGTGATTCTCGGCACAACTGGTTCGTCCAATTTTCCAACCACCACTTCGGCTTATAGCCGCACTTTCAGCGGGGGTAGCAGCGTTACCTATCTCGGCACTGGTGTGATAAATTTCCCAAACGGCTCCGATATCTTTGTTTGCCGTCTCAACGCCGCAGGAACCCAGCTCGGAGCATCCACCTTTATCGGAGGCACCGGCAACGACGGTCTCAACTACAAGCAACGTTTCTCGTCGAGCAACGACATTGTGATGCTCGGCAACGACTCGCTCTACTACAACTATGGCGACGGTGCGCGAGGCGAGCTTATCACCGACGACCTCAACAACGTTTACGTGGCCTCCTGCACCTTTTCCAGCAATTTTCCCACTACCTCCGGCGTGTTTCAGCCCACTTCGGGCGGCGGACAGGAGGGCGTGGTGTTCAAATTGGATTACAACCTGTCCAACCTGCTGTGGAGCAGCTATATAGGTGGCAATAAGGACGATGCGGCCTACTCTATCGACACCGACGACGAATATAATATCTTGGTTTGCGGCGGAACCAATTCACACGATTTTCCGGTTACCTCCAACGCTTTTAATAACACTTACAATGGCGGTACCGCCGATGCTTTCATAGCCAAGATCTCGCACAACGGCACCCAGCTGATGGGCTCCACCTTCTTCGGCTCGGCGGCCTACGACCAGTCTTATTTCGTCCGCACGGGCAAACAAAACCACGTTTTTATCTTCGGACAGACCAAGGCTTCGGGCAGCACGCTGATACACAACGCACAGTACAATGTCCCCAACAGCGGGCAGTTCCTCGCCCGTTTTGGAGAAAATCTGGACACCCTTATCTGGTCCACCGTCTTTGGTACCGGCAGCGGAGTGCCTAATATCTCGCCCACGGCTTTCGCCGCCGATGTTTGCAACCGCGTGTATGCCGCAGGTTGGGGACGCATTTTCTGCGGGTATTACCTCAACGGTCAGGTGCAGCCGTGGAACACCAACGGCACTTGGGGCATGCAGGTGTCGCAGGGTGCTATCCAAAGCACCACCGACGGTCAGGACTTTTACGTGATTTGTGTCACAGAAACGGCAAATGCTATGGACTACGCTACTTTTTTCGGCGAAAACCATACCAACAACAACGCCAATTCAGGCCACGACCACGTGGACGGCGGCACCAGCCGTTTCGACAAGATGGCTACACTCTATCAGTCGGTCTGCGCCAGTTGCGGCGGCTGTCAGGGCTTCCCCACAACGCCGGGCGCTCTCTCCTCAAGCAACAACAGCACTAACTGTAACAACGGCATTTTCCGTATGAATGTCCACAACGACTTCCCTGTCGCCGATTTCATCCGTCCTCCCGTTGGCTGCGTGCCTTATACCGTCACTTTCCAGAACACAGGTTTCGGCACCTCTTTCCGCTGGTTCTTCGACGATGGTACTGTATCGAACGACACCAATCCCACACATACATTCACACAACCGGGCGTGTACAACGTTATGCTGATTTCTTATTTGCAAAATGGCTGCCACTCCACCGACACCATTGTAAGGCAAATAATGGTGCTCGGACATCAACAGCCGTTCGACACCGTATATACCTGTCCGGGCAGACTGATACGCATCGGCCAGAATCCGCAGCCGGGGTGCTCCTATCATTGGATTACGGGATTGGTAAGCGACTCCACCATCGCAAATCCCTACACGAGGGCGTACACCGACACTGTGTTGCTTGTGGTGGTCTCCAACGGCGCCTGCTCCGACACAGTGAGACAGCCTATCATGATGTCGTCGATAGGGCTTTCCATTTATCGCGACACATCCGACTGCACAAGCCCGATACTGCTCTCGGCACAGCCGCAGGGTAGGGGACCGTTTATCCACCAATGGTCGTCGAACCGCAACTTCACCGATACATTGAATCAGAATATGCTGTCCCCCAATGTTTATGTCAATATCACAGGACCGCAGTATTTCTATCTGCGTGTTTCCGACACCAACGGATGTTTCAATATCGATAGCGTGTTTGTCAATTTTGTCTCCATTGCCATGCCGGTACAATATTCGTCGCCCTCATGCCCGGGTTCCTGCAACGGTTGGGCGTCAATCTCCCTCAACAACGCCACTCCGCCCTTCGACATACGATGGAGCAACGGCAACCGTACCGATACTGCCGTGTATAATCTCTGTCAGGGCAACTATTCCATCCGTGTCATGGATTCAAAAGGGTGCTCTGTTACCCAAAATTTCACACTCACCGACCCGCAGCCTCCTGCTATTGCCAAAGGTGTAACACCCACCAACTGCGCAGCGTCGTGCAACGGCACTATAACAGACACTGTTACAGGCAATTCCGTTTATACTTTCGAATGGCTCGACACAGCAATCCATGTACCTAGCCGCACAGGACTGT
>JAFSOU010000108.1 GCA_017443265.1 Bacteroidales bacterium | reverse complement strand
CGGAAATAGGCGTAGTCGAAAGCGCCGAGGTGTGTGGGGCCGTCTTCGCCCACAAGGCCTGCACGGTCGAGACACATCACCACCTGCAGTTTCTGCAACGCCACATCGTGGATAACTTGGTCGTAGGCGCGCTGCATAAACGAGGAGTAGATGTTGCAGAACGGCACCATGCCCTGCGCTGCAAGTCCTGCCGCGAAGGTGACGGCGTGCTGCTCGGCGATACCCACGTCGAAACAACGGTCGGGCATGGCCTCCATCATAATATTTAGCGAGCAACCCGTTGGCATTGCGGGAGTTATGCCCACTATCTTGGGATTTTTCTTGGCAAGCTCAAGAATGGTATTGCCGAACACCTCCTGATAACGCAGCGGCTGGCCGTTTTCGTTGGATTTCTTCTGTTCGCCGGTGTCCACGTCATATTCGCCGGGGGCGTGGTAGGTTACGGGGTTTTGCACGGCTATGTCCATACCTCTGCCCTTCTGGGTGACGATGTGCAGCAGTTTCGGACCTTTGATTTTACTCAACCGTTGAAGGATTTTTACAAGGTCTGGCAGGTTGTGTCCGTCGATGGGGCCGAAATAGCGGAAGCCGAAGGCCTCGAACATATTGCTCTGTTTGAAGAAAGTGGATTTGAGGTTAAGCAGTATGTTGCGGAAAAAACGTCGTATGCCTGTTCCCGAAAGGTTCCAAATTTTTGTCTTGAACTGGTTGTACGTCTCCGACGAAGTAATTTTTGTAAGATAGTGGCTCAGTCCGCCCACGCTTTTGTCGATGGAGATGCCGTTGTCGTTGAGCACTACAAGCACGTTGGCACCTGCCTCGCCTGCGTGGTTGAGGGCCTCGAAAGCCATTCCGCCGGTCATGGAGCCGTCGCCGATTACAGCAATGTGGTTGCGGCTGTCGTTGCCTTGCAGATGCGCCGCCACAGCCATTCCCAACGCCGCCGAGATGGAGGTGGATGAATGTCCCGTGCCGAAAGAGTCGTATGGGCTTTCCTCAATTTTCGGGAAACCGCTGATGCCACCGTAGGAGCGAATGGTTTCGAACTGACGTTTGCGGCCCGTGAGTATCTTGTGCGGATAGGCCTGATGGCCCACGTCCCACACCAGCTTGTCGTCGGGGGTGTTGAACACATAATGCAGAGCCACAGCAAGTTCCACCACCCCGAGTCCCGATGCCAGATGCCCCGGATGGGTGGAGAGGACCTTCACTATGTAGCTCCGCAAATCGGAACACAGTTGTTCCAACTCTTTAGGCGACAGCTTTTTAAGGTCGTCGGGGGTGTTTATTTTGTCTAAAACAGGAAATTCCAAGACTTAAAACAATTATGTCCTGAACTGCACTGCCGAACTATTTCAGCAGGAAGTTGATATCGTCGTCGAGGCCGTATTCCTTGGTGTTGGCGAGGTTGGCTTTGAACACTTTCATTTTGTTGGGACGGCCTATGAGTTTCAGCTTGCCGTTTTCAAGCAGCAGCGAAGTGGCTTCGCGTATGCCTGCCACGTACATGTCGGGGTGCAGCATGATGTATTCTTTCAGACGGTCATCGCGGGTTTCGCCGCCGTGTTTGGGGTCGAAGAAATCGGTGTAGTGGGGGTTGATCTGGAACGGCACGAGGTTCATGCAGTCGAAGCTCTCGGGTTGCACTATGGGCATGTCGTTGGTGGTGCAGAGTGTTGGACCGGCCACGTTGCTGCCAGCGCTCCAGCCCATGTAAGGCATGCCGTTTTTGGCGCGTTCGCTGATGGCTTTCATAAGTCCCTGACGGTGAAGTTCTTTCACCAGATGAAAGGTATTGCCGCCGCCAACTGCCACGCACTCAGCATTGTACACCGCTTCGATGGGCGATTTTTTGTGGTGGATGCTCGTAAGTTTCACGCCAAATTCGGCGAACACTTTCTGCACTTTGGCTTCGTAGGCGTTGTAGGAGGCTTTCAGGCCGCCCTCGGCAAGACTTACGCCGGCAAAGGGTATGAACAGCACCGACTTCACGTTGTGACGTTTCAGAAAATCGTTTATCTGGCTTTTGGGCCATTCCAAATAGGCTTCACCACGGTTGGTGGAGTTACTTATAAGCAAAAGGTTTCTTTTCATATCTGTGTGATTATTAAATCGTTAATATTTTCCATTGTAACGTTCGAGTTCGCGTTTGTTGTCGCGTTCCTTGATAGATTCGCGTTTGTCGTAGAATTTCTTGCCTTTGGCAAGGGCGATATCGAGTTTCGCCAAGCCTTTGGGATTCACAAAAAGCATCACTGGGATTATGGTGTAGCCTTTTTCCTTGACTTTGTTCTGCAATTTGTGCAGCTCGCGTTTGGTGAGCAGCAGCTTGCGGTCGCGCTTGGCGGGATGGTTGAGGTAGGAGCCGAAACGGTATTCGGAGATATGCATCTCGCTAACAAACAGTTCGTGGCCACGGAAAGCACAATACGAGTCGGCGAGGTTAGCCTTGCCGTCGCGGATGGATTTTATCTCCGTGCCGGTAAGCACTATTCCTGCCGTGTAGGTGTCCACAAGGAAGTATTCGTATGTGGCACGTTTGTTTCGTATCTCTATAATGTTCTTTTCTTGCATCTTACGTTATTCTCCATTGCTTTCTGCGAGTTGCAAATATACGGAAAAAAATCGAATTGTAGAAAAAAAGCCCGATAACGGGTTCTAATTCCTGAGGTACGGTCCTGTTACCGACGTTGCACTTACGGCCATTTGTTCGGGAGAGCCTTCGAAAATAACGGTGCCGCCTTTTGCTCCGCCGCCGGGCCCCAGTTCGATTAGATAGTCGCAGGATTTAAGCATCTCGATATTGTGCTCTATCAAAAACACTGTGTTGCCCGATTCCACCATTGTGTCGAACAGTTGCAATATGCGGCGCACGTCGCTAGCGTGGAGCCCGTCGCTGGGCTCGTCGATAACGAAGATCTTGCCTGCCTCGCGAAGGCTCGAAGCCAATTTTATGCGCTGAAGCTCGCCGCCCGAAAGTGTGGACAGCGACTGATTGAGGTGCAGGTAACCCAACCCCACACTACGCAGCGGTTCCAGCTTTTCGGCAATGGGCGTGCCTGCAAACAACTCGGCAGCGAGGTTGGCGGTAAGGTCCATCACCTCGGAGATGTTCAGACCCTGCACTTTATACGACAACACTTCGGGCGAATAGCGCAGGCCTCCGCAGGCCTCGCAGGTGGTTTCGATGGCGTCCATAAAAGCCATGTCGTTCACAATCACACCCTTACCCTGACACACAGGACAACCGCCCTTTCCATTGAACGAGAAAAGGTCGGCTTTGGTCTTGTTGGTTCGGGCAAAAAGCCGGCGTATGTCATCGGCCACGTCGAGATAGGTGGCGGGGGTGGAACGCAGGCTTATGCCTATGTTTTTCTGGCTGATATACACTATTTCTTCGGGATGAGGGTAGCTGTTGCGGAAACACTCCATCAACGAGCTTTTGCCAGAGCCCGCCACACCGGCTATGCCGCACATCACGCCAAAGGGAAGTTTCACCGATATGCCACGCAGGTTGTGCAGAGTGGCCTCCTTCAAATGGAAGAAACTCTCCGGGGTGCGCACCTTCGCTTTCATGGCACTCGAAGTGCTGAGCATGGTGCCGGTAAGGGTTGGGCTGTGCAGCAGCTCGTCGTAGCTACCTTCGAACACCACTTCGCCACCTTTTGCACCGGCACCAGGACCCATGTCGATTATATGGTCGGCTATTTTGATAATATCTTTGTGATGTTCCACAACAATAACCGTATTGCCATGGTTTTTAAGCTTTTGCACCGAGCGTTGCATAAGCAGTATGTCGTGGTTATGCAGGCCCACGCTTGGCTCGTCGAGGATGTACATCACATCGGAGAGCGGCGAGTTGATGTATTTGGCAATCTTGCAGCGCTGCGCCTCGCCGCCGGAGAGTGTCCCGATGGCGCGGTCGAGGGTGAGGTAGCCTAAGCCAATCTCCTCCAAAGCCGCCAACCGCTCGGTGGTGGCACGCCGTATGTCCTCGGCCAAAGGGTTGCCGATGGTTTCCATCCATCCACGGCAGTCGCTGATACTCATTGCTGTTACCTCTGCGATGTTGACACCCTCTATCTTGCAGGAGCGTATCTTTTCGTTGAGACGTGTGCCGCCGCAGTCGGGACAGGTGCCCATGGTAAGCATGGGATTGATGGCGGCTGCATGGAGCAACCCCTCCTCCGAATTGATGATGCTACGGTACATGCGTGGCACAAGGCCTTCGTATTTTGCTGTTTTAGGCCAGTTCGACGGAGGGTTTTTGAGCTTTATCTGCGGCGAATAAAGGAACAAGTCGAGCTCTTCAGGCGAATAGTCGCGGATTTTTTTGTCCAAGTCGAAAAGTCCGCTATGTGCGTAACGTATCCACCGCCAGCCGCCTTTGCCAAAAGCTATGTAGTGGATGGTGTCCTCGTCGTTGAGCGACTTGTCGAAATCCACCAACTTGTGTATGTCAAGCTCGCGAATTTCGCCCAATCCGCTGCATCGGGGACAGCTGCCACCAGGATGATTGAAGGAAAACGAGTCGGAATATCCCACAAAAGGACGCCCGATGCGCGAGAAAAGCAGTCGCAACAGGGCGTAGATATCGGTGTAGGTGCCCACCGTGGAACGCGAGTTGGATGTGGGTTTGCGCTGCTCGATGACAATGGCTATGGGCAGGTTTTCGATGCTACCCACATGAGGACGCCCGTACTTGGGCAGATATTGCTGGGTGAAGGATGGGAAAGTGTCGTTGAGCTCGCGGCGCGACTTGGCGGCAATGGTGTCCAGCACCAGCGACGACTTTCCTGAGCCCGACACTCCAGTAACCACAGTAATCTGTCCCTTGGGGATGGATACGCTGACGTGTTTCAGGTTGTTCTCGGTGGCGTCGCGGACAATGATTTGTCCAAAATTGCGGGCTTGTTCCATAAAAATAGTATAGCGTTGTTAATGTCGATAGAAATATGTCAATTTAAGATACTTTCGCACTTTTATCCAAAAAAACGCTTTCAATCATACAGCACTTCAGCGAAAATCAGTCTTTCTCCTTTTTCTCCGCCACAAACTCGGCGTTGAACATAGCAACAAAAAGGAGAACGAAAAACATTATCCCCGCTTGCTTTTCGAACACCGATTCGAACAGAGCGTTGAAAAAAATCACGAACAGAAACAGTGCGAAAACCACGTCGAAACGCCTGTCGCGGATGGCAAGCACCGCAGGCACCACAAAAAAGCAGAGCATCAGGGCGAGGCCGAGAATGCCAGTAACTGTCGTTGTGTCAACAAACTGGTTGTGCGAGTTATACTCACGTTCCAAAGGTATCTGGTTGCCGTCCTTGCGGTACTGCTCCATATATGCGTCTATCTTGTCGCCAACGCCCACGCCGGTAAGCCAGTTGTCCAAAGCCACAGGAACGGTGGAACGCAGTATAGTAACACGCACATCTTCAGTTCTTTCCGAAGAAAATAGCGATTTTGCGGTGTTTGTAACACGTTCCAAGGAGTTTGGAAATGCCATGGCAATAACGCCAACGCCGACAACAGCCACTACTGCCGTAACAATGCCGGCACGGTACATCTTGCGTCCGAAAATCATCCATAGGAAAAGGAAGAAATACACCGCCACCATGCACAGCAGTCCCGCCCTCGACGAGAGCAGCACCGTGGCCACGGTGAACAACGCCAATGCAAGCACCAGCAACAGTTTCTGCCATAGCGGTTTGCCTTTGCCACGCACCAGCTCCACGAAACACACGATTATACCCACGCAGATGTGCATAGATATATATGTATGGTGCTCCGACGACAGGTTGACATCGAAGAAACGAGATGTGCCGGCGCCGCGGAAAAGCACGTCCCATGCGGCGGAAAGCAAATCGGCGCAGACCACGGCGAGGATGCCCAACGTAAACGCCCACAGCACCTTGCGCACGTTTTCACGGCCGAGATACGAGAAATCGAAGATTAGGAACACCAGTGGGAGCAACAGAAACGAGAGGCGTTTTTCCAACGTGGCCCAGCCTTCGGCGAGGTTTTCGGTGTAAAACATGCTTACACAGTGAATTACGTAAAACATCGCAAAAAGCAGGTACCACCACTTGCGTCGGATTTTCGATGCCCCTAACCGAACTTGTCCGCGTTCGGCTATGCTTCGCACAACGGCCGCCACAACCCATAGTACCAACGCAAATGTGGCTATGCGCCACGAAATTGGCACAAGAAAGGCCATAAGCAGGACAATGGCGAACTCCACCCTCTGCCAAAGCGTTAGATTTTCACAGACGATTTTCTTTAAATCGAGCATATACAAAGACTTTCGACACAATAACAAAAACTTTTCGTTTTTATTGCGTTTCCTCACAAAAAACACAAGAAAAGACACTTAAAAAGACTGTTTTTCCCATCTCCCCGACTCCATATTGCGAAGTGTGAAACATTATTTTTCAGCAAATTAGAAAAAAGTACAAACATACAAAACTTTGATACTCAAAAATATAGGCATTTTAACTAAAAAAAAAGAGAGAAATTTTTTATTAATTAAAAAAAAAGTAGTAACTTTGCAATCGGGTAAGTCTTGTACGACCAGCTCCCATTGAATCCCCCAGGGTAGGAATACAGCAAGGGTGTTTGGTTGTAGCGGTGCGATATAAGTAGCTTGCCCTTATTTAAGGAAAAAAATCAATAAATTAATTAATAGACATTCAAAAATTAAAAAACAATGAAAAAAGTATTCAGAATTATGGCAATCGCCGTTCTGGGCGTTGCAATGGCAACTTCTTGCGCAAAAAGCGACGAAGATCAAGTAAAACAGGCTGCTAACGATTTCTTGACAGCTTTCAACAAAATGGACTTTGACGGAGCTAAAAAATATGCTACTCCCGAAAGTGCAGAACAAATCGACGCTTATGCAAGCCTCGCAGCTATGGGTGGCGCTACCGAAGCTCCCAAGGTTGACGTAGAAATCACCAAAGTTGAGGTTAACGGCGAAGACGCTACAGCTAACTACACTTTGAAAGCCGAAGGTAAAGACGCTGAAGAAGCTGCTTTGAAACTCAAAAAAGTTGACGGCAAATGGCTGGCAGTTTACACAAAAGAAGGCTTTGGCGGTGGCGAAGCTGCTGAAACCGAAGAAGGTGAAACTACAGAAGAAACTACAGAACAACAACCCACCGAAGAAGAGATGGCTCAGGCTGAAGCTAACATCCCTGAATAATTCCATTTTCAATTCATAGAATAAAAACGGAACTCTTTCGAGTTCCGTTTTTTTTTTGCACCCTTCGGATTTTGGATTTTATTTGCTATATGCCACCCCTTCGGGGTTCAAATTGTATATCGCATCCCATATTTACAGGGGTTTACACCCCTGCCTATATTATTATACCCCTACGGGGTTTTCCGTGGCACAACCTAGCCCCGCAGGGGCAACATACATTAGGCAGGTGGCGTAAGCCCCTGCTTAAAATGCAACACATTCCAACACAGAAGTCCGTAGGACTGGCATAAAACGCCCATGCCGAACGAAAGGTCGCTTTGCTGGCGAAACACCCCGTCCCGATAAAAACATCCATGTTTAAAAGTTTTTCAAACGCCAGCGCAAATGTCAGAAAATTTGTGTAATTTTGCACCACAAAAAAAACGCCGATAAAAAATGTTCAAATACATCAGAAAACGCATTTTGTACGGACTTTTGGTGATGCTTGGAGTGATAACGCTGGTATTTTTCCTGTTCAACATACTCCCCGGCGACCCCGCCCGCATGATGCTCGGCCAGCGTGCCGACCAAGAGAGCGTGGACCTGATAAACAAAGACCTCGGTCGCGACAAACCCATGCCGCTGCAATATTTGAACTACCTCAACGACTTGATACCCATATCGTTCCACAACAACGCCGACACCAACTCCTATTTCTTCCTCAATCCCGAAAAATACGCCCCCTACACCCAGCTGGCCAAACTCGGCACCACCAGCATAGTGCTTAAATACCCCTACCTGCGCCGCTCGTACCAGAGCAAACGTCCCGTAACGGCCATACTTGCCGAAGCTTTCCCCAAGACGGCCCTGCTCGCCATTGTGGCAATGGCTTTCGCACTACTGCTGGGCGTTTCCATAGGCATACTGTCGGCCTTGCACAAGGACTCGCTTTTCGACAAACTGGCGCTGTTTTTCTCCGTGCTCGGAATGTCGCTGCCGTCGTTTTTCGCGGCAATACTGATTGCGTGGCTTTTCGCCTACGTGCTTGCCGACGTCACGGGGCTAAGCATGTTCGGCAACCTATACTCCGTAGATAACTACACCGGCGAGGAATACCTCGACCTGAAAAACATGATACTGCCCGCCTTCACCCTCGGCATACGTCCCTTGGCGGTGATAGTGGAGCTTACCAAAAGTTCTATGCTCGAGGTGATGGGACAGGACTACATACGCACCGCTTTTGCCAAAGGGCTAAAAAAGAAACGTGTGATAATCCGCCACGCACTGCAAAACGCACTCAACCCCGTAGTTACAGCCTCGTCGGGATGGCTGGCGGGACTTATGGCCGGAGCCGTGTTTGTGGAATACATCTTCGACTGGAAAGGCATGGGCATAGTTATTGTCGACGGACTGGAGAAATACGACTTCCCAGTGGTGATGGGCGCCATAGCCTTCATCTGTATCATACTGATAGCCATCAACATATTGGTGGACATACTTTACGCCGCCCTTGACCCGCGGATACGTCTCAAATAACTATAACCCAACATCTTATGGATAACTCTCAAATAGAACTTGCCGAGAAATACGTGCGCTATACCGACACTTCCGTATTCCTTACCGGAAAAGCCGGGACAGGAAAGACCACTTTTCTTCGTAACATAGTGGCAACCTGCAACAAACGTTTTGTCGTGGTGGCACCCACGGGAGTGGCGGCCATCAATGCCGGCGGAGTTACCATACACTCTTTTTTCCAGCTGCCGCCATCGGCATATCTGCCTACAGTAAAGGATTTCTACAACGAATATTCGCTCCCGCAAAACGCCCACAACCTACGACGCAACAAAATACGCCTACTGCAAAGTCTTGACCTACTGATTATTGACGAGATAAGCATGGTGCGTGCCGACCTCCTCGACGCCATCGACGACCGTTTGCGGCAATACCGCCACAACAACAAGCCCTTTGGCGGTGTGCAGTTGCTGATGGTGGGCGACCTGTACCAGCTGCCGCCCGTGGTTAAGGATGACGAATGGCAGTATATGAAACAGGTGTACGCCTCGCCGTTCTTTTTCGAGAGCAAAGCCTTCAAACAGCTGAACTACATATCGATAGAGCTGACACACGTGTACCGCCAAAGCGAAACGGAGTTTGTGGAGATTCTCAACAGCATACGCAACAGCCAGCCCAACGACAATGTGCTGGAACGGCTCAACTCGCGCTACAAACCCGATTTCGAACCCGACAACAGCGAAGGCTACATACGCCTGACCACCCACAACGCACAGGCCGACAGGACAAACGAAGCCAAACTGCAACAGCTTGAAGGCAAGAACTTTACCTTCGAGGCAGAGATTGGCGGCACCTTCCCCGACTACATGTACCCCACCGATGAGTCGCTGACACTAAAAAAAGGTGCTCAGGTGATGTTCGTCCGCAACGACCCCGACATCGAGAAAAAATATTTCAACGGCAAGATTGTAACTATCTCCGACATCGACAACAACCATATCAAAGTTACAGACGGCGACACCACTTTTGAGGTGCTGCCTTTGGTGTGGGAGAACACCAAATACCTGCTCAATGAGGCGAGCAACGAGATCGAAGCCGTGGTGGAAGGCACTTTCAAACAGATGCCGCTGCGCCTTGCGTGGGCCATCACCATACACAAAAGCCAGGGTCTTACTTTCGACCGCGCCATCATCGACGCCGGCAGGGCTTTCGCCTTCGGGCAGACCTACGTGGCTCTCAGCCGCTGCCGCACCCTCGACGGACTTGTGCTTAAAACGCCCATCACCGCCGCCAACCTATTCACCGACAATGATGTAAACACTTTCACCCAAGCCATCCCCGACGCCGAGCATGTGCGCCACCGCTACAGCACCGACCAGATAAACTATTTTTTCGGCAAACTACACGAGCTTTTCGAGTTCGGCGACTTGCAGAAGTCCATAGAGCAGATGCGCCGACTGTTTGCAGTGGAGCTGGCCGCCTCGTATTCGGCAAAAGCAAGGAGTTTCGACCAAAAGGTGGAACAGCCGTTTTACAACGACATAGCCACAGTGGCCGAAAAATTCCACCGCCAGATAGCCCAACTGCAGGCACAATGCGGCAACGACACCTCCAACACACACCTGCACGACCGTATCAACAAAGCCGTGGCATATTTTTCGGAAAAAATCGATGCCATAAAAGCCGAATCCTCCGATTTTCTGTCGCTTACAATCAAAAACAAAGAAACCCTGAAACGCTACAACGACGTATCCGACAAATTCCGCCAAGCCATCGGCCTGAAAAAAGCCCTGCTCGACAACGCAAAGTCGGGTTTCACCGTGGAAGGCTACACCAACACGATGACAAATTTCATACTCACAGGCACCGATTTGAAAGAAGAAAAGAAACCGGCAACCGTGAAGCTCAACAAAAACTCCACCGAGTTTTTCGACATCCTAAACGACTGGCGCAGCGAGAAAAGTTTCGAGCTTGAAGGGCGTCCCGTGCACGCCATCCTCACCCAAAACCAAATGGTTGAAATAGCACGCACATTGCCCCGTACCTTTGCTGACCTCTCGGCCATCGAAGGTCTTTTCGGAATCAAGGCCGACGAATTCGGCGACGAGATCCTGGAACTGGTCAACGCTTTCTGCGAATCGCGCAACATCCGCAAAAAACTGGCCAAAGGCGAGACCTACGATCTAACTTTGCAAATGTTGAACAACGGCAAAACACCCGAAGAAATAGCCACGGAACGCCGGCTTGCCCTCAGCACAATACAAAGCCACATCTCACGGCTTATCAAAAACGGGCAGCTCGACGCAAAAGACTTCATCTCCGACAGCGATTTTGCCACACTATCCGAATACCTTGCCTCAAACCCCGACCAACCCAGCTCCGAAGTGATAGCACACTTTGGCGGAAAATACGACTATTTCACCCTTAACATTGCAAAAGCCATAATGAAGTTGAAAACTGATAGTTGAAAATTGAAAGATATTGGTCAAAAGTCTAAGGTCTAAAGACAAAGGTCAACGAGCACAGATAGTGTGAAGAAACATTCGGTGAATGTTTCGATAGCGACCAACGGGAGCGGAGAAATGAGCCCTGAAGGGGCGACAGAGAATAGTTGATAATTGAAAATTGAAAGATAATGGTCAAAGGTCAAAAGTCTAAGAACCAGCGACCATTTCAGTTCACAGATCACTGATCACAGTTCACTAAAATAATCCCCCGACTTAACCATTTTTTAAGAGGTCGATTTTTTTTCAATCGCAATACGCTAATAATGTAACTTTTACAATACTGCAAACGTTAAAATACTTGACAAACGACCTTTTTTTTCGTATCTTTGCGAAAAACAAGTGCCGAAACACCATTTTTTAGTATAGAAAAACAACAACAAAGGAAAAACATAATGAAGTTACACGATTTCAAGTACACTCTGCCCAAAGATCTGTTTGCCGAACATCCCACCAAGGAACGCGAAAACGCACGGCTGATGGTGGTGGACCGCAAAACCGGCAAGATAGAACACAAACTCTTCAAAGATTTGATTAACTACCTGAACCCCAAGGACGTGCTTGTGGTTAACAACACCAAGGTATTCCCCGCCCTTTTGGAAGGTGTGAAAGAAAAAACCGACGCAAAAATCACCGTTTATATGCTGCGCGAGCTCAACGCCGAAACCCTATTGTGGGACGTGATTGTTGACCCCGCCCGCAAGATACGCATCGGCAACAAACTCTATTTCGGCAACGACAGCCTTGTGGCCGAAGTGATAGACAACACCACCTCGCGCGGACGCACGGTGCGTTTTATGTTCGACGGCACCCACGACGAGTTCATTAGCCTCGTGCGTAGCTTGGGCAAGACTCCCCTGCCCGATTTCCTGCAACAGACACGCTCCGGCAACAACCCGAAAGAAGACCGCGAAGACAAAGAGTACTACCAGACCGAATACGCCCGCAACGAAGGCGCCGTGGCCGCACCAGCCGCAGGACTGCATTTCAGCAAAATGCTGCTCAAACGGCTCGAACTCAAGGACGTACAGCTGGCCGAAATCACCCTGCACGCAGGTTTCAGCAACTTCAAACCCCTCGAAGTGGAAGACCTTAGCAAACACCGCATGGACTCCGAACAGATGATTATCGACGAGAAAGCCTGCAACCTGATAAACACCGCCAAAGCCACAGGACATAAAGTATGTGTGGTCGGCACCACCTCGATGAAAGCCGTGGAGACCGCCGTTACCGTCCCCGGCGTGGTAAGTCCCTTCTCTGGCTGGACAAACAAATTCATCTATGCTCCTTACAATTTCTCCATCGCCGACATGATGATAACCAACTTCCACCCGCCAATGACATCGATGATGATAATGGCCGCCACCTTTGCAGGCTACGATTTGCTGATGGAAGCCTACCGCGTGGCAATGAAAGAGAAATACAAATTCTATACCTACGGCGACGCCATGCTGATACTGTAACCGACGCCGAAAACCGACAGTCCAAACTATGCAACGCCATATTATCATAGTGGCAGGGGGCAAAGGCCTGCGTATGGGCTCCGACATCCCCAAGCAGTTTCTGCCCGTAGGCGGCAAACCGTTGCTGATGCGGACTATCGAGCATTTCCATGCTTTCGATAAAAGTATGCCCATCACCTTGGTCCTGCCACAACAGCACCACCACTATTGGCAGGAGTTGTACCACAAGCACCGTTTCGAAATACCGCACCAAGTGGTGAACGGAGGCGACGAACGTTTCTTCTCGGTGAAAAACGCCCTTGCCACTATTCCCGACAGAGTGCTGGTGGGCATCCACGACGGAGTGCGGCCTTTCGTAAGCCACAGCACCATTGAACAGGCTTTCGCCGAAGCCGAAAAAAAAGGCTGTGCAGTGCCAGCCATGCCAGCAAAAGAGAGTGTTCGGCTTGCCGATGGCGACACTTCCGCCCCACTCGACCGAAACAAGGTGATGCTTGTGCAAACTCCACAGTGTTTCCGTTCGGAAATAATAAAAGCAGCCTATCAGGCAGAATACAACCCGTTGTTCACCGACGACGCCACCGTGGTGGAGACAGTGCTGAAAAAACACATAGCCATAACGCCAGGCAATGCCGAAAACATAAAAATCACCACACCATTCGACCTCGAACTGGCAAATCTTTTGTACGAAAGCGAACAAAACAAAGAATAAAGAACAGCTAAAAACGAAAATGCCCCTATTGGGTGGTAGCCGATTTGAACAAGCCCGAGGGCAGTTCTTTTTTTTCCGGAAGCCTTTTTGTGTCCAAATTTCATTTTTTCGACGAAAAAGTTATTTTTTTTTCGTAAATTTACAATTTGACTTTGACGGAGCGTTGTATTTATAACGCTTTGTAAGTCATTGTAATAACTAAAGAAACTAATGTTATATGGCATTGAAAAAATATTTTTTGCTGGCCTGCGCCACCCTTTTTGCACTTGGCGTCAACGCCCAAACCGACGAAGAAACCTCAAATGAATGGGGCGACATAGGCATTTTCGAAAAGAAAAAGGTGTACCCCCGCACCAACGTGCTACCCTACGCCAAGGACGACGACGTGGAACGTCTTGCCTACTACGGTTCCGACTATTATCTAGACCTTAGCGGCAAATGGAAATATTTCGTCACCAAGGACGCCGACGAGCGCCCGACCGAAAAGAATTTCAACGACCGCAAACACTTCTCCACCAAGGACTGGGAGACCATTTCCATACCCGAAGAATGGTCGAAGCCTTGGAGCGGCATCCAAGGTCTAACCCTTAAAAAACCCCTGCCCATCCCCGAAACACACAACGCTGTAGTAACCTATTACAAAAGCGTTTACGTCCCCAAAGAATGGAAAAACCGCGACATTTTCATCCATTTCGAGTCGGCGGGCTCGGCCTATTACGTGTGGGCCAACGGCAAGATGGTTGGCTACGCCGAGGATTCTTACACTCCATCGGAATTCAACCTCACCAACTTTGTAAAACCCGACGACGACAACGACATCATAGTGCAGGTGTTCAGCACCTCCACAGGCTCCCTGCTCGAGATGACATCCCCCAAATACCGTCTGGGCATCACCGGCGAGGTGTATATGTTCTCAAAAGCCGAGGCCAACGTCTCCGACTATACCGTTATTGCCGACTACAGCCCGAAAACCAAGAACGGCAACATCAACGTGAGCGCCACCATCGAGAACAAGAGCAAAAAAGGCGAGTTTTACGTTGAAGCCCTGCTGTGGGGCCCCGACGGCAAAGAGGTGGCCAAATACGGACAGTGGGTTATCTTCGACAAAAAGAACGCCATCGACATAGTTTTCGACCGCGAAGTGCTGGATGTGAAGCCGTGGTCGTCGGAAAACCCCGACTTATACACACTTATACTCCATGTACGCGACAAAAAACTGCAAATCATAGAGACCACCGGCACACGCTTCGGTTTCCGCCACTTGGAAATGAAAGACGGCAAACTGCAGCTCAACGGAAACACCATCAAGCTGCGCGGTGTGGTGTGGACCGACTATGGCAAATCGTACAAAGAGAGGCAAAACGCTTTCAAAATGATGCGTGCCAACAACATCAACGCTGTGCTGACAACCTACCACACACCTCAACCCGTTGATTTCTACGAACTTGCCGACGAATACGGCATCTATGTAGTAGATGAGGCCAACCTTCAGCCATTTTCGTCGCTTGCCAAAAGCATAGCCACCGACCTCGACTATTCGGCTGCTTTTGTAGCACGAGTTCGCAACATGTACGAGCGCGACAAGAACCATCCCTCCGTCATCGCCTGGTCGCTGGGCAACAGTGCCGACAACGGCGTGTGCATGGAGAATGCCTACCGTTTCCTTAAAAACAAAGACAAAATACGTCCCGTTATTTACTCCGGTGCCGACTTTGCCGAAAACACCGACATTGTGGCCAAACGCGGATGCAGCTTGGAGTTTTTGAAACAGTTTGTGTCGAAAAAACAGTCACGGCCGCTGCTGCTGATGGAATACGGCTCCACACAGGGCAACTCCTTCGGCGGTCTCGGCGAGCTGTGGAACAAAGCCATGAAACACCGCGAGGTGTTGGGCGGTTTCGCTGCCTACTGGAACAGCGCCGACATTTTCGACCAAGCCACTGGCCACACCGTTGCTCTGGAGGGACTTGTGTCCGACGATGGCAAAGCCTCTCCCGCCCTCGACGAGCTGCGACAGATGTACTGTCCCATCAAGATAAAACTCGTGAGTATGGAAGGTGGCGAGTTCAGTGCCACCAACACCGCCGACTGTCTGGAACTCAAGGACTTGTCGGTAAACTACACCATTTTCTCCAACATCAAGCCGCTGGTAATATCCGGCGATGTGAATATGAGCCTTAAACCCGGCGAGACAAAGAATTTCAAACTGATGCTGCCCAAGATAACGGGCTATGCCGGCGAGGAGTTCTTTATCCGTTTTGTGGTGAAACAACGCGACAAAAAATCGTATATCGACAAAGGCACCGAATTGGGATTCAGCGAGATACAGATAGATATGAAACAGATGGAACGCAAGCCGCTCTCGTACTACGACCGCAAACGGCTGTATCTGGTAAACCTGAGCGACACCGTTTCACCCGCACAACCAAAAAAACAGGCGAAAAACGCCAAAAAAGCCGCCAACGCCCCCATTGTTGAAATGGACGGGGTGAAAGGCATGCTGCAAGTTTACAACGAATATATGGAAGTGCTCTTCGACGCCGACAAAGCCGAGATTACATCGCTAAAAATCAACGACAAGGAGATTCTCGTTTCGGCTCCGAAACTGCATTTCTGGCGCACTCCCACCACCAACGACCGTGCCGATGAAAACGCCCTTACGGCTTGGCAAAGTGCCGGCCTCGACCGTCTATCCACCGTGGTGAAAGGCATCAACTGCCGACAGGACGACACCAACCGCGTAACCATCGACGCACTGCTCGGCATACAAAACGGCTCGGGCGAAGAGTTGTTCGACGTGGTACAGACCTACCTCATCTACTGCACAGGCGATGTCATCATCAACAACCAAGTGCTTGTTTCCGAATCTGTTAAAACAATGCCACGCGTGGGCATGAACTTTGTCGTAAACGGCGACATCAACAATGCCGAATGGTTCGGCCGCGACAAAGAATCATACTGCGACCGCAAGTCGGGAAGCAGAATAGGTGTCTTCAGCTCGCCTATTTCTGCCTTGACGCCAAAATATATGATTCCGCAAGCCTGCGGCAACCACACCGACACTCGTTGGCTTTCGCTCGGAAGCGACAATGTAGCACTGTTTGTGGATATGCTCGACACTCTGTTCGATTTCAGCCTTCAGAAATACACCGACGAACAACTGGCTCATGCACAGTCGTATAGCAAACTGAAAGAAAACGCCTTCACCGTTGTCAATGTGGATTATCGCCAAACGGGCGTAGGTTCGGGCAACGGCGTTGAAAGCCAGCATCTGGTGAACGGCAAGAAATACTCATTCGCAGTTAGACTCAAGGCTTTCGAAAAAGAGGACGAGTCGCCAAACGGCATACGAATGGTGGCAATGCCTAGAGTGGTTACCAAAGTGTTGCCTATGCCCACTATCAGCAAAGACCTCGACAATTTCGACGCACCAATGACCATCACACTCGCCTCGGAACGCAAGGATGTGGAGATACGCTACACACTCGACGGCTCCGAGCCCACCGAGAAATCGACACTATACAAAAAACCATTCGTAATCGACAACACCACTGTGGTGAAAGCCAAAGCCTTCGGCAAAGACTACTCTCCGTCGTTCACCTGCAAAAAAGTGTTCAACTACAACTACGTGTCGTCGATAGAATACACCAACCAGCCCAACACACCTTACAACAAAGGTCTTGAAACAGCTTTGTTCGACGGTGTTTACGGCAACACATCCAACCTCTCCGACGACTGGCTGGGATTTTCGGGGAGCAACTTCGAGGCGGTGCTCACATTGGTAAAACCCATTGACATACATAGCGTTGAAGCCACATTTATGCACGCCCCCGAACTTTGGGCATTTGCACCAAAATCTTTCTCGGTGTACGTATCGCCCGACGGCAAAAACTACTCCCCCGAAATCAAAGCAGATGTAAAATTTGCTCCCTCGGAAAAGGAAAACGCTTATAATCAGGTAATAAGCTTCCGTTCTTTGGTCAATATAAATCAAGTGAAATACATCAAAGTGGTGGCAAATTCCATCGGCAAGATACCTTCGTGGCACGAGGCAAAAGGACTTCGCCCGTGGCTGTTCATCGACGAGATAACCATCAACGAAACCGTAAAACAAGCTGAATGACAATGAAAAACGACCTTCAGAAGATGAACATTGCCGGTGATGTGGAACGCTTCGCCGAAAACACATACAACATTTTCTCCGACGAGGATGAGACAAAGTTCGAACGCGAGGAAGAGCCGTCGCTGACAGCCGAATTTGAGATAAACGACTACGGCAACATCACAAAACAAACAATCATAGTACCCTCCGGCGACTATATCACCACCGAATATGTGTATGAGTTTGGCGTGAAAACCGAGGAGATAACGCAAAATCCCGGAGGACGCTCCGAGCACACTTTCGTGGAATACGATGAAAATCAGCTGCCTATAAGCGAGACTACCAAACGCAACGGCAACGACATAGCCAAGACAACCTTTTTCCACAACGAGAAAAAACAGCTCTCCGAAATAGCCACCCTCTACACTAACGGCGTACATGTGCGACACTATTTCACCTACGACGAGCACGGCAACAAAGTGGAGGAAAAGACTATCGAAAAATCGGAGTTCACCTCCGAAGAACGCACTGTTTACACCTACAACGAACGTAACGATGTGATTGAGAGCATCGACTACGACCATGAGGGGAACATTTTGATGTCCACGCAGTTCCAATACTCCGACTACGACAACCACGGCAATTGGACCTCCAAAACCGAGCTGATGGACGAAGTGCCGATACGCACCATCGTACGTACAATAAAATACCGCAGCTGAAAATGCTTGTCCTCGCCCCAATGCAGGGACTTACCGGACTGCCTTTCCGCAAAGCATTCCACCGCACTTTCGGCGATGTGTTCGACTACGCAGTAAGCCCGTTCATTTCGCTCACCCACGGCAACCTAACTTTAGCCGACAAAAAAATATACGATGTTCAGCCCGAAAACAATGTAGGCTGCATCCCCGTTGTACCGCAGGTGTTAGGTTCCGAGACACAGGAGTTTGTGGATTTAACCAACCGTCTGCACGAAATAGGTTACACCGAAGTGAACTGGAACCTCGGCTGCCCGATGCCACGCGTGGTACGCAAAGTGCGGGGAAGCGGACTTCTGCCATATCCCGAAAGGGTTGGCGAGGTGCTGGAGGCCCTTACAACGAAAACGGAAGTAGGCATTTCGGCAAAGATGCGCCTCGGCTACCACTCCGAAAACGAGATTTTCGACTTGATACCAGTCCTCAACCAGTTTCCTCTCGCCAACGTCACCATACATCCGCGAATAGGCACCGAGCTTTACAGCGGCGAGCTGCATTTGGACTGCCTGAGAAAAGTCATCCCACTGCTCAAACACAAAGTTATCTTCAACGGCGACATCAACACCCTTGCCGATTTTCGGAAAATCAACAATCTATTTCCAGAAATACAGGATTTTATGATAGGTCGCGGAGCCGTGGCCGACCCGTTGCTACCTATAAAAATACGCAGAAACGATGATACTTGCGACAACACATTGATTGTCAGTTTTATACAAAACCTTTGTGAAGAAATTGGCAAACTGCGTATTCCCGAAAGGTCGAAATCGAACAAGTTGAAAGAATACTGGGGAATGATGCGGAACGGCGTGGCTAAAGGCTGTCAGGACAGCGAAAAGCCTCTGTATCTGTCACATTTCAAAGAAGTTGAGGAAGCAATTATAGCCATTCTCGAAAAGCAGAACTGACCTCCGTCGAAAAAGAAACTACACTTCGGAAAGAAAATCTCATTCCTGCTGTAGTATTTTGTAGTGTATCTGGAATTATTATTTGAAAACCGTTCAAAAACACGTAACCACTTGACAACGCACGACTACAACAAATGTGTGGACCTCTGGTCCGACGACGTTTACCGTTTCGCCTACCATTGCCATGGCGATGTGCGTGACTGCGAAGATGCCGTGCAGGAGGCCTACGCCGCCTTGTGGAAAAACCGTGACGATGTGCGGTTCGAAAAAGCCAAGTCGTACCTGCTCTCCGTAGCTTACCGACAGATAATGAAAATGATACGAAACAAAATGACCGCAACAAGAAACCAACAGCAAATAACGAGTTCCGACACCGCCTACTCACCCGCCGACAACTCCGACCTAAAAGAGGTGCTGACTTTGGCAATGGGCAACCTGCCAGAAATACAGAGGGCAATACTGCAGCTCCGCGACATCGACGGCTATTCCTACAAGGACATTGCCGAGATACTGAAAATCAGCGACAAGCAGGTGCAGGTGTATCTCTACCGAGCAAGGCTGAACATGCGCAAACAACTGAACGACAACAAATTCTAAAACCGATAAATACAATGAAAATAACCGAAGAAAATTACGAACTCTACCTATTCCAGTACGCCGAAGGCATGCTCTCCGACAAGGAACGCCGCGAGGTGGAGGCTTTCCTCGACAGCCATCCCGACATGCGCGAGGAGTTCGCCCTCTACGACCCCAAGCTCACCGTGGCGGGACTGCCCAAGATGAAATACGAAGACAAGGCGGCTTTGAAACACAACACCTTTGCCCTGTGGCCTGTGCTGCGCTACGCCGCTGCCGTGCTGCTGCTCGCCGCCGTGGTGGCTTTCTTCCTTCTCCGCAATGGCGAAAGCACCAAGCCGAACACCCCCGTCGTGGCCGAAAACCAAATAGATAACACCACAACACAGCCATTGCAAGACTCAATGCAAGATATCGAAACTTCCGAACAGCCACAGACCGCAACCACACCAGCCCACCAAGCAGCGCAACACGCTAATAAACAACAAATTGCCAGAAAAGCCACACCCATTTCTGAATCACATGCCGAAAACGCGGCAACACCATCTACCCCTCTGCTGGCAGAAACGCACGAACCCAAACAGATTATAGACACTCAGATTGTGACCAAAGAGCAGCCTTTGCAAGAAAATACCAGCGACATCACTTTTATCCCCGACAATAAAAAGGTTACATACACAGAAGAGCTGATATCTTACATAAACACGCCCTCAAATCCCAAAAAGAGAAGCGAGCAATCACCCACACAGTTTGTCTTTACGGTCTTCGGCGACATGCTCGAGAAAACAGATATTTATAAAGATTTAGCGGCATCGGTGGAAACACTGCAACGCAAAACCCGACCTGGAATAGAAAAAATATCAGCCTACATTAAATTATAACACAATGAACATAAAGTATAAACATATTAAAAACCATAACACCATGAAAAAAACAATTATCTTAACAATTTTGGCTTTATTTGCTACTAGCTTGTCAGCCCAAACAGGTACAATACGCCAAAGCATACCCGATGGAGTGTGTAACGTGAACGTAGGCAACAAATTCCTCGCTTTAATCCATTTCGACAACGCCAGTTACGTTGAGTTTCCGTCGCTGTCGGAAAAGGACATTCAGAAAATAAAAGCCAGCAATATGATAACCATCAAAAACGACTCTCTGTTTCTGGGGAACGACTCCTGCAAACAGTGTTCGGGAACAGTGCAAATACATCTGGATTCCACAAACAAACAAACCACCTTATGTTTTGCCGACAATGCTCACGGATATTTTAATAATCTGTGCAACAACAAAATAAAAATTGAGACGAGAAATAACAGCCAAGCATATCTAAGCAAAACACTTGGCGATACCCTGTGGTGCAAAAGACTGGTTGTAACCACTTACGACAAATCATACGTAACATTCCCCGCACCTTTGGTAGGCGATACAATAGACTTTGTCGCTTTCGACGACTCCCGCATATCCGCATATACAATTGACTGTAACTATCTGTATTACAACGAACCATATCACAACAAAAATATAAATATACACTCACACAAAAACATACGACACGAGGGATACGTTTACCAACATGAAAGTTCCTGTTACGAACAATCCATAGTTTTCGATTTTGCATGGGGATTTCACAATTGGGGCAGCAATCCTTTCAACGGTCTTTCCACTCTCGAAGATGCATACGAACTTCGCACAACTCCATCATCGTTCCAGTTGGCTTTGAAGTACAGTTGCCCTATAATATGCCATAAACTCTATTTCAATGCTGGCTTAGGCTACGAAAGCGATGTGTATAAATTCCGCAACCAATATGTTACCTTTGAAATTGACGGCAACAGGCATCTGGCAATAAGCGAACTACCATATCCAGAGAGCAAATGTTCCACAAAACTTGTTACACGCTACATCACATTCCCTGTCGGTTTGATATATTCCACAAAAAAAGATTTCAACTTCTCAATAACATTAATACCGGGCATCAACTACACAAGTTCGCACACAGGTTTGAAATACGACATCCAAAACGGCGATGAAAACACATATCACAAAGAGAACCCTCGAAACTTCATCAATCCCTACAAACTCGATGTAAGATTTGCTTTCGGCTACAAATATATACATTTCTTCATCCAGCCTTCACTGTTGCCAGTTTTCATCAACACCGACCAAAAGGTGTACCCAATCAAAATTGGCATAATGATTTAAACAGACTCATCTTCCAAATAAATACGATTCTGTGGCTGGCTACAAGGTCTGCCACTTTTTTTTTACTAAAACGCAATAGAAACCGGCACCACAAAAGCCGGTGACGGCAGTCCCGAATCTTTGTTCTGTTTTTCGAACAAACGGTAGGCAAGCAACGCCGTAAGTGTCCCCACCACAGCGCCGGCTATGACGTCGGAAGGGTAATGCACTCCAAGATACAGTCTGGAAAACCCCACGCCCGAGGCCCACAGCAACGAGGGCACAACCACATACCACTCCGGATAGCAAAGACTTAACGACACCGCCGTAGCAAAACACAACGAGGTATGTCCCGAAGGGAAGGAATAACCCAAAGTCGTCCGCACAGGGTGCAGGCGGTCGGGATAGGCTTTGTAGGGGCGTGGCCGCTGGACGGTGAATTTCAGCCCTTCGGTGATGGCGAAGGTGGCAAGGAACGAGATGCCTGTAATATAGCCCGCGTGCAAGGTTTCGTTGTTGTCGGTGGCCCAGCCCGTCGCCATCAGTCCCAGCGGCACGGCGGGTGAGATATACAGACTGTTGGCAGTCCACTTCATAACGCCGTCCATGGCGGGAGTGCGGTGCTCCTGCAGGGTTTCAAGTATTAGGACATCGGCATCCTGCGCCGACAGCACCGAGAAAAAGGGTGTCAGCATGGCGGCAAGCCATACCAACAGACGCAATTTTATCGATTGGTTTGCAATCATTCCTCCCTAAAAATCTGTTTGAACTGGCCGTTCTTGAAAATCCATTTGGTCCTTGTCGAAGACTGGGTATTGTCGGGCATAACCTCGTCAAGGTTGGAGAGGTCCTCGTTGAGCTGTTGTTCGTATGAGCGGTCTTCGGTAGTCTCGCTGAGGTCGAGCAGGTACGAGCCGTCTTTTTGTTTAGTTATGTTAAGTGTTGAGAAAGAGTTGTAACAAGCCGGTTTCAGTAGTTCGTCGTCGGCTATCCACTCCCCGTTTTCGCCGCGCGGGTTGCGGTAAGGATTTTCGTAGTCGCAGAAATGCCAGAAAAGCATCTCGTTGGCCTGCATCAGTCGGAAAATGCCCATAACGGTGAGGTATTCCATGCTGCGGTCCTCTTCGGTTTCGTTGAAAAGGTAGTCCAGCATGTTGAAATTCATCGGGAACCACCCCAGTTTCAGCACGGGCAACTTGGGCATGGCCGAGGTAACACTTTTCTTGGCTTTCCCCTCGCCGTCGGTACGTATCATCTTGTCCGTAAGGAAATTGTACGAGATGTCGTAGTGTTCCGATTTGTGGCGGTCCTTTTTGCCGCCGATAAGACGGAAATCGCCTTCCTGATAGCGGAACAGGAACACGTCGGTGCCGGCGTCGGAGGCAGGGCGTTCAATCCTCACCACACCTTTGTCGTTAACGGTTATCTTGACATTTTCGGGCAACGATGCATTGTATGCACGGAAAAGAGTGTATCCGCCCTGTGCGTTGCCGAAATAAAAGGCGAAATCGGTTTCGTCGCCAGTGTCTGTATAGTCTTGAATTACAGAAACCACAAGGTCTTTTTTGCCGTCTTTGTCGAAATCGCCCTCTGCCGAAACAAGCGACGTTTTCTTTTTTGTGTAAAGCTCGGAAACATTTTTCCCCGACTGTTTGAAATTCTGTGCGTTAAGCGATCCTGAAATGGCCAACAGCAGTGTTGCAGCCATTGTAAGAACTATATTTTTTTTCATAATTGTAAAATTTTGTCAATCAATTACTTGTATTTTTATAAAACTCACTTCGGACTAAAATCCCGGCAGGCTGATAAACAGCGTTGGTAGCAGCAGCAGAAAACCAATGAAAACGAGTACGAGAATGAATTTCCAGAACCACTTTAGCCAAGTGCCGTAGGGTATTTTGGCCACGCCGAGACAGCCTATCAGCACGCCCGAAGTGGGAGTTATCATGTTTGTGAAGCCGTCGCCGAACTGGAACGCCAGCACTGTGGTCTGCCGCGAAACGCCGATAAGGTCGGCAAACTGCGACATCACGGGCATGGTAAGAGCGGCCTTTGCCGAGCCCGAGGGCATTATCAGGTTAAGGGCAGTTTGGAACACGTACATGGCTCCCACCGAGGCCGTCTCGCCCAGCGACGACAGTCCCTTGCTCATGCCGTAAAGTATTGTGTCGATGACTTTTCCGTCCTTCAGTATGAAAATAATGCCGCTGGCGAGTCCCACCACAAGGGCGGCGCTCATAATATCCTTGGCACCTTCCAAAAACAGTTTGCTGATACTGTCGGCACCGTTGCCGAAAGCTATGCCCGAAAACACGCCCATTGCAAGGAACAAGGCCGAAATTTCCATAATATACCAGTCGTAGCCCAGCACACCCGTTATCAGATAGAAAATGGTGAAAAACAGCAGGTTGAGTATAAAAAAATGCACCGATTTGCGCAGTGCTATAAATCCCGTGACGAAGAAAAGACCCGCCAGCACCGGCAGCAGGCACAACGAGAACTGAGATTGTCCTATGGTTATAGTTGTAAACGGATTTGTTACAGCGAAAAAGGTCATCACAGCGGTGAGCAGCAGCCACACCACCCATGCCGATTTAGGGGTGTGATACGCGATGGGGCTTTTCTCCTGTTCCTCCACGCGGTTGCGCCAGTACTCGTCGAGCTTATAAACGGGCGACTTTTCGGGATGTTTTTTCACACGAGCGGCGTACCACAGCACAAAGGCGATACCTATTATAGTGAGCACAATCCAGCAGAAAATGCGGTATTCCATGCCCGAAAACATCGGCAGTTCGGCAATGCCCTGTGCAATGCCTATGGTGAAGGGGTTGAGTATGGCTCCCGCAAAACCTATGTGTGCCGCCACGTAACAGATACAAAGTCCCACTATGGAGTCGTAGCCCATTGATATAGCGAGAGGTATGAAAATCACCACAAAAGCGATAGTTTCCTCGCTCATACCGAACACCGCCCCGAAAACACTGAACATCAGCATTATAAGGGTGAGGATTATATTATTTACTCCCAACTTTTCGAAAAACTTGTAGCGTTGCAGTTTGGTGACTTTGCGCAGGAAGGTCATCACCCCGATGTCGATGGCTTTGGTGCTGTTGAGTATCCAGAAAGCTCCGCCCACCATCAGTATGAAAACGATGATGTCGGCTTTGTCCACAAAACCGTTGAAAAACGACGAAAACACCTGCCAGGTCTGCGGTTCGCGGTCGGTGTAGTGGAACGAGTCGCTCACCACCACCTCGCGCTGGCTGCCGTTCACGTCCACGGTGTGTCGCACAAACTCGCCGCCCGGTATAATCCAAGTAAGCATGGCAGCGCATAATATAAGGAAGAAAACGATGGTGAAAGTGTGCGGTATTTTTCGTGTTTTTGCCATTTGTAGGAGTTTTTTTCAAAAAAAGAGTGCCGGCAAAATCCGACACTCTTTATGATATATGTATCAGAATGATGTCAATATTTTTCGATACCAGTGATGATAATCTCGATACGCACGTTGTTGAAATTGTAGCCTTTGTTGTTGAGCACTTCGGCTGCGGCTTTTTTCACCTCCGATTTTGTCATACCCTGGGCGCACATACGGTTGCCTTCGATGCCGTTGTCGATGAAATATTGTCGCACCGACTCGGCTCTTCCGAGCGAGGTGGCCACATCCTGGTCCACATCGAAACCGTAGGAAGCCACATAGCCTTTGATGGTGAAGAACACCTCGGGCTGGTTTTTGAACATCTGCAGGTAGGTGATAAGAGCGTTTTCCGATTCTTTGACAAGAAGTTTGGTCTCGCCGTCCTCGAAATACACCTCGTTGATTTGGAAACGCGAGCCGCGCTCAATCTTGTTCATCGTTATTTTCATTAGAGTGTCCTCTTTGAAAATGTCGGCGTTGAACTCTTTGTAGATAGAGAAATATCCGTCCTTTTTGACATACATCACATAGTCGAATTTAGGCACGAACGACACTTTGCCGCCTTTGAACGACGGGTTTTTCATCACCACGCGGTTGTCGGTGTTCTTTTCGATAAGCAGTATGTCCACATCAACGTTTTTGCGCAATTTGGGATCGTGGAAAGTGATGGTTGGCGTAAAGCAGTCAACGCTCACCGACACTTTCAGGGTGAAGCCTTTGCCGCCGTTGATGGGTTTGTCAACCACAAGATAGTAGTATTCGTCCTTTGACACGTCGATGGTTGCGCAGTTGGGGTCGGTAACGGTCTTAGGGATAAATTTGTTGCGACCGGTGAGCGACACTCCTATTGCGCCTTTCGTTGCCGAGTCGGGTTCGGAGAGGTTCGACAGAACGGGCTTGGCCCTGCCGCTGATAAGCTGGTTCTGGAAATACTGGTCGGTATAGCGGTAAACAAGGAAATCGTAGTCGTCCTTGGGGTCCTGCGGTGTGAGGTTTACGATAAGTTTTCCGCTGTACGGCACCTTGAATTTAAACCATGCTGTGTTGTGTTCTATCTCGAACACGTTGGGGTTGCTCTTGTCGCGCGTTATTTCCATAACACGTCCGCCGCCGTTGGGCACGTTGGTGGGACCGTACGGCACGTCGGGGTTGAGGGTGATGGCGTACAGGCAGTCGTTGCTGTTGTAAGGCAGCTCGGTAAGCTGTACGGCAGGTTTCTCGTCGCCTTTCTTCCCTTTTTTGCCTTTTTTGCCCTTGGTGGTTTTGGTGGACTTTTTGGCAGTGGTCGAAGTCTTGGCCTTGCCTTTGCTTTGAGCCATAACCTGAGGTGCTGGCAACACGAACAAAAGCATCAAAGCAATCAATATTGTGAGTTTGGTTTTCATTTTTTTGTATTTTTGTTTTTTACCAAAATACCGATTACTAAAACGATATTTGGTGCAAAGTTACCAAAAAAAATCGAGAAAACGAATTTTTTAGCATTTTTTTTTCTACTTTCTTAATGTTATTTATTTAAATAAAATAAAAAAAACACATTTTCAACCACTTACAAACAATCTTTTTTTTTCGTTGTTGTAATAGTTCATAACGTTATTGTTGAAAATGGCTATTTTCACACTGCAAAGGTATAACATTTTTTCCGATTATCAAAGTTTTTCTGTAAAAAAGTTCGGGTTGCAGTTCTAACCATCTGATACACGCTTCGATAGGTG
>JAFSOU010000107.1 GCA_017443265.1 Bacteroidales bacterium | reverse complement strand
GGTTCTAATTTTCTTTTATTCAATAATTTAAATTGATAAATCCGTTTTATGAACCCATTTCGGGAACACGGTGGCAAAGTTAGGAAAAAAAATTGAGGTGTAGAACGAGAAATCATTTTTTTCTTCAAAAATGTTACAGGAGTGGGGTAAAATAGACAGGAATGCATTGGGTGGGGCCGTCTTTCTGATAATCTTTGGTATAAAGCAGTATGCGCTCGCCGATACGGGAAGAATATTTCTCACAGAAGACATCAAGAGATTTATGGGTTTTATAACCCGAAGATTTCACTTCGATGGGTACCAACTTGTTGCCTCTTGAAAGCAAAAAGTCGATTTCATAATTGTGTTTTTCATCTTTTGGGAAAGTGTAGTAAAACAATTGATTGCCCGCGCTTGCCAACATCTGTGCCACAACATTCTCATATAAATATCCTAAATTGGCATCAAGCTTGTCCGACAACAGTTTGTCGTAAATCACGTTCTCAGTAAAACCCTTGTCCCAAAAACAGAGAGTGACAAACAAGCCGGTGTCTGCCATGAAAATCTTGTAGCGAGACAAATCCTTGTTCAGTGACATGCCCACATTGGGATCGGTGCAATGGTGGCAGAAAAGAGTGGTCTTGCTTTGTTCCAATTCCTGCAGCAGCTCTCCCATCTTGGCTGCCGATTGTTGCCCCACCACGGTATAGGGCTGGTATCGGGAGACCTTGCCACTCAACTGTGCCGGAATATTTTTAAACAAGCGTTCCGCATTACCCGTCGCGTCAATCTTCTGGAAATCTTCAAGGTACAACTGGATGATGCCTCGCTTAGTCTTGTCCACCAGACTCAAGTTGTTAGTCTCCAAATAAGTGTTTACAGCCTGTGGCATGCCTCCTACCAACATGTACAGTCTGAAGTCGCGCATATTCAGGCGCACGACGGCATCGCCCAACGATATGCGACTATTATATTGTTGTTCAAACAAGGGCACCGAAGCCATGTCTCCCAAAGCCCATCTGAATTCTTCATAATCCATGGGATACATGGTTATGCGGTCCTCCTCACTCGGTATGCTGATATTCCTTGTGTTCTTGTGAATGCTAATCAGCGAGCCTGTCTCGATATAGTCATAGCGACCATCCTGAACTAAATATTTGATGGCTTGACGAGCTGGAGGGCATTTCTGCACCTCATCGAAGATGATGACGGAGTTTCTTTCGTAAAGTGTTGTTTTGAAAATCTGCTGCAACAAAAGAAAAATCCTGTCAAGATCCATGAGATCGTCCCAAAGCTCAACAACATTCTTGCCAACTTTGTTGAAATCTATGAGAATGTACGACTTGTATTCTTTCCTGGCGAACTGTTCTACAATAGTTGACTTTCCCACACGTCGCGCCCCTTCCACCAAAATTGCAGTCCGGCCATTTTCTGTTGCTTTCCATTCAAGCAACTGCCGGTACGTTTTCCTTTTGAATATCCGCTCCATAATTTTAGTTTTAAAAACACTGCAAAAATAATAAAAATATTATGACCCGCAAATTTATATCAAGGAAATTTATGCTAACCCGTATTTTTTTTGATTTGGAAAGCACTGCCACCCCATAATTTTGAAAACCTGTGTACCAGATCTAAAAAGTAGACACGAACAGTTCCTGGAAAAACCCGCAATGCCAAACAAAGAAAGCTCGCGGTTGTGAACCGCAAGCACCTCGGCATTGCATTTGAAATTTTCCAGGTTTCGAACTTGCAAAGATAAAGCGAAAACGCTTCTGCTATTTAATTATAATTGGTTCTTTTTTGGTTCTAATTTTCTTTTGTTCAATAATTTAAGTTGATAAATCCGTTTTATTCTTCTCCCCAAAAGGGAATGGGCAAAAAAAAATTGTTTGTCAAGAGGTTATGACAGAAAAAAAAGCACGTCGAGAGAAAAAAACATTCCGGCTGCAAAAGGAGACAAAAAATGTGTACTTTTGCATCCGAAAAAGAATAAAGGAAAATAAAGAAGAATAAAGCAAAGTAAATGAGAAAGAAAGAGGATTTTTATGAAAGTGCTCAGGAACTGTTTCAGCCTACATTCGGTAACCGTCCGATGCAGTATATCGGTCGCGATGGCGTGATAGAACAGTTTATGGCGGGACTGAAAGAGCCTGTCGGGTCACGCAACCGCTGCACGCTGTTTCTCGGACAACGAGGCATGGGAAAGACAGCACTGTTGCTTGAACTCAACGACCGTGCGCAGAAAGAGGGGTACGTTGTTGCCCGCGTGACGGCTCACGAGAGGATGCCGAAAGCCATCATCGAGCAGTTACAACTGAATGGTTCGAAATACTTCGATGACGAAAAAAGGAAGTTGTCGGGTGTGACTGCCGGGGTGTTAGGTTTCTCGTTCGGTCTTACTTTTTCGGAAGCTGCGGAACGGCAATACGGATTTCGCTCGAAAATGTCACTGCTATGCGACAAGTTGGCAGAAAAGGGTAAGGGTGCTCTCATCCTCATAGATGAAGTGCGTACCTCGGAGGCCATGCGCGAGGTGGCTGCCGCTTATCAGGAACTGGTTGGAGACCGAAAGAACGTTGCGATAGCAATGGCGGGACTGCCATATTCCGTTTCCAATTTACTTAATGACAGCGTGCTCACCTTTCTGAACCGTGCCGTCAAAGTGGAATTGGGGCTGTTATCGACCAACTTGATCAGAGCCTATTATGAGCGTGCCTTCAAATCAATCAAGATAGAGGTCTCGGACGAAATACTCGACCGCGCAGCAATTTCAACCCGAGGATTCCCTTACCTCATGCAACTGATTGGCTACTATATGATTCAATACACCCCAAAAGATGGCGTTGTTACTGACGAAATTATGGACAAGGCGGAGAAGG
>JAFSOU010000106.1 GCA_017443265.1 Bacteroidales bacterium | reverse complement strand
TTGCAAATATACGAAATAAAACTGACATAATGGCAGTTTTATTGTTAATAATGTGCAAAATTACTGTGTTTTTTATAAATATCAATTTTTTTTATATATATGTGTGTGTCTATTTGTAAGTCTCTAAAATAAAGGCTTTTAAAATGCAAAAAAACGGCCGGGACATCATATCCCGACCGTTGTTTTGTTTGATTCTTTCGTAGTTGTCAGAAGGAGAATACGTAGGCTGCACCGAGGTTCATCACCCATCCTTTTTGCAGGGTGTACGATTTCAGTTTAGTGCCTTCGGCGTTGGCGTCAACCTTCTTTTCGGAGATGTAGTCGGCAAGGATGTAAAGCTCCACGGCGTGTTGTTTAGTGATTTCCATCTCCACGCCCACGCAGGAGCGGTAGCGGTTAGCGTAGCAGCCGTTGAAGCCCTCGAGGAACCAGCCCGCATCGCCTTTGCGTGAGCCGGTAGGGGTGTAGTAGTTGGTGCCGTCGAAAGAGGCGTTTATCACGGGGGCGTTGAGGTAGTGTCGCATCTCGAAATATGCGTAGGGCTCCACTTTGACGAATCCCTTGTATTTGGCCATTATGCGGCTTTTCAGCATCAACGCTGTGGCGGGATTCTGGTATTCGTTGAAATAGCCAGTGCGGTGGGTGGCTTGTAGGCGCTCTTTCAGTGAGAAATTCCAGGCACCGAGAGAGAGTGTGCCGGTTATGTCGAAATAGAAACGGTGGCGGGCACTGGAAAAACTGCCCGAATCAGTGTCGTAAGGGTTGATAAGCACGTAGCCCAAGCCGAACCTCAGGTAGGGCAACACTTTGTATCGCACGCCAAGTGTGGTCTGCAGGCGGCTCAGACTACCGAAGTTTTCGGCCATCCGTGCCTCCTCTTCCAGCGTAAGATGCAGGCCTTTGGTAATCTTTTTGTCGAGCCCGGCGGAGATGCGTCCGCCAAATTCGGTGTCGAGGTCCATGTCGGTTTGCGCCAACGCCGACACACAGGGCAAAAGTATTGCCAATGCCAGCAGAACGACAGTCTTTTGATAGATATGTTTTGTCATATTCTTCATCTATTTACAAATCAGACAATTGCTTAATAAAACCCGCCGCCGCTCGAATAGCTGGAGAGCGACACCTGCGAGCCTCCCGAAATGGTGCCGTCCACGGTGAAAGTGTTGTTGAAATAGCTGGTGCCGCCGTTTACGGTAACTCCCGATTTTACTGTGGGTTGCGAGCTGCCCGACACCACGAGGGTCGGTGTTCTGCTGCCGCCACCGCCGGGACCGAAACCGCCGCCTGAGGTTGAGGTGGTGGGAGTTTTAAAGGCATAAGTAGTTGAACCAACGGTTATTGAATACCATGTGTTTGACGTTGCCGACGAGGCTTGGTAGCAGTTCTGTGTAAGCTGCGAACCGTTTTCCAAACCGCCTATCACGATAAGTGTGCCGCCTTCGACATGAAGTTTTTTGCCGCCTTCGGTGTTGGCGTCGAGCGACACTTCGGGGCTGCCGGCTGTGGATACGGAATATACCACGCCGCCACGGATGTACATATTGCCGTTGGCGTCCATGGCGTCGTTTTTGGTGGAGTGGGCACCCACAAAACCGCCGGTTACGGTAAAGTCGGACGAGGAGTTGATGGCGTCGTCGGCAGAGGAGTAGCTATACACCACGCCGCCGTTTATTGTAATGGTGCCTTTACTTTCGATACCCTCGTGCGAGCTGCAGCTCACGCTGACGTTGCCGCCCGAAAAGGTGATGCCCTTGTCGAATTTTATGCCTTTGGCGGAAACGCCGTTGCTGCTCTGCTGTCCCGGACGCGGGAAACCGCCGCTACTGCCCGTAGAGCCAAAATTAGCGCCCGAAACGTTCACCGTTACCGTGCCGCCGGCGAAAGTGGCTATGCTGTCGCCGCTGATGCCCTTGCCGCCGGTGCCGCTGCTGTTGAGGTTCAAGGTGCCGCCCACAATGATAAATTCCTCCTTGCCTTTGAGGCATGCGGGTTTCAGCGTGTCGCCGCTAATAACTTTGGCTTGCGAGGTCATATTTACAGTAATGTTGCCCTCGTTGATGCGCAGGTAGTCGTCGGTGGCAATGCCGCTTTTGCCTATGGCGGTGACTGTTAGGCTGCCGCTGCCGCTGAAAATGAGGGGGCTTTCGCTGAAAAAGGCGGCTTTTTCGTCCTCGTTGCTCGGTGTGTTGAGATACGACACACCGTCGCCGAGCGTGTTGCTGCCGTTTAGCACCACAAAAGTGCGCTTGGCTTTGCTGAGCGAGTCGGGCAGACCTTGAATGTTGATGGCCGAACCCGTGGGATTGGTGATGCTTACACTGTTGAAAATCAATGCTTGACGCTTGCCGCTATAGATTTTCAGGAAACCGTTGGATGTTGAGCCCGAAAGTTCGTAGCGCACTTTGTCGGTGCCGTTGTTGACAATGGTAACGCCGTTGCCGTTGATGGTTACAGCAAAATCGGAGGTGGCGCCGGTTACCGTGGCCTGTCCGCTTTGCGAGAAAACCACACTGATGGTGCGGTTGAACCAAACGCTGTCGATGTAGTCGTACTGGCTGGTGTCGGGGTCGGTGTTCGGATTTTGGCCGTTTTGGTCCAAATCGGTGATTTCGTCTTTGCCACAGCTCCATGCAAACACTGCTGCAAAGGCAATGGCTGCGGCGATAATTGTTCTGGTTTTCATGGGATATGTTTTTTGTTGTTTTGTTCAAATATTTTTGTAGTCCTTGTATTTGGTCATGTGGTCTATGTCGTTGATAGACTTGCCGTTGTTCAGGTATGTGATTTTTATGTAAGCGGTATCTTTCAGGAAATTGATGTGTCCCACCTCAGCTTTGGTGATTTCGAGGCCGGTGCGTTCTTTCAAATCTTCGATAAGTTTGTCGTAGTTTTGCGGTTTTATCAGCTCTATTTTTTCGTAAAGTATTATCTTGGTGGATTTTCGGTGCAGAGTTGCGGCACTTTCGAGGATCAGGTTGACGGCAAGTATCAGCACGTTGAACAGCACCAACATGGCAAAATCGCCGTAGGTTACAGTCTTGGAAAAGCCGTTTATCACCGAAAGGCCTATCACCTCGAAAAGGTAGGTCATGTCGCGGATGGCGATGCTTTCGGTGCGGTAGCGTATCATGCCGAAGATGGCGAAAAGTCCGATGGCCACGGCAGCTTCCATCTTGGAATCCTGCAGAAGGAACAGCAACAGGAAGGTGATGACGCCGAACAGCATGAAAGTGAAATAATAGTCGCCGCGACGGCTTTTGCGATAGTAGAAGAAATGCACTATCGAGAAACAAAACAGCAGGTGTATGCCGAATTTGACGAGGAAAAGCAGCAGCGAATCGGCAAACAACAGCGAGCCGTCGTCGCTGGAGCCGAACATGGGGCTGTCCCAAAAGCCAGTGCCGAACTCGTTGGCAATGCTGGGGTCGAATACTTCTTGTAAAAACCTCATAATCAATTAATAATTAACAATGAACAATTAACAATTTACAATTATTTTTCAATTTTCAACTTTCAATTTTCAACTTTCAATTTTCAACTTTCAACTTTCAATTGTTTCTCGATGTACCTCAGTTTTTCCTTGTATCTGTTGTATTTGGCGTCGGGGTTGGTGAGGACGGTGCCGAGGCAGTATTTGCTCACCCGCTTGGGCTGTATCCGCATTTGGCTGAAGACTCTCATCAACAGCGAGTTGGAACGTTGTGCAGGGTCTTGTTTCACTTCCACAATAACCAAGTCGGCCATGGAGTGGTTTTCCAATCCGGTGTGGCGGTTTGCAAAAGTGATGTCGCTGTCGATGGTTACGCGCTCGGTAAGGGCGTTGTTTGCCAGTGTTATGCGGTTGAAATGATTTTCCACCTGCGGCAGCAGTCCGCCGACGGTATATGGTGTGTTATTTGTCACAAAATCACCGACTTCGGGCAGGGTGAGGCAGTCGTTGAAACGTTCCACGGCCACGGGGATACGAGTCTTTTCGGTTTTGCCGCGGTTGTTTTTGTCTTTCAGCTCGAAAAAAGTGGTGTTGTTTTGTCGGTACTGTCGCACACGCAGTTTCTGTCGGTGCAGTTTGCGGTTGTGGTGCATGGTGTACATGGCCACGTCGGGGGTGTCGAAATAAAGTGTGTGGTAGGGCGCTATGGCTTCGCCGTCTATGGTCTGCACCATGTAGCCGTCCCTTATCATGGCAAAAGCGGTGAGCAGCTGCGCCTTGCTTAGCAGGAACTTGGTGTCGATGCGGTTCATCATCTTCACGGCACTCATCTCCTGCAAAGAGATTGGTTTCATGGCTTGGATTATGGGAGCAAGGCGTTGCATCGGCGGAAGGCTTTTTAGTACGAATACTCGAACGTGCGTGTGGTTTCGAGGTTGCCTTTTGGCGAATACACATAGATTTTGTGCTTGGTGCCGTCGGCGTTGTACTCTATCTTGCGTATTTTCTGTATTTTGTTCTTATGGTCGTACACCAGTTCGCGGGTGCACACACCTTTTTCATCGTATTCGTACACCACTCGGCTTTTCTGGCTTCCGCCGGAGGTGTATTCAATTTCTTCCACCTTGCGGCCGTTGGCGTCGTAGCGGGTTATGTCGTCGAGATAGGGGATAACGGCACCGGCTTTCAGTTTGTACTCTTTTATGGTGAGGTTTTTCTTGCGGTCGGCTTTGGCGGTGTTCTGCGCCGAAAGCGAGAATCCCAGCCCCACAAGGATGGCGAGAAGGAGAATTTTCGGTTTCATTTTCATTTTTTTTTGCTAATATGTATCCTTTTGCAGTATGTGTGTTATTTTGCCAGAAGGGATATCTGTCGTATCTGTTTTGAAAAATCCACCGTTTCCACCACCGCCTCCTCTCGATGGTGGTCAAATTGATGATTGCGGCTATGTAACCGAAATCAATAACGGTGGAATGGCTGAATCGGCAATAAAGCCCCAAACGCTGTTGGTATTTTCATCGCCGTTTATACAACTCGCCATGTGGCTTTCTGTGTCGGGTCGAGTGGCAACAGTCGGCAGCACGGCACGTTCTGCTGTCGTAATCGACATCGTGCCGCGTTGAAGCAGTGGTAAGCAACTCGTTCCTTTCATTTTTTTTCTGTTTTTTTTTGTGTTATAGACGTTTGAAACAATTGATTTATTTTTAATTACTGACCGAAAATAACTGCATCATCATTGTAGAAAAATGCAAAAAAAAATGACAGTTCGTTTTATGTCTTTTTTATATAAAACACTGGTTTTGTTCAACTCTTTATTTATTGTTGTTGGTTGGCAAACTGATGTATTTTATTTGTTTTCAATTGTTTAATTATTTATAACTATTAATTGTTTCAATGCAAAAGTACAAATTTATTTAATAATAACGTTTGTCAATAGAAAAGAAAAATTTGGCAAAAAGTCGGATTTTATTTTCGAATGTCGGAAATAATTGGTAAATTTGCATTTTCAAAAAGCTTTGGACAATGGAAAAAAGTGAAGATTTTTTGAGGCTTATGGCCGACGAGATCAGGGCCAAGGGCATAGTGGTGATAGAAAAAGTCGAACGCATGCCTGTTTATGGAGAACCCTACGTGTCGCCGTTTTTCATTATTTGCATAAACCATCGCGGCACTATATCATTGCAGTACGACGGTCTGGAAACGGTTTTCAGGCCAAAGGACATATCTGTTGTTTACCCCAATCACGAGCTATTCTGCCGGAGCACCACCCCTCTCTACAAAGCCACTCTTATAGTAGTTTCCGACGAGCTTTTCAGGCAAGTGGTGAGCATCAACATCAGTCAGGGACGTTTCTGGCACGAGACTTTTCCCCATTTCCACCTCACCGACAGCCAGTACAACGACATAATGAACATCGTTAAAGCTTTGCAGACGGTGCAGAGGCTCGAAGTGTCGTCGAAGGGCGTTTTTGACGTGTGGCAGCTACACATTCTTACCA
>JAFSOU010000105.1 GCA_017443265.1 Bacteroidales bacterium | reverse complement strand
TTGTTTTTGTTGTTGGGCACAAACTCCTTAATGCCGAAACGGTTGTCGGAGAGGGTAGTTTCCTCGCCGTCGTCGAAACGCACAACGCGGTCCACGCCCGATTGGTCGGAGATGGCGAACAGTTTGCCGTCGTGTACTGCCAAACGTCCGATGTTGTGGATGAATGGCCCGGCCATGGTTTCTATGCGGATGTTGTCATTTAACAAGTTGTTAATCAGTAGGATATATTTGCCGTTTTTCCCCGTGGCGGTGAGGAAAAGACTGTCGCCCGAGGCGGAGAAGGCGGGGTGCTGGTATTCCATGGTGTCGGGAAGTGCTATTTTTATGGTCGTTTCGCGCAAGCTGCTGTCGAAAAACACAATTTGCCATGTCAGGCTGTCGGAGAGTTCGAGGGCGGCAATCTGCCCGTTGTCGGCTATGGTGGGGGAGAACAGGTTGCGGTTTTTGGTCAGTATTTCTCGTTTGCCGTTAGCTAAGTCGTACACAATCAGGTTGGTATGATATAGATTCCATCGCGGGTGCAAGGCGTTTTCGGCCCAAGCGATGCGGTTGCGATTGAAACATAGGTAGTTGTCGTACACACTTCCTGTTTTTGCCAAAAGGCGTTCGTTGCCGTCGGGCAGTATCTCCACCAGCGACGACACGTTGCGGACGCCCCTTTTCAGGGCTATCACTGAAGTGTCGGTAATTCCTGCAAGGTGGTAGTCGGTGTAGTGTTTTTGTGAGGTATTTATCTGTTTTTCAGTGGATTCGGCACTTTTGTTGAAAAACGGCTCCCAGTAGTTTTGCCAAAAGGCCATTGCCGAGTCGTAGTGGCTTTTGAACTGCATTCGACGGTAGAATGGTGTCAGCCGCCAAAAGTCGGAGGAGACGCGTTTCAGACCGTTTTGCCAGAAATTGGCGGTGTCGAATATCGTTTTGTCGTAGCTAACAAGCAGATAGCCAAGCAGGTAGTCACCGGGGGTGTAGTCCTTGTACGAGCCGAAAGCCGCTTTGTAGTAGGAGGGTGGCTTTTGCTGTGTTAGCATCGTTTGGGCTGGTGTTAGGAAAGCGCTCTCGCGTCCGCGACCGGCGTAGGAGAGGACGGTCTCGGCCCATGTTGCGTCGCCTTCGAGGAACCAGCTGGGAACGAACAGCCCCACCACGGCGCCGCTGAAATGCTCTCCAATTATGGAGCTTACCGCACCTACGGTGTTTTGGTTGATGGCCTGCATCTGTAGCTCGTGGCGGTATTCGTGGAGTGCCAGCTGTTGCATCCATGGCTGCGAGTAGCCGCTCTGCTGTGGCGTGGGCCATAACTCTATGCGTTTCGGTGCCCAAGCCGACAGCCCGTTGCTGTAGCTGCCTGAGGCATGTATTATTATCGGTGGCTTGGTCTGCCGTTTTTTTTGGTTGATTTTCAGTTCGTTGGCGTTATAATAGGCAAATGTGTCGCAGTAGGAGGCCAATCTTAGCGCCTGCCATTCCAGCTGTTCGGGATAGACGATGCGAAAGTGCTGGGTTTCAATTTCTTTCCAATGTATGCGACTGTTGTCCTGCCCCGAAATATAATATTGTGCCGAAATGGGCAATGCCCATAGCAACGCAAGCAGAAAGATAATATGTGCGGGGCGGATTTTCACGCTTTGTTCTTGCTAATGAAATATTTGCAGACTTTCGTCAGGCCGCACTCGTGGCATTTGGGCGAGCGGGCGTTGCACACGTAGCGTCCGTGCAGTATCAGCCAGTGGTGGGCTTTGGGGATGATTTCGGCGGGGATGTGTTTGGTCAGCTCCAGCTCAGTTTGCAGCGGTGTTTTGGAGTTGTTGGTTAGCCCGATGCGGTTGGATACACGGAAAACGTGGGTGTCCACGGCCATAGTGGGTTGTCCGAAAGCCACGGCGGCCACCACGTTGGCGGTCTTGCGGCCCACGCCTGGCAAGGTCTGTAGCTCGTCGATGTCGTTGGGTATCACGCCGCCAAAACGTTCCACCACGGCCTGTGCCATGCCCACAAGGTGTTTGCTTTTGTTGTTGGGGTACGAAATGGATTTTATCAGCTTGTAAACCTCGTCGGGAGTGGCTTTTGCCATACTTTCCACGGTGGGATAGGCGGCAAAGAGGGCGGGGGTGGTCATGTTTACCCGTTTGTCGGTGCATTGTGCCGAAAGTATCACAGCCACAATAAGTTGGTAAGGGTTGGAATATTGCAGCTCGCTCTCGGCGATGGGGCGTTCGGCTTCGAAATATTTGATAACTTCGTTGTAGAGTTGTTTTTTTGTCATTGCGGAAGGGATTTATCTAAGTATGTCGTGCAAAATGGAGTGCGATTTGAAGTCGTGGAGCTGGTTGAAATGGATTTTATAATACTCCAGAAGTGCCATAAGCAGGTTGTTGCGCATGGGTTGCGAGGTGATTATTTCCGATTGGTATATATTGTTCAACGACAGGTAGTTATGTAGTAGATTGCTAGGCTCTTCGGCAAGGATGGATTGGGTGGCGGGCTGGTCGGTGGCGCTTTGTGGAACAAAACGACCTTCGTCGAGGTTGAAAAACCTGTTTTGTGTCGAATAGTTGTCGAGCGGCAGGAACCCGAACATTGCCGAGGCTTTTATCAGAAAACGGATGGGGAAATCGGCCAGAGCTTTATCGCGTTCGTCGAGGGTGGTCAGGCTTTCGTCGATGAAATCGAACAGCTGCGTGTCGGAGGCTTCCTCGCGTATCGTCTTGTAAAGCAATTCGTTGATAAAGAATGTGATGGCTGTCTTTTCGTAGTTGTATGGGGTGTCCTTCCATTGTTTGAAAGGTTTCAGCTCTTTGGCAAACTGTATCTGTTTTTTCTCGTTGCGGTACATCGAAATGTCCACGTACGAAAGCGGTTGCAACAGGTTTTGCTTGTTACGGCTTTTGCCGCCGTGCACCCCCTTTATCATCACCGACTGCAGACCCCACTGCCGTGTGTAAACCTTAGCTATGACGCTGGTTTCGGAGTAGTTGGTGGTTTTCAGCACAAAAGCCGGCGAATTTTCTAACATAGTGATGCTCAGTTTAGTATCATTATTTTTGCCACGGAGCGGTTGTCGCCGTTTTTGTCGGAGGCAAATACGTAATAAACGCCCGACGCCACTCGTTTTCCGTTTACGGTGCGGCCGTTCCACACCGCCTGTCCGCCGTGGGCCTGGGTGCTGTAAACCACATGTCCCGCAGCGTCGGTGATGTGTACAAGGGCGTCGCGGGTAAAGCCTTTGATGCCGATGGTGCCGTTGAAATCGGCAGGCACGGGATTTGGAAAGGCGTATATGGTGTCGGAAGGCTTGCTTTCGGCGTAAGTAGCTGTGCCTCGGTACGATACAATGCCGTTGGCGGTGCCTATGAACACCTCTCCACTATTGGGTTGTATGCCGATGCTGACAATCTTGTCGGAGGGCAGGGGACTGTTGGTAGAGGAGAAGTGCAGCAGCTGTTCGGTGCCGTTTTCCGACACAAGGAACACGCCGCCCGTGGCTGAGCCTATCCATTTGCGGTTGGCGCCGTCCACGGCAATGCAGGTGATGTTCTCGTAGGCAAGCAGGTATTCAATCTTGTCGCCTTCGCTGTAAAGTATGTTGCTGCAGGCTATCGGCGACTCGCCGCCGTTTCCGCCGTTGGCAAAAGCGTTGGATGTACTGTAAATCACCTTTATACCTTTTTCGGTGCCTATCCAAATCTCGTTGTCGTGGTCCTGACAGATGCAGTTTACTTTGGAGGTGTTGAGTTTGCTCCCTTTGTTGGGATTGACGTAGGCAAAGCGGTTTACACCGTCGTGGACGTAGATGCGGTTGCCTTCGCCGATAAACCACTTGTAGTTATACACGCTGTCTATCATCAGTTTGTTTATCTCCTCGCTGCCTGTATTGGTCTCGAAATTGGCCCATGTCCCGTCCTTTTTTCTCACCACCAAAGCCCTGTTTTGCATCGAATTGGTGAACCAGAAATTATTGTCTTTGTCCACTGCCACAGCTCCTGTGCGGGTAGGATGGTAGTTGTCCAGTTCCAAACGGTTTATGGCGTTTCCGGTGTTGGCTTCGGTGAAAACATCAATAACAGTGTTGTTGCGTATTTCCAAGATGCCGTTCTCCCACGAGCAGGCAAACAGATGGTTTTTGTCCTTGGGGTCCACCACAATATCCACTATGTCGATACAGGTGTCGAGGGCGGCGTTGCTGTTGAGGGTGGTCCATTCGTTGTTGCGGAAGAGCGACATCTGAGCAGGCAGGTAATAACCGCCGCTGATACTGCCGTGGGCTATGTACATGCCGTCGCTGATGGGAAGAAATCGTTGACAGTCGCTGAAAAATGGCGACTGCGGGAGCGCACACCCCAAAATGTTCGGTCTGCGGAACTCAATAAATGTAAGTCCAGCCCACTTGTGTGCCATCCATATTGTTGATTGGTAAACAATTGCATCGTTGGTTTCAACTGTCGCCCAGTCGGTGTAGCCGTATTTCGCAAACAGCGAGAGGTCGGGACTATATACGAAAGCCGAATCGGCGGTGGTTACGGCAATTTTGTTTTCACCGACACGCACGGAATGTATCTCGCCCGCAAGCCATCGGTCGAAGGCAACAAGGTCGGTGGTGGTGTAAACCTCTGTGGTTGTGGAATCTGTCACGGTGGCAAAAAGCTTGTCGCCGAGGCATTCAAGGCTTTTGATGCGTTTGTCCTTGACTATGGAGAGCGAGTCGTGGCTCCAGTAGGTGAAGATGTTGAGGAAACGCTGGTTTTGGTCGGCCATCACAAGGCCGGAGTCGAGGGCGGCTATTATTTTGCCGTCGAAAAAGGCTATGTCGTTCACTTTCAGCGGTGTGCCATCGGGACCGAGCCGATAGATGTCGGCAATTTCCTTGCGCTCCAAATCCACCACAGCCACGCCGAAACCGCAGCAGAGGTAGGCCTTGCCTTTGCGGAAACGTATGCTGTATATGTTTTTGTCGCCCGAAATATCGCTGCGCTTGATGTCGGAGAGGTTGTAAACATGGTCGTCGCGCACAAGGTCGAAATTGGAGTTGGTGTAGGCTATGGCCAGATAGCCCGATTTGTCGTCGTAGGCTGCCGTGGCTATGCCCACATCGGAGAGGCCTTCCACCTTGGTGAGTTTGTTCACGGTGTAGTCCTCGGTGTCGTAATAGAAAAGTCCCAGCGCACCTTGGGCGTAGATGCGTTCCTTGGCGGGAATTACGCGGTAGGTGGTGCGGAACGAGAAATGGTCGCGCCATTTGCCTATGCCCACCTGTGCCAACGCCGTGCCGCACAGACACAAAACCAGTGCAACACATATTGAAAACCGTATAACGGTGCCTTTTTTTGCCATAATATTAAATAACTGAAAAAAAAACATTTTAGTATATAAAAGATAATTTAATTCGGAACATTTAGCTCGGCGTTGCCAATTCGGAACTTAAATTTTGGAAATTATTAGTAATAAACGATTTGTGGTTCTGGATTTGAAGTGGAACGAATATCTAATCACCAATCGCCAATCACTAATCACAAAAATGAAAAAAAAATCGTATCTTTGCACCAACTTTTTAAAGGAGAATGCCATGGGATTTTTTTCATTTTTCACCAAAGAGAAGAAGGAGACGCTCGACAAAGGTCTGTCGAAGACCAAGGAGAGTCTGTTTTCCAAACTGTCCAAAGCCGTTTTGGGCAAGTCGCGCGTCGACGACGATGTGCTCGACAACCTCGAGGAGATACTGATTTCCGCCGATGTGGGCTGGGAAACCACCGTAAAAATCATCGACCGGTTGCAGGCACGCATCCAACGCGACAAATACCTCGGCACCGACGAGCTTAACACCATACTCCGCGAGGAAATTTCGTCGCTGATGACCGAAAATGTGGCCGAGGAACGCGACGACTTCTCCTTTGAAACACTGCACAAGCCGTATGTGATTATGGTTGTGGGCGTTAACGGCGTTGGCAAGACCACCACCATAGGCAAACTGGCGCACCAGTTCAAGCAGGCGGGCAAGAGCGTTATGCTCGGAGCTTCCGACACCTTCCGCGCCGCCGCCGTGGACCAGCTCACCATCTGGTCGGAGAGGGTGGGGGTGCCCATCGTTTCGCAAGGCATGAACGCCGACCCCGCTTCCGTGGCTTTCGACACACTGCAGTCGGCAGTGGCAAAGAATATCGACGTGGTGCTGATAGACACCGCAGGACGTCTGCACAACAAGGTGGGACTGATGAACGAGCTCTCCAAAATTCGCAAGGTTATGCAGAAAGTGATCCCCGACGCCCCGCACGAGGTGCTTTTGGTCCTCGACGCCTCCACCGGCCAGAACGCCATCGAGCAGGCCAAGCAGTTTACCGAAGCTACGCAAGTCAACGCGCTGGCACTCACCAAGTTGGATGGTACGGCCAAGGGCGGCGTAATCATCGGCATCTCCGACCAGTTCAAAATTCCAGTGAGATATATCGGCCTTGGCGAAAAAATGGAAGACCTCCAGATTTTCAACGCCAAAGCCTTTGTGGACAGCCTTTTCGAATAACAAGCAATGACAAAGGTAAATATTATAACCCTCGGATGTTCCAAAAATACCGTGGATTCGGAGAATGTGGCTGGACATCTGAAAAAGTGCGGCCTCGAGGTGGTTTTCGACAAAAACACCCGCGCCGATGTGGTGATTGTGAACACCTGCGGCTTTATCGGCGACGCCAAGGAGGAGTCGGTGAACGAGATTCTGAATCAGGCACGACGCAAATGTCACGCCCACAAGCCGATGAAACTCGTTGTATGTGGCTGTCTGGCACAGCGTTACCGCGACGAGCTGAAAGCCGAAATCCCCGAAATTGACGCCATATACGGCGTTCACGAGTGGGATAAGATGATTTCCGACATCACCGCCGCCGCCGCTGCGGTTTTCGAGGAGGAACGTGCCTTGAGCACCCCCAAACACTATGCCTTTCTGAAAATTGCCGAAGGCTGCGACCGCCGTTGCTCCTACTGCGCCATCCCGCTGATACGCGGAAAGTTCGTCTCCCGACCCATAGAGGCGTTGCTCGCCGAAGCGCAGCAGCTTGTCCGCGACGGAGCCAAAGAACTGATAATCATTGCACAAGACACTACATATTATGGCATCGACCTTTACGGCCGACAGGCACTGGCCGACCTTTTGGAACAGCTCGCCATGCATTCCGGAGCCACGTGGATACGTCTTCACTACGCCTATCCCACTACCTTCCCCCTCGATGTGCTCGATGTGATGGCTAAATACGACAATATCTGCAAATATCTCGATATTCCCTTACAACATATTGATACCAAGATACTTAAATCCATGCACCGCGGTATTGACGAGCGAGGCACCCTTAAACTGCTCGACACCATACGCAAACGGGTGCCCGGCATTTGTCTGCGCACCTCGCTGATGGTGGGCTATCCGGGCGAGACGCAGGAGCAGTACCAGAAACTGTACAACTTTGTGAAAACACAGCGTTTCGACCGTCTCGGCGTTTTCCAGTACTCTGCGGAGGAGGGCACCGCTTCGGCCTCACTGCCCGACGATGTGCCGGCCGAGGAGAAAGAGGGCCGGCAGGCGGAGATAATGCTTTTGCAGGAAGGCATAGTGCAGGAGAAAAACGACGAGCTTATCGACACTGAAATCCCCGTGCTTATCGACCGCCGCGAGGGCGAGTTCTGGGTGGGACGCACCGAATTCGACTCACCCGAAGTGGACAACGAAGTGCTTGTCACCAGCCATTTTCCACTGAAAAAAGGCTGTTTCTACAGCACTCTGATTTGTGACGCCTTTGACTACGACCTCGAAGGCGAAGCCGTGGACGAT
>JAFSOU010000104.1 GCA_017443265.1 Bacteroidales bacterium | reverse complement strand
TGTTTATTTCGCGACGAATGTGTATATTTGTCGTTGCATTTGCATGATAGGTCTGTGGCATAATTTGCTGTTTTTAAATTAATGTTTTCCTTTGCAAATATAGCCATTTTCCTTCAATTCAGGGTTGGGAAATTACGATTTATCACCGAAATCGGAATTTCCCAACCCTAGGGCAAATGCCTAACAACAACCTTGTGAACTTTTACACTTAGTAAAAAATTCTTTTCAAAAAAGGCGACCCAAAGTAGCAATTCTGTCATTAGCAATGCGCACATATCCTTCCGACACATCGTATCCTACAAACCTTCTATTATTTTTCAGTGCAGCTACTGCTGTAGTTCCACTTCCCATAAAAGGATCTAATACAACATCGTTTTCAAAGCTATAGAGGTTTATCAGCCGATGAGGGAGTTCTTCGGGAAACGGGGCTGGATGTCCTACCCTTCGAGCGCTTTCAGCATTCATCCTCCAAATACTTTTTGTCCATTCAATGAAATCCTGCTTTCGGATAGTGTCTTTCCCCTTTTTACGCTTTAAATCTCCTTTACAGAACACCAAGATGTACTCATGAACATCTCTGAGACTTGGATTTGAAGCACTTTGCCAGCTTCCCCATGCACATGAGCCAGCCGCAGAAGCTGCTTTGTCCCAAATTATCTGCCCTCTGTTGTTAAACCCAATGTCCGTCATCATACGACCAATAAGATCGGAAAGTGGAATATACGGCTTTCTACCCAAATTAGCAACATTTACACAAGCCCTACCACCATTTACGAGTACACGATATGTTTCCTTCATCACATTTTCAATCAGTTGCAGATATTGTTGCAAAGTAAGATTCTGGTCATATTCTTTGGTAACGTTGTATGGAGGTGAAGTTATCATCAGATGAACACTATTGTCTGGCAGTTCGGACATTGTTTCTGAAGAATGGTTGTATATTTTATTTACCACATCTTTCCCTAAAGGATTCTCCGTCACTTCTGCAACAGTTGTCAGAGTAATACCTTTGTATAGATTTGACTGATAAAATTTTTCGGCATTGTGACCTATACGCCCAGAAACACCGAACGATGAGGTTTCTGTTCCTTTTTTCATATGTTCAGCATTTCAATAAAACGTTGTCCTTTTAATTCGTCAGTCGGTTCGCTATTTGCTTTAGTAATAATTTGTCCCAATTCTTTATTACTCATCATCGAACTGAAATAATTCATATTTGCATTCAATACCTGACTGATATAATTTTCAATCACTTTAGGGCTGTCGAAGGTTTCAAAGCCTTTGTCAGGGGTATCTCTGATAAAATCTCCATTTGTTGGATTTGGATAAAGTGAAATGAATTTCTGAATCACTCCACTTGATTTCAAACAATCCACTTTTTTGACATAATTCTGAGTTATTGGAGAATTGCCTAGAATAATGATAGGTATTTTTTTTGCCTTTGAACTGTCTACACGCAAATTTATGGACTTGCCAATTGCTTTCAACATACTATCGGAACGTAAAAGTGATGGATTCCCTTTGTGAGTGGTGTAATCACCACAAAAATCAAAATCGTCATTTTCGTTGTATCGATAGTTGTTCACTATACCCATTTTTATTTCAAAAATGAGTTTGATATCGTCCGCTTTTTGAATTGGATTGGGAGACGTGCAGAAAGCCATATCGGCAGCACTTTGCCGTGTTAAACCTATTTCTTCACATACAACTCCGTTTACAGCGTACAGGTTGTTGCTGCTTGCTATGTCTGCAAATAAGTCTTTACACCATTTTTCGGTTGTTGAACCAATAAAGCTATTTCTCGCTTGTGGTGTATTTACTTTCGCATCACTGATGTTTTTAGGTTGGAAGGCATAATATTGTCCCTTCACTTTTACCATCAAATTCTCAATACTCGACAAATTGATGGCATTTCTGAAAAAATTCAGTTCATCTGTTGTTGACCACATAATATTTGCGTTTTTTCAGCGTCAGCGACTCTTCGAGAACGCGGGTTTGACAAATTCCCAAAGGCAAAAAGAAATCGTGGACTTCACTTATGAGCCCTGGGAAATTTGCCGTAACCCGCATCACAATAAGTTCCGTCCACGATTAGGCGGACGTTCGCTGAACTTATTCTATGTGATGCTTTTTGAAATCGGCAAATTTTTAGGGCATCTCGAATAAATAGCAAACGCTATGGTTTATAATATGTTAGTTTTACTTTTTTCTTGTTTCTATATTTTTTATTTATTTATCAATCAGCTTGTTATACAATAAGTTTACTTTTTCATCACTTCCCAATGTCCGCCTTTGGCAGGGCCAACGCGGCGGATAAGGCCTTTGGCTTTGAGTTTGGAAATATTTTCTTTCGTTTTTCTCAAAGAAATATTGAGAGTTTCCGATAATTGTTTGGCAGTAACAAAATTGTTTTTCCCAATCTCATCAAGAATCATATTTTGTTTTTCGGTGACCTTTTCGGTGACCTTTTCAGTGACCTTTTCGGTGACTTTTTTGACATGGTTTTGTACCGAAAACATCAGCATGATATCTCCAGAATGCACCGTGTACTCCGGTTCGGGGATTTCGTAATTTTTGCACAAGGTGCATATTTTTTCGATTCCACGCCCCCAACTTTCGATAAAACCTGCACGGAAAAAAGTGTTGGCTATGTCGGGATTGTGTGGCAACGAGCGATGTTTCTGTTTAAGAGTTTCTGCTGTCCAACTGTCGGGGAAAACACAATCGTTGCTGATATAGAGTTTGTTGCTGTAAACGCTTATCTGTATAGGTATGCCAGCCGCGAAATCTTGATGGATAAGTGCGTTGAAAATAGCTTCTCGCACAGCATCTTTCGGATATGGATAATGCTCGATGCGTGTGATATTGTCATACGATATTTCCGCTATCAAGTATTTGGTATAAAGCAAGTCGATGGTGCGTTCGGCCTGCATCATCAGCGAGCCGTGTATCTCGTCCTGATAGCGTATATCAGCATCATTCAAGAAATAGCCAATCTTAACCCAAGAGCCAGTAATCCATTTTTCGGGATTGCGATGGAACAAAAGTATCGCTGCCCTTTTAAGTTTACCATCATCATAAAGGTTAAGACTTTCCAGCAACTGTTTGCGGGTGAGTTTCAAATCTTTTTCGCTCATACGTCCACTACGTACAGCCTCGCGTCTGAAGATATCGAAACTTTCCTTGTCCAAATCATCTTCCGAAACATTCTCTATTGGAACGGAATCCCAAGTTTTTCCTGTCTTCTTCAACAGAAAACGAGTAAGAGCCGCTCCCTGTAGCAGTTGCTTGGTACTGCCGCTCCGATAATGGTACTCACCTCTATAGTTCACAGGATAATCGTGAACAGGAACGGTTATGACAACAACATCCTTTCCATCTGTTTGTGACAGATCTATGTCCACAACAATTCCCATAGTGTCGCGCACCTTGTTGGGAATATCCTCCATAAGTTTTTTGGCATTCTTGACTCCGACAGTATTTCCTTTGTCGTCAATACCAATATAGAGGGTTCCTCCCTGTGCATTTGCAAAACCGCAAATCCACTTCAGGTATTCATCCCGCCACGATTCCTTGTATTCTATGTTCTGGTTTTCTGCCATTATACGATACGAGTTCAACAGGTACCAAATCCCGCTTTACGCCTTCCTTACCCAGATTTCGGTGGGCATGCCGTCGATAATCTCGGTTTCCTTGCGGTCGGGCGAGGCGATGGTGGGCACCAGATTGAGGCTTGCCGTGAGGGTTTCGGAGCAGATATAGTCCATATACTGCTGCACGGCACCGTCCCACTCGGGATTGCTGAGCAGGTCCACATTGATTTTGTCGGTAACGGCGAAGTCGCTGTCCTTGCGGATGTTCTGTATGCGGTTTACCAGCTCGCGGGCGATACCTTCGTTCTTGAGTTCCTGCGTAAGCGTTACGTCGAGGGCCACGGTGAGGGTGCCTTCGTTGGCCACCACCCATCCGGGGATGTCCTGAGTGGCTATCTCCACATCGCTGATAAGGAGTTCCACATCCTGACCTTCGATGACCATATTATAACGGCCTTCGGTTTCGATCTTGGCGATGTCGGCCTGCGAGAAGGCTGTAACAGCGGCGGCTATGGCTTTCATTATCTTGCCGTAGCGCGGTCCGAGGGTCTTGAAATTGGGTTTGGCGCTTTTCACAAGCACGTTGTTGGCGGCGTCGAGGTATTCTATCTCCTTAACGTTGACTTCGGAGGTGATGAGGTGTGCCACCTTTTCTATCTGCTGACGCTGGAAATCGTCGGCCACGGGAATCATTATCTTTGCCAACGGCTGACGTACGCGCAGGTTGCTGCGTTTGCGCAACGAAAGTACCATCGACGATATTTTCTGTGCCAGCTGCATACGCTGTTCGAGGGCTTTGTCGACAACACTTTCGTTGTATGCAGGGAATTCGGTGTGGTGCACCGATTCGGCGTCGATACGGTGGGTTACGTTGTTGAGGTCGCGGAACATGCGTTCGCTGAAGAAAGGTGCTATGGGTGCAATCAGGCGGGCGAGGGTCTCCAAACAGGTGTAGAGGGTCTGGTAGGCCGAAATCTTATCTTCGGTGTATTCGCCTTTCCAGAAACGGCGGCGACACAGACGCACGTACCAGTTGCTGAGGTACCAATCCACGAACTCCTGCACGGCGCGGCCGGCTTTCATAGGCTCGTAGTCGTTGAAATAGTCATCAACGGTTTTCACCAGGGTGTTGAGCTCGGAAAGTATCCAGCGATCGATTTCGGGGCGGCGGGCTATGTCGATGTCGGGCTCAGAGTAGGTGAAACCGTCGATATTGGCGTAAAGCGCGAAAAAACCGTAGGTGTTGTAGAGCGTGCCGAAGAATTTCTTACGCACCTCGTCAACGCCAGCGGGGTCGAATTTGAGGGCGTCCCACGGCTGCGAGTTGGTTATCATGTACCAACGTGTGGCGTCGGGGCCGAATTTCTGTATCGTTTCGAAAGGATCCACGGCGTTGCCCAAGCGTTTGGACATTTTCTGTCCTTTGCTGTCGAGCACCAAACCATTGGAAACCACGTTTTTATAAGATACCGAGTCGAAGCACATCGTGGCGATGGCGTGGAGGGTGAAGAACCAACCGCGGGTCTGGTCCACACCTTCGGCGATGAAGTCGGCGGGGAAAGTCTTGGGGTTGAGCTGACCTTCCTTGCCCATGTAATGTATCTGAGCATAAGGCATTGCGCCGCTGTCGAACCAAACATCGATAAGGTCGGGTTCGCGGAACATTTTCTTGCCTTTGGGCGAAACCAGCACCACGCCGTCGATGTAGGGACGGTGCAGGTCGAATTTCTCGTAATCGTCGGAGGCGTAGGGGTTATTTCCCATAAATCCCGCCTTGACGGATTTCTCTATCTCGGCACGGAGTTCGTCCACGCTGCCGATGCATATCTCTTCGGAGCCGTCCTCGGTACGCCAGATAGGCAGCGGTGTGCCCCAATAACGCGAACGCGAGAGGTTCCAGTCCACAAGATTTTCGAGCCAGTTGCCGAAACGTCCGCTGCCGGTGGCCTCGGGTTTCCAGTTGATAGTCTTGTTAAGCTCTATCATTCTGTCTTTTAGTGCGGTGGTGCGGATAAACCAGCTGTCGAGGGGGTAGTAGAGCACCGGCTTGTCGGTACGCCAGCAGTGGGGGTAGCTGTGGGTGTGTTTCTCGCTGCGGAAGAGCTTGCCTTCGGCCTTGAGCATCACCACGATATCCACATCGAGGGTGGGGTCTTTCTCGGTCTTTTCGGGGTCGTAGGCGTTTTTCACGAATTTGCCTGCATAGGGTGCGTAAAGCTTGGTGTTGACGCATCTTTTCACAAACTCGGGGTCGAGCTGCTCGACGAGGAAGAACTTGCCGGTGCGGTCCACCATTGGCTGCTGCTTGCCGTCCTTGTCGAAAAGCACGAGGGGCGGCACTCCGGCCTGTTTGGCCACGCGGTCGTCGTCGGCACCGAAAGTAGGTGCTATGTGCACGATGCCGGTACCGTCTTCGGTGGTTACGTAGTCGCCAAGGATGATGCGGAAAGCACCTTCGCCGGGGTTCACCCACGGGATGAGCTGTTCGTATTCCAAATCCTTGAGTTCCTTGCCTTTGACAGCGTTGCCGAGCACGCGGAAGGGCACTTTCTTGTCGCCCACCTTGTATTCCTCGAAGGGGATGTTGGCGTTTTCGGGCGGAAACATGCTGTTGAGCAGAGGTTTGGCCACGATAACATTGATGGGTTCGCCGCTGTAGGGGTTGAAGGTGTTCACCAGCACGTATTCGATGCCGGGACCTACGGCGAGGGCAGTGTTCGAAGGCAGTGTCCACGGGGTGGTGGTCCATGCCAGAACGTTCACATCCTCGGATTTGACATCCACGCCGAAAGGCAGTGCCTGATTGGCTTTGAGGTGGAACATCGCCACGCAGGTGGTGTCCTTCACATCGCGGTAGCAGCCGGGCATGTTGAGCTCGTGCGAGCTGAGGCCTGTGCCAGCGGCGGGACTGAAGGGCTGGATAGTGTAGCCTTTGTACAGCAAGCCTTTGTTATAGAGGTCTTTGAGCAGGAACCACAGAGTTTCGATATATTCGTTTTTGAAAGTGATATAAGGGTTGTCGAGGTCCACCCAATAGCCCATCTTACGGGTGAGGTCGTCCCAGAGGTCCTTGTATTTCATCACCTCTTCGCGGCAGGCGCGGTTGTAGTCGTCCACGCTGATTTTTTTGCCGATGTCCTCCTTGGTGATGCCGAGTTTTTTCTCCACGCCGAGTTCCACGGGTAGACCGTGGGTGTCCCAGCCGGCTTTGCGGTCCACAAAGAAACCCTTCATGGTTTTGTAGCGGCAGAAAATATCTTTTATGCTACGTGCCATAACGTGGTGAATGCCCGGCACTCCGTTTGCCGACGGAGGACCTTCGTAGAATACGAAAGGCGTTTTCCCTTCGGATAGCTGGAGACTTTTGTGGAAGGTGTCGTTTTCTTCCCAGTAACGGCGGATTTCCTCGCCGAGAGCGGTCATGTCTAATTGCTTGTACTCGTTATACTTATCGGACATTGTTATAAAAAATTATATATATCACTATCTGTCAGTCGCTTAACTCGCGACCGACTAATTATAATTAACCTGCAAATATACGATTTTTTTGTAAATAGTGAGTTGTGATGTGTGAACTGCGATGAAGAAAGTGGTTATTTATTGAAGATGTGTCATTTGAATTGTGAAAAGAGAAGGATTTACATACACCCTTGCTCAAATGAAAAAAAATCCGTATTTTTGCACTTTCAAAAAAATACAAACACCATGCAAAACAACAACTACTGTATAATAATGGCCGGAGGCATCGGAAGCCGTTTCTGGCCGGTAAGCAAAACCGAATGTCCCAAGCAATTTCTGGACATTCTCGGCACTGGCAAAAGTTTCATCCGCAGCACTTTCGAGAGGTTTTTGCCTTTGGTGCCCGCAAGCAATTTTCTTGTAGTAACCAACGCCATGTACAAAGACCTTGTGCTGCAGCACATACCCGAACTCTCCGAGAGTCAGGTGCTTTGCGAGCCCATGCGCCGCAACACCGCCCCTTGCATCGCATACGCTGCCTACCATATTATGGCACAAAACAGCGATTGCAACATAGTTGTAACTCCCGCCGACCATCTTGTTACCAACGAGGCCGAATTCCAACGCATCATCTCCACCGGATTCGACTTCGTCTCCAAACCGGAAAACAGAAAAGCATTGCTCACCATCGGTATCAAACCCACAAGACCCGAAACCGGCTACGGCTACATACAAACCCCCGACGCCAACTGCACGGAAGGAGCAGTAACCAAGGTAGCCAGTTTCACCGAGAAACCCAACCTCGAGAAAGCAGTGCAGTTCCTCGAAAGCGGTCGCTACCTGTGGAACTCCGGCATCTTCATCTGGTCAATGGAGGGGATCCTATCGGCATTAAAACAATTCATCCCCGACCTTACCGAGATTTTCGACGAAGGCAAGGCCAAGTTCGGCACCGCCGACGAGCAGACGTTCATCAGCCGCAATTTCCACCGCTGTCCCGACATCTCTATCGACTACGGAGTGATGGAGAAATCGCCACTCACCTACACCATACCCGCCGACTTCGGCTGGAGCGACATAGGCACATGGGGGTCGCTGTTCACCCACGCAAAAAAGGATGCCGAAAACAATGCCGTGAAAGGCAACGTGGTTGTGGAGGAATGCAGAAACACCGTGATAAACATAGAACCCGGCGTGGAAGCCATAGTTCAGGGCATGGACGACTGTCTGGTGGCCTACAGCGGCAAATCGTTGCTTGTTTGCCGACTTAAGGACGAGCAACGCATCAAGGAATGGGTAGCCGCTCTAAACGCAAAAAAGAAGTAATTACGTCACTGAATTATAACGAACGATATAGCCTGCCGCAGTACGGCAGGCTATATTTTTTTCGATTGTGGAGATAAAAAAAAGAGGATTCTTGCGAATCCTCTTTTTGTATTGTGGAGTTGAATACTATTCTTCGTCCATGTTTACGTAGAAGGAAGTTCTGCGGTTGATGCTGAATTTGCAGTCACCGAAGCATTCACGTTTACCTTTCCATTCGGTAGCCAGGCGATCTTCGGCAATACCGTATTTTTCAACGAGGAGACGTTTAGCCTCTTTAGCACGTTTTTCGGAAAGTTTGTCGTTGTATTCGTAGCTTGCGGGTTCGTCGCAGAAGCTGATGATGGTGAACTTGGTGTCGGGGTTGTTCTTCATAACTTCGGCAACAGCTTCGAGTTTTCTCATCTGATCCGAAGGAACTTTCCAAACATCGTTCGGGTAGAGGATAGACAGTGGCATACCGTAGAGGTTCTGCTGGTTGTCTTTCACGTTTTTCAGAGCATTGCGCAGACGGCCGTTCTCAGCCTCGGATTTGTCGAGTTGGTCTTTAAGTTTGCCATTCTCGTCTTCGAGGGAAGCGATTTTGTTTTTCAGGTTGTTTTCCTGATCTTTAGCTTTTGCAAGTTCGTCGTTAGCATCGTCAAGTTCTTTGTTGAGCTCGTCGAATTTTTCTTTGGTGTAGAACTTTTCTTGTTCGATACGGGCTTTGTCTTCGTCGGTTACGCCGAAGTGATATTCAATTCCCAGGGGGATATAGAGGTAGCTACCCACGAAGTCCAATTTCTCGATTTGAGAGAAGTCGGCCAAGGAGTAAACGGTGGGTTCTACATAAACAGACCAATGATCGGCAAATCTCCAAGAGAGACCCATACCGATTGTGGCTGTGTAGAAGTAGTTGCCCAACCACATTTCAGTTTTGTTACCGTCGGGGGTAACTCTGTCGTTGTCGGGGAGCAACAATGTACCACCCATACCACCGAGCAGATACCACTGAACTTTTCTATAAGGATCTCTGAAACCCTTAATAGCGTCGATGATTGAGAATGTGAAGTCAACCTGCAAGTTCAAGTGTTCACCAACATAGTTAAGGTTGGGCTGGTAACCATTTCCTTGTACCCATCTGTAGAGGTTGATGTTTTTGATTTTGGTGTCGACATCGGCATACATAGCTTGGAAACGAACGTCCCAAATGTAGTTCAGTTCTTTAGCCAAGAAACCGCCGATACCCCAACCCCAACGTTCGTGCGGGTTAAGAGCATCAATGGCAGGATCTTTGGTTTCTTTCTGGATACGCCAAGTCCAACCTCCGTTCAGGCCAATTGACCAGTTGCTCCAAAAACTGTAGTGGGGATAACGAGTCAGTGGCACGTACTCTGCAGTATCTTCTTGAGCATAGGAAGCGCTAAATCCCATCAAGAAGAATGCGACTAATGCAATTTTTAATGTTTTTTTCATTTGACTATCAGTTATTTATGTTTTACTATTCTATTAATTTCAAACACTTATTGCCAATATACATAAAGGCAACGCCCTTTTTTACGCAAAAAGGACATTGCAAAGTTACAATTTTTTTTCCGTTTACAGCACATTTATTTTCATATTTTTTATTTGTTTTTTATAAACATCTCAATATCAATAAATTAAATAATTAAATATTATACAATATTTTTTGAGTTATGCAGTTATTAGGCTGTAAAACAAATGATTTTTTTTGTCCAAATAAACAAATTTCTGTTGAAAATTGCGATTTTTTTTTGCTTTATTTTTCGATAGATTTTTTGTAACTTTGAAGCGATGAAAAAAGTATGTTTTTAGCAATTTCCTAATCATAAACTTTTGTACGTCAAACATTTTTATCGAAACAACCAATATCAACCTGCACTATAAAATATGAATCAGCCCAAACTAAGCCCCCACGCTGTGAAAGTGATAACCAACAGCCGCGACGAAGCCATACGCCTGAAAAACCAGAACATAGGCGTTGAGCACCTGTTCCTCGGCATGCTGCGCGAAAAGGAATGCTCCGGCATGAAAATACTCAATAATTCCAACATCGACACTGCAAGCATACGCCAACGCATCGAGAAGGCCCTGGCTTCGATTAGCGACAACGTGAAATACTCTGCCGACGACGAAGTGCCTTTTATGAAACAAACCGAAAACATCATCCGTTTTTCTTTCCTTATCTCCAAGGAGTTCAAAAGTCCCGAAGTAAGGACAGAACACATTCTGCTCGCCATGCTCCGCAACAACGACAACATTGTTTCGCAGATGCTTGCCGAACAAGGCCTCGACCTCGAAAAAGCCAAATCGCTGTGCAACACAGCAAATAACAATGCCAACCTTGATGACTACAACGACGACTCAAGCGCCACGCCCGATTTCCAATCGAGCGCACCTTTCGACGACGATGACGACGAAGAGGACGATGACTTCGGCCCTGGCAACACATCTTCACAAAGCAGACAAAGTGCTCCCGGCAACAAAAACAGCCGCACACCCGCCTTGGACAACTTCGGCCGCGACCTTACCAAAGCGGCAGCCGAGAAACGTCTCGACCCTATAGTGGGCCGAGAAAAAGAACTGGAACGCATCGCCCAAATCCTTAGCCGACGCAAGAAAAACAACCCCATCCTTATAGGTGAACCCGGCGTGGGAAAATCGGCCATTGCAGAAGGCCTTGCCATACGCATCAGCGAGGGCAAAGTGCCTCGCACACTCTACGGCAAACGCGTCATAACTCTCGACCTTGCCTCGCTAGTGGCCGGCACCAAATACCGCGGACAATTCGAGGAACGTATGAAAGCAATACTGAAAGAGCTGGAGATGAATCCCGACATAATAGTGTTTATCGACGAGATACACACCATAGTGGGTGCGGGAGGAGCTCAAGGCTCTCTCGACGCTTCCAATATGTTCAAACCGGCACTGGCACGCGGCGAACTGCAATGCATAGGTGCCACAACTCTCGACGAGTATCGACAGTATATAGAGAAAGACGGCGCTTTGGAACGCCGTTTCCAGAAAGTGATTGTGGATGCCACAACCCCCGAAGAGACTCTTACCATACTTAATAATATAAAGGATAAATACGAGGATCACCATCTGGTAACCTATTCGCCCGAAGCTCTGGAAGCATGTGTAGCACTTACCAACCGCTACATCAGCGACCGTCTGCTGCCCGACAAAGCCATCGACGCCATGGACGAAGCCGGCGCCCGTGTTCATATCTCCAACATCAATGTGCCGCCCGAAATAATAGCCCTCGAACAAGAGATAGCCAACGTGGCGGCTAAAAAGAAAGAGGTGCTGGCGCAGAAAAACTACAACGAGGCCGCCGAATACCGCGACCAAGAGCGCGAGCTCAACGCCAAACTCAGCGACGTGAAACGGCAGTGGGAACAGGACGAAAAACTGAAACGCATCACCATTACCGAACAGGATGTGGCCGAGGTGGTGGCCATGATGACCGGCGTGCCCGTGCAACGCATAGCACAGAACGAAAGCAACCGCCTGCTGAAAATGGAAGAAGACCTACAAAGCAAAGTGATAGGCCAAGACGAGGCAGTGAAGAAAATTGCCAAAGCCATACGCCGCAACCGCGCCGGACTGAAAGACCCCAACAAACCAATAGGCTCCTTTATTTTCCTTGGACCAACAGGGGTGGGAAAAACATATCTTGCCAAAGTGCTGGCACAATATCTGTTCGACACCGAGAGCGCTATGATACGTATCGACATGAGTGAATACATGGAAAAATTCGCCGTGTCGCGGCTGATAGGAGCGCCTCCGGGATACGTGGGCTACGAAGAGGGCGGACAACTTACCGAGAAGGTGCGCCGCAAACCCTACTCCATAGTGCTGCTCGACGAGATAGAGAAAGCACATCCCGATGTG
>JAFSOU010000103.1 GCA_017443265.1 Bacteroidales bacterium | reverse complement strand
TACGCCATCTATATCCACAACAACGACGGTGCCAAGAAGCCCTACGTTGACGTTACCTTCGCCCTCGGCATCCAGAAAACCTTCGAGGACGCCCTCGACGACGCTGCTAAACAGCTGAAGAAATAATGGCGTTTTTTTTCGCCCATAACTATAGAGACGATGTGCACATCGTCTCAATGAACAATACAATAATTTAATATCATTTTTCAGACGATGTGCACATCGTCGACAACAGATATAACAGCAATTTTATATCAACTGTTTTATTTCAGAGACGATGTGCACATCGTCTCTACGGGTACAAACGTGATTTTAATCATTCGTTGTTTTCGGAATCCCATTTTGCGACATTGTTGTTGATGTAATCCGCAATGCGGTTCAATTCATCGGTGTCGCGAATAATTCTGTCATGGAATCGCGGCTGCCACGCAAATGGAATTTTATTTTCGTTGGCGAAATGCGAAATTGCACGTTTTATTCCGCCAATTGCAGTCGACAATTTGCCACGTTGCAACGAAATGTTTTGCATTTTTTCATCGATAGTGTCATTTTTCCAACGGTTTTGTTTTGTTAGAAACGATGTGCACATCGTCTCTACAGGTTCAGAATTGTCGTTTGTTTCATTATTGCTGTCAATCATCACAATGCAATGAATATGGTTTGGCATCACCACCCACAACGGTATTTCTACGTATGGATAATGGCTTTGCACATTGGCAAATTGTTCGTCGGCATACTTTCCAATTTCGGATAATATCATTGTCGGTTGTTGTTGTATTTGAGACGATGTACACTTCGTCTCTAGAGAATTTATTTTGCCAAAATAATGTTCCATTTTATGGGTACATATTGTTACGAAATACACACCGGCACTATAATTGTGCCACGATGCACGCGCCGAGGGCACACGATATTTGTTCAGGTATTTATCCACCGACATTTCAAATCAGATAGTTTTAATTTTGCAAAAATATATTTTTTTTACCGACCTACAAAATTAATTTTTCACACCAATTATTTTGAACAACCAAAATCATTGGCGTTGTGCGGGTTGGGTTGGGTTTGGGGTTGGGGGGGTAGAGACGATGTGCACATCGTCTCTACAATTTTGATATTACAAATCCGAATTGCCAGCGTGTTTTTGTTTGCGGGTGTAGATTTTGCGGTTGCGTTTAAGTCTCGTGCGGCTGTGGAAGCCGTCGCCGAGCAGTTCGCGCTCCAGCTGACGGTTGGCAATGCGCACCGCCAGCAGCTCGGGAGGGATTATCTTTTTACGTTTCTTTTTCATAGTGCTAATTTTTCAGTTCAAAGTACATTTTTTCTTTCACGACTCATCTTGAAAGAGAAATATAAAATATTGAGGAACAGCCCCATAAAAAGGGTCATACCCCAAGTTCGCGGGTGACTGAACGGGTTGACCAGCCTGTCGCCGATATCGTACATCAACTGGAAAGGCGAAGTCATTATGTCCCAACTGTTCCAACGCAGGTATCTACCGATATAGATGCCGAAACTTCCGAGAAAGAGCAGAAACACTGAAATTGCCGTCACCCAGCCATTTTTGAGGTATTTCCGTAGCACACTCTCTATGTCCCACAGACTCAAAAAACCGAACAGCAGTCCAGTCCAAGCGAAAGAAAGAATCAATGTAAGGTCGAACCACACCGGCATTGATGAGTTAAGACGCAGATGGAACAAATCGGTAAGAATATACGGGGCATTGGGGAAAAACAGAAGCTACACGGAAATCAGCACCACCAACATAATTTTCGAGCTTCGCAACCTTTTGCTAAGCACCACCAAAGTGGCAATAGCCCACGGCACAAAGGCCAAAAAAAGGTTCCAATTCAGAAACAGGAACACCTTAGTGTCGGTATAGAAAAAGCGGAACAGTGACACTCCGAAACAAAACAGAGTGAACATCACCATCCACACAATCTCTTCCAACCTACCCGATTCTTTTATTCTTTTAATCATATAACAAATACTAATCACGAATCACTATTCACCAATCACTAAAACCTCCGCAAACCGCATTCCGTTTACCGTTACATTAAGCACGTAGCCACCTGCCGCCAGACGGCTCACGTCGAGTCTGTAGTTGTCCAATCCCAGCAGCATGCGTCCCGACTGCACTGCCACGCCCATTTGGTTGTAGATGGTGTATTCGGCAATGCCGGTCTCGTCGGTTTCGATGCTCACTTGGTTTTTGGCGGGATTGGGGAAAAGCTTCATCTGATGCACCTCGTCGGCATAGGGAGATGCAATGCCCACAGGGTCGGAGGCGTAGCGGCCGTCGAGATAATTGACATTGGAGCCTGTGGGGTCGAGCCAGTCGGAGAGGCGGGTTGTGGAGGTGCCGCCGCCAGTCCACGAGCTGTAGAACTTGCCGTACCAGTCGGTGCCGTTGAGGGCGTCGCAAAACGATTCTCCGGCATAGAGCTGACCGATGATACGTTTGCTGGCATTGAACAACGGCGAGCCCGACGAGCCTGTCTCGGTAACGCCTTTATTGGTGGCAGGGTTGGTAATCCACTGCACATCCCACATAGTAGTGTTGGCCCTTTGCATGTATGAAACCCGCTGAGGAATGCTGATTTTCTTCATATCTCCGCCGGGATGGTGGATACAGGCACCAACAAGGCCGGTATTTCCGTTGGTACGGTCCCAGCCATTGTAATACACGTTGAAAGTGGGATTGATGGCACCCGTAACTCTCAGCAGCAAAAAATCGGAACCGCTTATAGTCCATCCGCTGCCTGCCGATTTTTTGGCAACGATTGTGGCACCTGTGGCCGACTTGTTGATGGGAGCCGTTGTTCCGTTACAGGTAGCGGCTTGGTAAAGGAAATAGAAAGTCCAACGGCGCACGGTGATGTCCTCCTGACAGTGATGAGCCGAAAGCAGGTAGGGGGTGCCGTCGTTGGCGGTGTTGTTTATCATCGAGCCCGAGCAGCAGTAGATACCGTCGGAGGCGGTGATTTCCATACACACCACACCGTTTATCTGGTCGCGCCAGTTGTCGCCCTCGCTACAGGCCACGTTGGGGTGGCAAGTGCCTTCGGCATCGCCCAGCTGACCTTTGGCATTGTCGCGCATGGTTGCGAAAGCGTTACGGTGGCCACGTCCTATCTGATTGATTGTAAGTCGGCCGTGAAAGCCGGCATCGGCGGGCTCGTAGTACTCAAAAACAAAAGTCTCGCCCGGGATTATCTGCGTATGGAAACCATTTTCGTCGGCATTGGCGTTGGTAAACTTGCCTATAACGAAATCCTGACCGGGAGTATAAACGAACACCTCGGCTCCGTCGGGAATGACGTATGTGTCGAGGATGGGACGCACAAAGGTTGCCTCTTTCGACGAAACGGCCACTCGCCACAGACGGCCGCCGTCGGGCAGAGTGTCCCAAACGCCATGGGTGGCGGGAGTTATCGCCACATCGTGCACCGTGCCTATGCGGAACGGGCGCCCTTTGCGGTTAAGTTCCTCGTCTTCAAGCAAAAGAGCTTGGTTGTCGATTGCCGGAAGCTCGTATGTCGGAATGGGGTTGGCATTTTTCAGGTCGTTCACGTGCGGCTGTCCGCCGTAACTCATCTGAGCCGAAACGTGGAATGCTATCATCAAAAGTCCCGAAAAAGCGAAAATTCCTATTATCTTGTTCATTATTTTTGTTGCAATTTATTAAATATAAATTTATTGACTATCACACGGACAAACTTTTCCGCGTTTCAAAAATACATTTTTTTTGTCAATAATTGTAGAAAACGAAAAAAGGCCTTTGAAATATCGGAAAAAAAACGTATTTTTGTCGTTTGCAAAAACAAAATGGCGGCAGACGGTTTATTGGACACAAAAAGCCGTAGGTCAATATTTTGCGATGCAAGCGATATAAAAACAAACACAACGAAACAACGAAAAAAATGATAAAAAACATCCTTCGACTGTTCGGAGCCGCAATGGTGATATGCTTCTTGAACGCCACGATAAGTTGTTCGCACCATAAAAGCATCATCCAAGACCCACGTATGCTGCTGGATTACAACCTGATGCCCAACGATTCCACCCTTGCCCACCTATCCGACGACTACCGCACCACCATCGACAAGGTAAAGAAACGCGACTCGGTGAAAGCCGGCGTATATGCCGACTACGCCGTAACCCTCGCACTGGCAATGCGTTTCGACGAGGCCGACACTTTCTTCGACAAAGAGATGGCTTCATACCCCGAATCGAGGCAATATGTAATGTTCCTCAAGGACAATATGACCTCCGCCACCGGACGCGAGCGCATGGCACAACGCCGCATTCAGGACAGCATCGACCGTGAGGCCGCCAAGAAAGAAGCCCTCGGCAACGACTTCGAGTTCGAGAAAGTGCGCTATCCGAAAGGCTCCAAAGAATACAAACAGCAGCAGAGAGAGAAAAAAGCCGCACGCAAAGCCAGAGAGAAAGAGAAAAAAGCCGCACGCAAAGCCAAACAAAAAGAACGCGACCAGATGAGAGACGACCGCGACAGCAAGAAAAAAGCCGCTCAGAAAGAACGCGAACAACAAAAGAAAATAGCACAGAAAGAACGCGAAAAACAGAAAAAAGAGGCTCTGAAAGAACGTGAGCAGAAGAAAAAAGAGACTCAGGCAGCCCGCGAACAACAGAAAAAACAACAGCAGAACGAACGCGAACTAAAACGCGAACAACTGCAGAAAGAACGCGAGCAGAAACGTCAGCAGGCCAGCAAAAACACCGCCTCCGACACCACCAACAACACACAAAACAACGAATAGAAAGGTCAACCGATGAGAAAAATATCAACCATACTTGTAATAGCCACCATAGCCGCCATAAACTTCGGCTGCAAAACCGAAAAAAAGGTTACCCGCTACGAAAATCTGTACAGCGAAAAGCCTGCGGTTATATACATAGCACCCATTATCGACAAAATTGAGCGGAAGAAAGTGGTTTACGCCGACGACCTCGTATTCAACCGCGAGGTGAACACAGCCCACGCATACATGTACCAAACCCTGCAAAATCCTGTGATACGCAAGGGTTACTACGTTATTGGCCCCATGGCTGCCAAAGAGATAGCCCGCGCCGACACCTCAAGTGTTGAGGATTTGAAATTCTCGCACAACCTAATGAAATACAGTGCCCAATACGGCATCGACGCAATACTGTTCGTTACCATCAACCGCTGGGTGGAGGAAAACGGCGAATGGATAGTATTCCTCAACTACACCCTTAAATCCACCAAAACAGCAAAAACACTGATGAACTATTACGTCAAGGCGCACAAGATGGTGATACTCGACTCGCGTCGCGACCCGCAAATGTCCGTCGCCGACTGGGACTTTGCCGACGAGATGGGCACCGACAACGGCACCACACAGCGCGCCCGCATTCTCGAGTGCGTGAGCGAATACGTGCTAAAAAACCTTCCGGCCGGCTCCAAACACAAAAAATTCGAACAGGACATATACAACATAGCCAACCCCGAATGCTTCGACTACCTTATCGACGAAGAGAACATCATCAACTTCGCCACAATGGAACTCGAAGAATACGAGAAAGAGTGCTTCGACCTTTAAACCAACGACAATCGTGGAACAAATAATCTTGGGCATCGACCCCGGAACCCGTCTGATGGGATACGCCATACTTAGCGTGGAAGGCAACAAAGCAGACCTCATAACCATGGACGTGCTCAACATACAAAAAATAACGAGCCACGAACTGCGCATAAAAAAGATTTTCGAAGCCACCCGCGACATCATCGACACACACCTGCCCGATTTCCTTGCCATCGAGGCACCTTTCTACGGCAAAAACGTTCAGTCGATGCTCAAACTGGGACGCGCGCAGGGCGTGGCCATAGCAGCCGCCCTAGCCCACGACATCCCTTTCTGCGAATACGAGCCACGAAGGGTGAAACAATCCGTTACCGGCAACGGAGCCGCCTCCAAAGAGCAGGTGGCCGCCATGCTGCAGCGGCTTCTGCGATTTCCCGAGATGCCCGAACACCTCGACGCCACCGACGCCCTTGCCGTGGCCTACTGCCATTTCCTGAACAACAACGGACAGATACAACAAGCAGCGACCAAAGGCAAGAAACACACCTCGTGGGCAAGCTTCATAAGCGAAAATCAATCAAGAGTAAAAAAATTCTAACCACCTTTACATTATGAGACGACACATAACCGCACTCACAATAATAACAACAGCAATGGTTATCCTTACGGCAGCCTGCTCGGGCGGCGGCAAAAAACGATCGTCGTTCGACCCCAGCAAAGTCAATTTCGAGGTAACCTACAACAGCAGTCTCGACAACACCCTCTACCCCTCGTTCATATTGGGAATGGCCAACTACAACGGCAAAACCGAGTCGGAGCTGTTCACCATCGGCATCACATCGCCTAAACGCAACTCGGTAGTGAGAATTGTGCTCGACTCGTCGAAACTAAACTACATAACCATCATACAGATGACCCTCGAAGACGCCAACACACGCTACCGCATAACCCCGCTCATCAAATGGAAATACGACAAACTGTCCATGCTCAAGCAACCCGGAATGGTGGACCTCACCTTCACCTGCTACGTCAACGACGAAGAGGTGGACGTTAAGAACATGCGCCTCAACTACCGCGGCGTCAACGAATGCCTGCTCGGATTGAGGGACTCCGCCAACAACTACATCGACTACCGCTGGCTCTTTGCAGCTTACGTCAACGAGGAGCACCCCTACCTCGACGTGATACTCGAAGAAATCCTCCAGCAAGGCATAATAGACCGTTTCACCGGCTATCAGGTGAACGAAAACTATGTAAACGAACAGGTGTTCGCCATCTGGTACTACCTACAGTCGAAAGGCATACACTACAGCTCGATAACCAACACCAGCCGTCACTCCAAAAAGGTGAACACCCAATACATACGTTTCTTCGACGAAGTGTATAAAAACAAACAGGCCAACTGTATCGACGCATGCGTGTTCATGGCCTCGATATTGAAGAAGATAGGCATCCACACCGTTATTTTCATCGAACCCGCACACGCCTATCTGGGCTATTACAAAGACAAGAAAAACAAAAAGATGGCGCTTCTGGAAACCACCCTCGCCGGCAACGTGAACCTCGCCTCCATCAACGACAACGGCAATCCCGAGCAGACTGCACGCCAGCTCTCGCGATACCGCAAATACATGAAAAACGACGAACTGCAGAAATACAGAAGCGGACTGATATCGGCAAAAAAAGTGAAGGAAATCATTTCGCGCGAGAGTTTCCGCAGAGCCACAAATTTCGACATAGAAAGATTCAAAAAAAACAAGCACCTATACAACGACCCGCAGAAAAACACCTACGCGATGCTGGACATCAACGAGTTGCGCGAAAAAGTGCAGCCCATAGTGCGGGATATCGATTTCGGAAAATAAATCAATAACGTAATAATTAAACAAAAAAGATACAAAATACAATAACACAAAAATAACATTTTTATGAAAAGAATTGTAATAATCTTTGCAACGGCACTTTTCTGCCTTGTCAACGTGGCAAAGGCAGTTACCGCCTACCCCTACCCCATCCGTTTCACACAACCCGACAAAAGCACCACTCTGACCCTTACCATGAAAGGCGACGAGCGTATCAAATGGGCCGAGACCGAAGACGGCTATTCGTTGATTTACAACGACGAGGGATTTTTCTGTTATGCCACAAAAGACAGCGAAGGGAACATGATCCCCTCGCAATACATTGCCACCGACATAGCGGAACGCAGCGCCGAGGTGCAGGCCTTTCTTGAGCAGACTCCCAAAAAACTGTTCTATAGCGATTTTCAAGTGCAAAACCTTATCCGAATATGGAATATGGTGAACGAAAACAAAAACAAATCGCTTGAAAAGGCTGTTACACTGGGACGTGTGAAATTCCCCGTAATACTGACATCGTTCAGCAACAGGGCTTTCGTACTGTCAAAAAATCAGTTCAACAACCTGCTCAACCAAGTAAGCTACGGCGTAACAGGCAGCGTCCACGACTTCTACTACGAGAACTCCTACGGCAAAATGAATCTCGAATTTGTTGTCATTGGCCCCGTCACACTGCCCCGAACCATAGCATATTACGGCAACAACAACAACGGCAACTCGCAGCAGTTTGCCCGCGACGCCATCACCCTTGCCAACGACAGCGTCGATTTTGCACAGTTCGACAACGACAACGACGGATTTGTTGACGGTGTACATATCTTTTTCGCCGGATACGGTGAGGAGTCGGGCGGCGGCGCCGACTGCATCTGGTCGCACCGAGGCACTCTGGTTACTGCCTGCTCCGTTGACGGCAAGACACTCCGCGACTACTCATGCTCGCCCGAACTCAGAGGCAGCTCAGGAAATGCCGTAACCAACATCGGAGTGATATGCCACGAACTGGGACACGTGTTCGGTGCCCCCGATTTCTACGACACCGACTACGAGAGTTCTGGCGGAAAATACCCCGGAACCGGCACTTGGGACATCATGGCCAGCGGAAGCTGGAACGGCAACGGAGCCAAACCAGCCCACCACAACCCCTACACCAAATGCTACATCTACCACTGGGCAACTCCCCGCACACTTTCACAACCCGAAGTGATAGTTATGAACGACGCAGAGACTTACGACAACTCTTTCTACCGCGTTGAGACAGCCACTCGCAACGAATACTTCCTGCTCGAAAACCGCCAAAACCACAAATTCGACGCCAACATACCCGGTTTCGGAATGCTTGTTTATCGCGCCCACAGTTCTGGAGTGACCGGATACAATGTAAACAACACTCATCCGCAAAAATTCTATGTCGTCACAGCCGTAAACAGCAACGACATCCCCAATAGTTTTGTAAACTCATACGGCACTGTGGAAAGCGCATCGTGCCCGTTCGGTGCATACAAGGACCAGTTCACCGACGCCACCACTCCATCGGCCAAATCGTGGAGCGGCGCTGCAACAAACAAACCCATAACGAACATCACGCGCGTAACACGAAACAAAACCGTTTGCTTCACCTTTATGGGTGCCGACATCAACCCGGGTTCCTTCGTGGCAACTCCCGCCACATCAACCTCTCTAGAACTCACATGGGGTTTGTGGAACTACGAAAAAGTATTGCTCCTTTATTCTCCCAACGGTGTTTTTGGCACACCACAGGGCGAAGGTTATAACGCAGGCGATCAGGTTACCGGCGGCGGCACCGTTATTTACCAAGGCTATTCCAATCATTTCACACATACGGGGCTGACGCCGCAAACACTTTACAGATATAAGATTTACTCGCTCCACAACAATGCTTGGACATCGGGAGTGGAGGCATCGGCCACTACGCCTCGCAACGCCATACCCATACCATATTTTGAAAATTTCGATGCCGACAGCAACAACTTGCCTGCCGACTGGAAAGCCGAAGCCACATCGGAAAACTACAAATGGCGTGTGTCACACGGCGACAACAACTCTTACCCGCCATACAGTCCTACAAACAGCATGTACTGCGGAGCTCCAAGCAGCAGCTACGACAACCAGACAACAATTTTGGAAACCGCTCCGGTAAACACATCTTCCGTTGGATCCGCCCATATCTCTTTCAGGGTAAGAAACCAGAAACGACTGAACTATCAAGATGTGCTTACAGTAAAATACCGCACATCGTTAGCCGGCGAATGGACTACACTAGCTATTTACAACACAAGTATGACCACATGGCGCGAAGAATCGCTCAACTTGCCCAGTGTTCCTTTCCTGCAAGTGGCTTTCGAAGGCACCAGCTACTTTGGGCGCGGCATTGGCATTGACGACGTATCTTTTGCACAAGGCTCTGTAGGGATAAACACCGCTATGGCAGAAAAGATTGATGTGAGCATCTACCCCAACCCGGCCACACAGCAGTTCAACATATCGGCCGTCAACAGCGACGAAAACATCGGCTTCGAAGTGTTCGACCTAATGGGCAGACAGCTTTCGAAAGGCAATGTGTACGCCCACCAATCTACAACAATAAACACCTCCAACTGGAAAGCAGGCGTATATGTGATAAAACTGCGCGCCGGCAACAACGAAAAAACGCATCAGTTGATTATCAAATAGATTATTGTTCATTTTTATCCCTTATTTATGAAGCCTCTCCACATCGGGGAGGCTTTATTTTTACTCATTTACAACATCTTACAAAAGCTTACAGCAGATGTCGCAAAAAAATCGTATCTTTGCAAAACAAATAATGATACAATGTTAGACAAATTAGAAGCCATAAACGCCCGTTATTTAGAGCTTGAGAAAGAAATAAACGACCCGAACATAATGTCGGATATGAAACGTTTTGTGAAACTTTCGAAAGACTACAAGGACCTGCAGCCCGTCATCGAGGCCTACAAGGAATACAAGGACATCATCGGCAACATAGCCAACTGCAAAGACATCCTCGGCACCGAGAAAGACGAGGAATTCCGCAACATGGCCAAGGAAGAGCTGGCCGCATACACCGAAAAACGCGACAAGCTGGAGGAGGACATCCGCCTGATGCTCATCCCCGCCGACCCACAGGACCACAAAAACGCAGTGTTCGAGATACGCGGCGGCACCGGCGGCGACGAAGCCAGCATCTTTGCCGGCGACCTCTACCGCATGTACGTGCGCTACTGCGAGAAACGCAACTGGAAAATCGAAGTGGTGGACTATACCGAAGGCACTGCCGGAGGATATAAGGAGATAGTTTTCAACGTGATAGGCGACGGAGTTTATGGCGTTATGAAATACGAGTCGGGAGTGCACCGCGTGCAGCGCGTGCCACAAACCGAAACACAGGGCCGTGTGCACACGTCGGCCGCCTCGGTGGTGGTGCTGCCCGAAGCCGAAGAGTTCGACGTGGAGCTGAAACAGTCGGACATCAAGAAAGAGATTTTCTGCGCCTCGGGGCCCGGAGGACAGTCGGTGAACACCACCTACTCCGCCGTGCGACTCACCCACATACCCACAGGCATAGTTGTGTCGTGTCAGGACCAGAAATCGCAGATAAAGAATATGGAGAAAGCCCTTGTGGTGATGCGTACCCGCTTGTTCGAACGCGAGTACAACAAATACCTTGAGGAGATGTCGTCGAAACGCAAGACCATGGTCTCCACCGGCGACCGCTCGGCCAAGATCCGCACCTACAACTACCCGCAGAGCCGCGTTACCGACCACCGCATCAACTACACCATGTACAACCTTTCCGCATTTATGGACGGCGACATACAAGACCTGATAGATGCCTTGCAGCTGGCCGAAAACGCCGAACGTCTGAAAGAAGCGGTAGGTTGACAATTGACAATTGATAATTGATAATTGATAGTTAAAAAACGCACTGACGTGCGTTTTTTTTTTTTAGCCCCGAAGGTATCTGGCAAACCGCAAATAAATAACGCTATAGTTTGTGTTAGAACTGATTTATATTAAATACGACAATAATAGAAATGCATATATGTTGCTGAATTATTTATTATTATTTGTTTTTCAAATTTTAGTCCAGATTGTTCGACTACACAAAATGCCCAAGCGGGGCTTTCTCTTAATAACCCCACACAAGGAACGCAGTGTTGGGGAAAGACAACGCCACGGAAAACCAGCGTCTCGAAGAGACGCGATCTTTACTTAAAACAATAAACAATCAAAAAAACAATAAAACACCCGACACGCCGTTATTCTTTTTAGAGATTTCAAAAAATACCAATATTATGAAAAAACTGACCATCGCAGCGATAGCCCTTTGCGTTTTGACGATGACGGCCAACGCGCAGGAAATCAAAAACCTTTATCCGAAAGTAAAGAACATTCACCTCTCCGACAAAGGTGCGGCAGATTTCGACAAAGCCCTTAAATATGCCGAAAAAAAAGGATGGGACAAGTTGACCGAGTCCGATTTTGAATATATGGCAAAACTCGGTTACGATGAGACCTACAGCAGTTACTGGGACATCATGGGCCAAGGTTGTTCGTGGTACTGCGGCGACGGCGGTCCTATAAAAATCACGGCTTCGAGCCGACTGAAAAGTCAGGGCAAGAACGACTACAACGAGAAGAACCTCCACGACCTGATGTACAACACCCCGTGGGTGGAAGGCGTAAAAGGCTATGGCATAGGTCAATGGGTGGAATACACTTTCAAGGCCAACAATCCTCGCATCACCGAGATTCACGTGGTAAACGGATATGTGAAGAGTCAGGCGGCGTGGAAGAACAACTCGCGGGTGAAACGCCTGAAAGTGTATGTCAACGGCCAGCCGCTGGCCATCCTCAACCTAGAGGACAGCCGCAGCGACCAGACTTTCGAAATTGAGCCGCTGACTTTCAAACAGCAGTGGACGATGCGTTTCGAGATACTCGAAGTTTACGAAGGCGACAAATTCGACGACACCGCCCTTTCGGAGATTTATTTCAGCGGACTTGACGTGCACTGTCTCGCCCCCGGCACAAAAATCGCCATGGCCGACGGCACTTTCAAAAACATCGAAGACATCGAGCTCAGCGACCAAGTGCTAAGTTTCGACAAAGCGGGCAAAAGCATTGCCGCCACCGTGGAAGAGACTGCCAACGCAAAGCACTGCAACCTTGTTACCTACACTTTCGACAACAGCACCACACTCACCGCCACCACCGACCATCCTCTGCACACCACCAACGGCTGGGCCTCCTATGCCCCCGAAAAATCGGCCAACTACAAAGGCTTCGAAAATATAAACAAAATCCAAGTCGGCGACAGCTTTGAAACTCCCGACGGAACGACGCTGAAACTCGTCGCCATCAGCCCATCCCACAAAGTTTCGGAGACCTACACCATAGTAAGACTATCGCAGGGCAACGCTTTCGTCGCCAACGGCATCATCACCGCTGTGGAGGAGTTGAACCCCGAACTTGCTACAATGCATTGAATTTTTAGCGAAAGACACAGTAAAACACAGTAAACCAAGCATATAAAAATTGCGGCGGATTTCTTCGAAATCCGCCGCAATTATATTTATAATGTCAAGACTTTATTACATCAGTCCCATCAGTTTCTGGAACGATGTGAGGCATTCCAGAGCGTTGGTCTTGATGTGGATAAACTCGTCGATACCGGCGGCTTTGAACTCTTCCACCTGCTCTTTCGGATAACCGGCCAGAACGATGCTCTTTACTTTGCCTTTCAGGCCTTTGCAAGCGTCGGCAACTATCTCGGCGTACTCGTCGTCGGAGGAGCAGAGCACCACGATGTCGGCATTGGCTTTCAGAGCGGCCTCAACACCTTCCTGTGCGTTGGCGAATCCCAGATTGTCGATAATCTCGTAACCCACCACGCCGAAGAAATTGGTGGCGAATCCCGAACGGGCGCGACGCATAGCCAGATTGCCGTAGGTAAGCATGAACACCTTGGGTTTGCGCTCGGCGCGCTCGGTGGCCAGACGCAGCTCCTCGAAAGCCTCGGCGCCACGGTACTGGTGCAGCTTGCGGATAGGACCTTCCTCGGAATGGCAGCAGCAACAGCATTTATCCTTTTTGTCGATCTTTTCCAGCATCTCGTCCTTGAGGTTGGGGTACTGGTTGGTGCCAAGTATAACGGTCTTGCGCATTGCGATGTCGTTGTTGCGTTTGGTGGCTGTAGCCTCGATTTCGTCCTGAACGAAACCCTGACGGATAGCCTGGGCGAAACCGCCTTTTTCCTCAACGGCGAGGAAATTTTTCCAAGCGTACTGGGCTATGGAATCGGTAAGGTTTTCGATATAATAGGAGCCGGCGGCGGGGTCGGCAATCTTGTCGAGATAAGATTCCTCTTTGAGCAATATCTGCTGGTTGCGGGCAATGCGGTACGAGAAATCGTCGGCCTCCTTGTAGGCGATGTCGAACGGAGCCACGGAGATAGAGTCGGCGCCGGCAATGGCCACGCTCATGGTCTCGGTGGTGGTGCGCAGCATGTTCACATGGGCATCGTAAAGCGATTTGTTCCAAACCGAAGATGCAGCATGGATGAACACCTTGTAAGCGCAGTCGCAGGCAGGATGGTACTGCTCCACAATCTTCGACCACAACAGACGTGCAGCACGTATTTTGGCCATCTCCATAAAATAGTTGGAGCCGATGGCGAAGCTGAACACCATATTCTTGGCCACTTTTTCGGGAGCCACGCCCATGTCGGTAAGTTTTGCCATAAGCTCGTTGGCGGCGGCAAGGGTGAAGCCGAGTTCCTGAACTATGCTGGAACCGCTGTTCTGGAACAAGTTGCCGTTCACCGTAAGCACGCGGAAACCGGGCAGGTTGCTGTCGGCAAATTCGATGAGAGTTTTTGCCAGAGCATACTCCCCTTCTTCGCCACCGCAGAAATCGCCGTGGTTGAGGGCATGTTTGAACATATCGAAATTGACACTTCCCTGCACTGTCTTGGGGTCGATG